>DATJOZ010000015.1:0-27832 GCA_035506655.1 Gaiellaceae bacterium
AGCCGCCGAGGTACGTCAGCGGGTCGACCGGTGTGCCGTTCACGCGCACCTCGAAGTGGACGTGCGGGCCGGTGCAGAAGCCGGTGCAGCCCGAGTACGCGACGACCCGGCCCTGCTCGACCTCCTCGCCGCACGTGACGGCGACGCGCGTGTTGTGGCCGTACGCGGTCGCGTAGCCGCCGCCGTGGTCGATCATCACGAGGTTCCCGTAGCCGGACATCCAGCCGCACCAGACGACCTTGCCGGCCGCCGCGGCGTGGACGGGCGTGTTCGACGGGACGCCGATGTCGATCCCGGGATGGAGCGTCCCCCAGCGCATCCCGAACGGGCTCGTGATCGGGCCGGACACCGGCCAGATGAAGTGCGGCGCGTCGCCCGGCGCCGCCGGCGAGCCGTCGCCGGTGCCCGAGAGCCGCGCCGCGAGCGCCGCGCTCGCCGCCGCGAGCGCCTGCGACTCGCCGACCTCCTCCGAGATCGCCTTCCGCGTCGCCGCGAGCGCGCCGGACTTCGCGTTCCGCGCGCCCGAGAGCCTGCCCTGGCTCGTGACGAGCTGCGCACGGAGGATCTCGACCTGCTGCGCGCGGCCCTGGAGCACCTTCTGCTCCGTCCGCACCTGCACCCGCGCGGCGCGCGTCTTCGCGCGCGCCTTCGCCGCCCGGTGCTTCGTCGTCGCGACCGCATGCGCGATGCCCTTGTCCTGCTTCGCGATCGCGCCGAGGTAGTCGACCTGGCTGAGGACGTCGTCGAAGCTCTTCGCCTCGAGCAGCACGTCGATCGTCGACGGGTCGCCCTGCACGTAGATGTCGACGAGCCGCCGGTCGAGCCTCTGCACCGCGAGCGCGTACTCGTGGCGGAGGTTCCTGAAGCGGATCGTCTGGACGCGGAAGAGCTCGTCGAGCTTCGAGAGGCGGCGCTGGTGGAGCTCGACGTCGCGGCGGAGGACGACGAGCTGCCCCGACACGTCGCCGACGCGGGTCTCGAGCGCGTGGATGCTCGCGGTGAGCCCGCCGATCTCGCCGTTCAACACGGAGGCGCGCTTCTGGTCGGCCGCGAGCTTCGCCTGGACCGCGGCGAGCTTCGCGTCGACGCTCGCCTTTTGGCCCGAGATGTCGCCCGCGTGGGCGCCGCCGGCGGGCAGGAGCGCCACGAGGGCTGCTCCGAGGGCGAGCGGGAGCACGAGCCTGCGGGGCATCTACTGCCCCTTCGGCGTGCCCTCCGGCGTCCCTGCCTCGCTCCGCTCGTGCCGCGCCTCGGCCCGCGGCTCGAGCGCGCGGAGCGCCTCGGCCGCCCGGCGCCGCAGCGGGCCGACGAGGGCGCGGTAGTCGTCGTCGGAGACCTTCCCCGTGCGGTGGTCGAACTCGAGCTCCTTCAGCGCCGCGAGCGCGCGGTCGCGCTCCTCGACGAGCTCGAGCCGGCGGCGGTCGAGCTCGTCCGGCTCGACGAGCGTGTCCTCGACCGGCGACGGCTCGCGGAGGAACGGCCGCGCGACGAGCAGCACCGCGACCACCGCGAGAACGGCGCCGAGGACGAGCGCGACGCTCACGTCCTCGCGGACGCCGCGGCAGGCGCGTAGCGCTCCGCGAGGCGCCGCTGCTCGACGGCGTCCGGCCACATCGCGATCACCGAGCCGAACACGAACACGAACCCGGCGACCCAGATCAGGTTCACGAGCGGCTTCACGAGCACCTTCAGGAACAGCACCCCCGACTTCGGGTCGATCTGGTCGGCGATCGTGAAGACGTCGCCGATCGAGCGCGGGTCGTGGTAGATCGAGACCTCGTTCGACGTCTGCTGCTCGACCGGGTACCAGTTCTTCCCCGGGTGCAGCGTCGTGACGTGCGAGCCGCCGCGGTAGACGTCGACGGTCGCGCGCGTCGCCTGGGCGTCCGCCTCCTGATGGGTCGTGAGTCCGCGATACACGAACGTCCAGCCTGCCGCCTCCATCGACTGGCCCTTGCGGAGCCCGTGCGCCGGCTCGCGGACGGTCTGGTACGCGCTCGAGCCCGCGATCCCGATCGCGAGGAGCACGATCGCGGCGTGGACGATGTAGCCGCCGTAGCGGCGGCGGTTCCGCCCGACGAGCGACACGAGCGCACGCGGGTACGACTCGCCGGCGATCGCGTGCCGCGCCGACGTGCCGCGCTGGAACTCGAGCACGATCGACGCCGCGACGAACGCGGAGAACGTGTACGCAAGGAGCCCCGGCGTCGAGCTCCCGAAGCCGAGCGCGATCAGCGCGACGCCGGTCACGACCGCCGCGAGCAGCGGCACGAGGAACGTCTTCCCGAGCGCGCGGAGCGACGCACGCCGCCAGGCGACGAGCGGCCCGATCCCCATCAAGAGCAGCAGCGGCAGCCCGAACACGTGCAGGAAGAAGTCGTAGTACGGCTTCGACACCGACCGCGTCTCGCCGCGCAGCGCCTCCGTCAGCAGCGGGTACATCACGCCCCAGAGGATCGTGAGGCAGAGCGCGACGAGCAGCAGGTTGTTGTAGAGGAACGTCGCCTCGCGCGAGACGAGCGACTCGAGCTTCGTCTTCGAGCGCAGCAGCGGCAAGCGCCAGTAGATCAGCGCGACGGAGAACGCGGTCATGATCGCGATGAAGCCGAGGAACCAGCCGCCGAGCGGGCTCTGCGAGAACGAGTGGATCGAGTTGACGACGCCCGAGCGCGTGAGGAACGTCCCGAACAGCGAGAGCAGGAACGCGAGCGCGACGAGGATCATGTTCCAGACCTTCAGCATCCCGCGCTTCTCCTGGATCATCACGGAGTGGAGGAACGCGGTCGCCGCGAGCCACGGCATCAGCGCCGCGTTCTCGACCGGATCCCACGCGTAGTAGCCGCCCCAGCCGATCTCGACGTACGCCCAGTGCGCGCCGAGCAGCTGGCCGACGCCGAGGAACGTCCACGCCGCGAGCGTCCACCGGCGCGTCGCGACGATCCACCGCTCGTCGGTGCGGCCGGAGAGGAGTGCGCCCATCGCGAACGCGAACGGGATGGTGAGTCCGACGTAGCCGAGATAGAGCATCGGTGGATGCGCGAGCATGTACGGGTTCTGCAGGCTCGCGACCATCCCGGCGCCGTCGCCCGGCGCAGGCGCGACGACGAACGGGCTCGAGACGAAGCAGAGCATGAACGCGAAGAACGTCGCGACGAGCCCGAGCACCGGCACGACCCAGACGACGAGGTCGCGGTTGCGGCGGTTCAGCCAGACGGCGAGCGCCGCGTATCCCGTAAGGATGAGCAACCAAAGAAGGAGCGAGCCCTCCTGCCCGCCCCAGAACGCGGAGAGCGCGTAGCCGAGCGGCAGCGACCGGCTCGTGTGCGCGGCGACGTACGCGAACGTGAAGTCGCGCCGCGCGAGCGCGACGAGGAGGACGGCGGCGGCGACGAGCGTCGAGAGGAACGCGGCGAAGAGAGCGTTCTGCGCCGAGAGCGCGAGCCGCCGTCGGCGCGACCGCGCCGCGAGCGCGCCGGCGACGAGCGCGTAGACGACGAGCCCGAAGGTGACGAGCAGCGCGGCCCGGCCGAGGTCGGCCATGTCAGCTCGAGGTCGTCTTCGCCGGCGCGTACTTCGACGGGCACTTCGTCACGAGCGTTCCGTTGTCGCCGACGAAGATGCCGTTGCGCACCTGGCCGGCGACGACGATGTGCCGTCCGGTCTTGAAGAGGTCGGGCACCGAGCCGTGGTAGTCGACCGGCACGGTGACCGTCGACGCTCCGGAGACGTCCTTGACCCGGAAACGGAGCCCGCTCGCCGCGTGGGCGTCGCCCGTGACGGGGCCGACGACGGCGCCGACCAGCGAGACGTGGCCGGTGTGGCCCTGGAGCTGGCTCGGCGACAGCTGGGTCGTGGCGCCGCCGACGACCGCCGTGTAGAGGATGAACACGGCGAGCGCCGCCGCGACCGAGAGGGCGATCACGAGCCGGGCGGGACTGCCTCTCACGGCGACGATGATAGCCCCGCGGCGAGGCCTGAAACGGCGCTACCGCTCGGAGGCCTCGACGCGGCGGCCGGGGATCCGGTAGCCGTGGTCGTGGCAGAGCGAGCCGGGCGAGTCCTCGGTCAACGCGTCGCAGTAGCCCTTGCCGTAGGCGGCCCGGAGGAAGGCGGCCACGACGTCGAGGCTCCAGTCGGAGATCTCGCCGGCCTCGCGCCAGAGATCCGAGAGGCGGAGGTCGATGTCCAGCTCGAGCAGGTCGATGCGCGACGGATGCTTGGCCATGCCCCGACGGTAGCGAGGGGGTCGGACGGCTTCGGCGGGCTCAGGCCGGGGCGGCCCGGAACTCGGCCACGGCGGCCGCGAGACGGGCTTTCTCGTCCCCTGAGAGCGTCCGCAGGGGCGCCCGGACGTCCTCCCGGAGCCCTGCGCCGCGGGCGGCCGCGACGACCTTCAGGGCGGGCTGGAACGGGAACGCCGAGACGGTCTTCCGGAGCCGGTCGAGGAGGGCCGCGCCTTCGGCCGTCGGCTCGTGGATCACCGCCGAGACGACGTCCGGGAAGGCCGACGCAAGCCCGGAGACCGACCCGGCCGCGCCGCGCGCCGCCGCCTCGAAGATCAGCGGCTCGGCGCCGACGAAGACGTCCAGCCCCTCGAAGAGGTACGGCTCGACCCTGGCGATCGGCGAATCCGAGACCTTCATCCCGGCGAGGTTCGGCGCGAGCTCGCGGAGCCGCTCGACGACCGCCGGTGCGACGGCGTACCCGCTCCGCGCCTCGAACTCGTAGACGTAGAACGGCGTCGGCGCGCACGCCGCGGCCGCCGCGGCGAGATGCGCGAGCTGCTCCGCCTCGCCGAGCGGGAAGTACGGCGGCGAGATCACGGCGACCGCGGCCGCGCCGAGCTCGGCGGCGTCGGCCGCGAGCGCGACGGTATCGGCGGTCGTCTGCGCGCCGGCGTGCACCGCGACGTCGAGGCGGCCGGCCGCCGCGGCCGCGAACGCGCGCGCGATCCGCTTCCGCTCCTCGACGGAGAAGAGCACGCCCTCCCCCGTCGTCCCGAGCGCGAGGATCCCGTCGACGCCGCCGGCCGCGAGGAAGTCGACGTAGCCGGGGACCGCGTCCTCGTCGAACACGGCGCCGCCGTCGCGGAGCGGCGTCAGCGCAGCGGCGAGGCAGCCCTTGATCACGAACCGCACTATCGCGCATCGGCGTACGCTGCGGCAGATGGGAGAGATCCGGTTCGGCCCGTCCGGGCTGCCCGAGGCGGAGACGTTCGACGAGTCCGCGGCACTGCTCGCGGCCGACGGCTACCGCGCGGTCGAGATCGGCTTCGCCGGCGGCTTCTGGCTCGACTACGACGCTGCGCCGGAGCTCGCGGCCGCGCTCCGCGCGCAGGACATCGCGCTCTCGGTGCATGCGCCGCTCGCCGCGTTCATGGGCCACGCCGCCCGCGGCAAGAAGTTCAACATGGCGCTCGGGATGCTCGACCACACGGCCGGGCTCGCGAAGGCCGCGGGGGCCGAGGTGATCGTCATCCACCCCGGCTTCCTGCTCGGACGCGACCGCGGGCACGCGATCGACGACGTCGTCGACCAGCTCGGCGACCTGAAGGCGCGACTCGAGAAGAAGGACCGGCTTGTCCCGTTCGGCGTCGAGGTGATGGGCCGCGTGCGCGACCTCGGCTCGATCGACGACGTGCTCGAGATCGCGTCGCGCGTCGACTTCGTCCGGCCCGTGCTCGACTTCGCGCACATGCACGCGACGAGCGACGGCGCGTTCACGAACGTCGACGCGTTCGCCGCGGCACTGGAGGGAGCCGACGGCGCGCTCGGCGACGGCGAGCCGTTCCACATCCACTTCTCGGACATCGCGTACGCGAACCGCAACGAGACGAAGCACCTGCCGTACGGCGAGGGGACGCTGCGCGCCGAGCCGCTCCGCGACGCGCTCGCGCGCTTCGAGCGTCCCGCGACGGTGATCAGCGAGTCGCCGGACGCGGCGTCGACTCAGGCGATCGCGGCGGTGTTGCTCGGGAGGAGCGCGGCGAGCCGCTCCTCGTAGACCGCCGCCTCCCCGTCGCGGCCGCGGTCACGGAGGAAGTCGACGAGCTGGCGGAGCGCGAACCGCTGCGACGAGCGGAGGTCGTACATCTCGAGCCCGTCGACGGCCTCGACCATCAGCGACTCCGCCTCGTCGTCGCGGTGCTGCGCGGCGCGGACGAGCCCGAGCGCGAGCTTCGTCGTCGAGACGGAGACGCGGTCCTCCGGGCCGACGGTCTCGCGCGCCTCGAGCGCGAACCGCTCGCCCTCGTCGATCCGGCCGCGGTCGACGAGCACCATCGAGAGCGCACGCTGCGCCTCGACGAGCGAGCCGCGGTCGCCGAGCCCCTTCAGCGAGCGCACGGCGTCGCGGAGCAGCTTCTCCGCGCGCTCGAGCTCCCCGAGCGCGTACGCGGCGCAGCCGAGCATCATCGTCGTCACGGCCTCGTTGCGCGTGTGCCCGAGCTCGGCGTAGAGCTCGCGCGCCGCCGTGTACGTCGCAGCCGCCTCGGACGGATGGTCGCTGAGCAGCTCGAGCCGCGCGCGGACGGCGAGCGTGGCCGCACGGCCGAGCGCGCTGCCGCTCGCCTCCGCGAGCTCTGCGGCGCGCTCGATCAGCGGTGCCGCCTCGTCGAGCTCGAGCCGGACGAGGTACTCGGTCGCGAGCCCGTGGGTCACGACGGCCTCGAGGTCCTTCCGCTCCGCAGCGCGCGCGGCCTCGAGCGCGAGCTTCGCCCAGCGCTCGAACTCCTCGGAGTCGCCGATCCACGCGGCGATCTGCGCCGCCGCCCAGAGCGGCTCGAAGCGGATCTGCGGCTTCTCGTCGCCGAGCACGTCGACGGCCTGCGTCACGAGCTCGCGCGCGGTCAGCGCGTCGGCGCGCTGGTAGAGCGTCGCCTCGGCGAGCGCGGTGAGCGCGCGGCCCTGGAGCAGCCGTTCGCCGAGCGCCGCCGCCGCGTGCGCGACCTCCTCCATCTCGATGATCACGGCCATGTTGTCGGCGAGCCGCCACGCCGCGCGCGCGGCGAGGTAGCGCCGCTCGAGCGTCGGCGCGAGCTCGACGGCACGGAGCAGCAGCTTGCGGGCGCTGCGGAACGCCTCGCGCATGAGCGCGCGGTTGCCGGCCTGCGTCAGCGCCGCCGCCGCCTCCTCCCGGAGGTCCGGGGGAGCGACGCCGTCGAGCTCCGCGAGGAGGTACGCCGCCTGGTCGAGGTGAAACGCGCGGATCTCGATCAGCTCGTGCCCGGCGCGCTCGCCGAGCCAGCCGGCGAACGCGCGGTGGAGGTCGGCGCGCGAGCTCTTCGCGAGCCCGGCGTACGCGACCTCGCGGATCAGCACGTGCTTCAGCTTGAACGACTGCTCGCCGCTGATCGTCGCGCGCGGCTCGCGGACGATCAGGTCCCGGAGCATGAGCTCGTCGACGTTGCCGGGGACGTCCTCGACCTCGGGCGAGAGGTGCTCGAGCGCGCCGAGCATGAAGATCCGGCCCATCACGGCGGCGCGCTGGAGCAGCGTGCGCTGCGTGCCGGGCAGCCGGTCGATGCGCGCCGCGATCAGCGCCTGCAGCGTGTCGGGGATGCGCTCGGAGCCGCTCCGCGGCATCTCGATCAGCATCCGCACCGTCTCCTCGACGAAGAGCGGGTTGCCCTCGGTCTTCGCGAGCACGGTCTCGGCATCGACGGGAAGCTCGAGCGCCTTCGTCAGCGCGGCGACGAGCTCCATGCTCTCGCCCGGCTGCAGCGGCTCGAGCTCCATCGTCGTCGCGCGGACGCGGCCGCCGCCCCACGTCGGGCGGACGTCGAGGAGCTCGGTGCGCGCGATGCAGATCAGCAGCAGCGGGACCTCGCGCACCCACGCGGCGAGGTGCTCGACGAGCTCGAGCAGCGGCTCCTCGCCCCAGTGCACGTCCTCGAACAGGAGCACGAGCGGCTGGGCCTCGGCGAGCTGCTCCGCCCACGCGCGCACGGCCCACGCGATCTCCTGCTGGCTGCGCTCGCCCTCGACCGCGTCGAGCACGCCGGCGGCCAGCGCGAGGAGGTCGGCGACCGCCTCGTCCTCGCAGGTCTCGCGGAGCTTCTCGAACGCCATGTCGACCGGGTCGTCGTCCGTGATCCCGGCCGACGCCTTCACCATCTCCGCGAGCGGCCAGTACGTCACGCCCTCGCCGTACGGCAGGCAGCGGCCCGAGAGGACCGTCGCGCCCTCGAGGCCGGCGACGAACTCGCGCGCGAGGCGGCTCTTGCCGACGCCGGGGTCGCCGTAGATCGTGAAGAGCGACGCGCGCCGGTCGCGGACGGTGCGCACGTACGTGTTCTCGAGCAGCTCGAGCTCCGACTCGCGGCCGACGAGCGGCGCGGACAGCCCGAGCACCGGCTCGCCGAGCTCGACGGCGGCGAGGACGCGGTGCGCGGCGATCGGCTCGCGCCAGCCGCGCAGCTCGATCTCGCCGACCGGCTCCAGCTCGACGCGGTCGCGGACGAGGCGCGCGGTCGCCGGGCCGACGAGGATCTCGTTCGGCGCCGCCTCCTGCTGGAGGCGCGCGGCGAGGTTCACGGGCTCGCCGGTGGCGAAGGTCGACTCGGACTGGTCCGCAACGACCTCGCCGGACTCGATCCCGACGCGCGCCGCGAGCCCGAGCTCCTTGACCCGGTCGAGCGTCGCGAGCCCGGCGCGGACGGCGCGCTCGGCGTCGTCCTCGTGCGCGAGCGGCACGCCGAAGGCGGCCATCACGGCGTCCCCGGCGAACTTCTCGACGGTGCCGCCGTGGGTGACGATGCAGTGCGAGACCTGGTCGAAGAAGCGCGAGACGCGCCGGCGGACGATCTCCGGGTCCACGTCGGCGACGAGCTCCGTGGAGGAGACGAGGTCGACGAAAAGCACAGTGGCCAGCTTGCGCTCCATGTCTCAATGCTAGTTGCAGGCGCAGCGCCTGCCGGGCCGTTTCCATAGCATCCGGGCGATGCTCGATCCGTCTGTTTTCAAGGCCTACGACGTCCGCGGGATCTACCCGACCCAGCTCGACGAGGAGGGCGCATACGCGATCGGGCGGGCCTACGTCGAGCAGTTCGAGCCGCGCCGGATCGCGGTCGGGCGGGACATGCGCCTCTCCGGGCCGTCGATGCAGGCGGCCGCGATGGAGGGCGCCGCCGACGGCGGCGCAGAGGTGCTCGACATCGGGCTGATCGGGACGGAGATGCTCTACTTCGCCGTCGGCGAGCTCGGGCTCGACGGCGGGATCACCGTCACCGCGTCGCACAACCCGAAGGAGTACACGGGGATGAAGATCGTGCGGCGCGGCGCACTGCCGGTCGGAGGCGACTCGGGGCTCCTCGACGTGCGCGACCGGGCGCTCGCCGTGCGGCGGGCCGACGGCGGCTCCGCGGGACGGATCTCCGCGGTCGACATCTGGCCGGCCTACGTCGACCGGGTGATGTCGTTCGTGGACGTGTCCGAGATCCGGCCGCTGAAGGTCGTCGTCGACGCGGCGAACGGGATGGCCGGCGCGATGCTGCCGCCGGTGCTCGAGCGGCTGCCGATCGACGCGGTGCGCTGCTTCTTCGATCCCGACGGCTCGTTCCCGAACCACGAGCCGAACCCGCTGCTGCCCGAGAACCGCGAGTTCATCGTCGCGAAGACGCTCGAGGAGGGCGCCGACCTCGGCGTCGCGTTCGACGGCGACGCCGACCGCTGCTTCTTCGTCGACGACACCGGCGAGTTCGTCCCGGGTGACTTCGTCACCGCGCTGTTCGCGGAGTCGGTGCTCGCGCGCGAGCCCGGCGCGAAGGTCATCTACGACGTCCGCGCGAGCTGGGCGGTGCCGGAGACGATCGAGGCGGCGGGCGGCGTGCCGCTCGTGAACCGCGTCGGGCACGCGTTCATCAAGGCGCGGATGCGGAAGGACGACGCGGCGTTCGGCGGCGAGGTGTCCGGTCACTACTACTTCCGCGACTTCTCGCAGGCGGACACGGGCGTCGTCCCGTTCCTGCTCATGCTCGAGCTCGTGTCGCGGAGGGGCGTCAGGCTGTCGGAGATCCTGCGGCCGTTCCGCGAGCGGTACTTCATCACGGGCGAGCTGAACACGCCCGTGGCCGACGTCGCGCTGAAGCTGCAGGAGCTGAAGGAGCGCTACGCGACGGAGGGCCGCGTGTCGCACCTCGACGGGATCTCGGTCGACGCGGACGACTGGCACTTCAACGTGCGCCCGTCGAACACCGAGCCGCTGCTCCGCCTGAATCTCGAGGCGCGCTCGGAGGAGCTGATGGAGCGCAAGCGCGACGAGGTGCTCGAGGTCATCCGCTCGTAGTCACGCGGCCGGACGGCCGGCTCGTAGCGGGACAGTTGCTCGATCGTGTCCGACACCAGGGCGTGTCCGCAAGAGCCGGTACGTAGGATTCTCGACCGTGAGGCTCGAGCTCGGGAGCACGACGGATCGACGGCCGCCGTTCAAGTACTCGGCGCTGACGCGCGTCGGGTTCTCCGACACGGACGCGCAGGGGATCGTCTACTACGGCCGCTATCTCCCCTACTTCGACCTCGCGCGCACGGAGTACCTCCGCCACCTCGGTCTCCTCGGCCGCGTCGGCGACGGGGAGTTCGTGATGCGCGCGCAGACGATCGAGTACTTCGCGCCGGCGCGGTTCGACGACACGATCGAGGTCTTCTGCCGCCAGCTCCGGATCGGTCGCACCAGCTCGACGTTCGCGGTCGCGGCGTACCGCGTCGAGGACGACCGCCTGATGGTCACCGCGGCGCAGACCGCGGTCTACGTCGACCTCGCCGAGCGGAAGGCGTGCCCGATCCCGGACGCCTACCGCGACGCGATCCGCGCCTTCGAGGGAGCGGACGTCGAGGCGTGAACGAGGCCGCGCTCGAGACGATCGAGGCGGTCGTCGCCCGCGGCGGCGACGCCGACGACGTGCTCCGCGCCGTCGTCGCGGCGCTCCACGACGACGCGGGCTACGCCTGGGCGGGGATCCGCTTCGTCGAGGACGGCTCGCTCAGCCTCGGCCCCGAGGCCGGCACGGCCGGGACGGCGGGCCGCACGGCCGTCCCCGTCGTCTGGGACGGCGAGCCGGTGGCCGAGCTCGCAGTCGAGGGCGCGGCGCCGGACGACGGGCCGTCCCTCGCCCGCGTCGCCGAGCTCGTCTCGGGCCACTGCCTCGTCGGCTGGGACACCGGCGGCGAGGCGTGGAACCCCTAGCCGCGGCGCTCCGGAAGGCTGCGCGCCCGGCCGAGTCCTCGCCGGACGGGCGCCGCAGCTTCCGACCCCCTCCCCCAGTCGCGTTGTAGTCGTCCGCCCTCGAAAGTCGATCCCTCGAACCAGGGAACCCTCGATGGAGGCACCCTGCTCGAACGAGTGAGCATCCCTCGAACGAGGGAACGGCGCCGCTCAACCACGCCGCATTTTCGGCCTATCCCTCGATCGGGGTACCCCCTCGCGTGCGAGGCTCCATCCCTCGTTCGAGGGGATCGTGCGGATCGGCTCAGACGGGCACCGGCAGGCGCGGCCGGAGCAGCTGCGGAAGCTCCGCGGCCCAGCGCTCGATCGCGTCCCAGTCGCGCGAGTCGGCCGCCTCCAAACGCGAGAACGGGAACCGGAGCTGCGTCGGGTCGATCCGGCCGCCGAAGATCTCGACCGCGACCGGGCGCACCGCCGGATGGTCCGCGAGCGCCTTGTCGAGCTGGCCCCGCGCCTGCGTCGCGTCGACCGGCTCCTGGCCGATCGGGCCGAGGGCGAACACCGCGAGCGGCCGCTCGCCGAGCTCCGACTCGAACCGCTTCAGGAACCGGTGCGCGTCCTTGTGCCAGCGGCTCATGTAGAGCGCACCGCCGAGCACCACCGCGCCGTAGCGCTCGAGCGAGTCCACGGCCCGCGCCGACCGGACGTCGCCGCCCGTCAGCTCGCCGATCCGCTCCGCGACCTCACGGGTCGAGCCGTGCTTCGTCGCGTAGGCGACGAGAATCCTCTCCTGCATCGGGCACCTCCTCGTGTCGTGCCCAGCGTGGCGCCGGCGGCGCGGCCCGGCATCGGTGACGACGCGGACGGCTAGCTCGGGGTAACCCGGTACGCGTCGAAGACCGACTCGATGTTCCGGAGCGAGGTGAGGAGCGCGCGGAGCGACTTCGTGTCGCCGACCTCGACGACGTACCAGTTCCGGGCCATCTGGTCCTCGACGGTACCGCCGTAGCCGACGATGTTCGCGCCGTGCTCGGCGAACGTCCGCGCGACGTCCTCCAGCAGGCGCGGCCGGTCCCACGAGTCGACGGCGATCTGGACGCGGAAGCTCTGCGAGGTGCCGCCGTCCCACTCGACCGGCGTGAACCGCTCCGGGTTCCGCATCAGCGCCCGGACGTTCGGGCAGTCGTCGCGGTGGATCGTGATCCCCTTGCCGAGCGAGATGTAGCCGACGATCTCGTCGCCGGGCACCGGGGTGCAGCACTTCGCGAGCCGCACGAGCACGTCCTCGACGCCGACGACCTTGATCCCGTACGTGTCGCTCGCGAGCGCGTCGCGCGCCTTCGGCCGCTTGCGCGGGAGGACCGCCTCCTCCTCCGCGACCTGCTCGACCTTCAGCTTCTGGATCACCTTGTTGACGATCGAGCCGGCGGTGAGCTTCCCGGAGCCGAGCGCGAGGTAGAAGTCCTCGGCCTTCTTGTAGCCGGACTCGCGGATCACCCCGGCGAGCACGGCCGAGCCGGCGAGCTTCTTGTACGGGAGGTTCTGGGCCTTCAGCGCGTGCTCGAGCGACTCGCGGCCCTTCGCCTCGAGGTCCTCCTTCTGCTCGCGCGAGAAGAACTGGCGGATCTTGTTGCGCGCGCGCGACGAGGCGACGAGCCCGAGCCAGTCGCGCGACGGGCCGCGGCCGGCCTTCGACGTCAGCACCTCGACGCGGTCGCCGCTGCGGAGCTTGTAGTGGAGCGGGACGATGCGGCCGTTCACCTTCGCGCCGACCGTGCGGTGACCGACGTCGGTGTGCACCGCGTACGCGAAGTCGATCGGCGTCGCGCCGGCCGGCAGCGTCTTCACCGCGCCCTTCGGCGTGAAGACGAACACCTCCTCGTCGAAGAGGTCGGTGCGGAACGACTTCACGAACTCGCCGGCGTCCGCCTCGTCGGCGTGGAAGTCCATCAGCTGCTCGACCCACGCCGTCCACTCGACGTCGGGGCGGCGCGGACGCCTGCCGTCGCCCTTGTACGCCCAGTGCGCGGCGACGCCGAGCTCGGCCGTCTCGTGCATCTCGCGCGTCCGCACCTGGATCTCGAGCGGGCGCCCCTCGGGGCCGATCACGGTCGTGTGCAGCGACCGGTAGCCGTTGAACTTCGGCATCGCGATGTAGTCCTTGAACCGACCCGGCATCGGCTTCCAGAGCGAGTGGATGAGACCGAGCGCGCCGTAGCAGTCGCGCGTCCCCTCCTCCCCGTCGCGCTCGACGATCACGCGCATCGCGGTGAGGTCGTAGATCTCGTTGAACTCGCGGCCCTTCTTCGCCATCTTGTCGTAGATCGAGTAGAAGTGCTTCGCGCGGCCGGAGATCTCCGCGGGCACGTCGACCTTGTCGAGCTCGCGGTGGAGGACGTCGGCCGCCTCGGCGACGTGGCCCTCGCGGTCGGCGCGCCGCTCCGCGACCATCTGCTTGATCTCCTCGTACTTGCGCGGGTGCAGCGTCTGGAACGCGAGGTCCTCGAGCTCCCACTTGATCGCGTGGATGCCGAGGCGGTGCGCGAGCGGTGCGTAGACCTCGAGCGTCTCCTTCGCCTTCTGGATCTGCTTCTGCTTGCCGAGGTACTCGATCGTCCGCATGTTGTGCAGGCGGTCCGCGAGCTTGATCAGGATCACGCGGACGTCCGCGGACATCGCGACGATCATCTTCCGGTAGTTCTCGGCCTCCGCCTGCTCGCGGCTCTGGAACGTGATCCGGGTCAGCTTCGTGACGCCCTCGACGAGGCGCGCGACCTCGTCGCCGAACTCTGCGCGGACGTCGTCGATCTCGGTCGCGGTGTCCTCGACGACGTCGTGGAGGAGCGCCGCGGCGAGCGTCTGCTCGTCGAGCCGGAGCTGTGCGCAGATGCGCGCGACGCCGACCGGGTGCTCGATGAACGGCGAGCCCGAGCGGCGCGTCTGGCCCTCGTGCTTCGCGGCCGCGAAGGTGAAGGCGCGCGTGACGAGGTCGCGGTCGACGGCGCCGCTGTACGCCTCGACCTCCGCCAGCAGCTCGTCGAGGAGACGCTCGTGCTTCTCGCCGGTCTCGAGTGTCGCCACCGTCCAAGTGTAGCCCCGGTCTCCGCGGGCACATCCCCCGCAGGAACGGCTCTGTCCACGCCGAATCCGGCTGCCCATGCGCCGTTCACGCCGCAGAGAGGCCCGCAAGGTCGCCCGGATCGCACGGCTCCTCGTCGTGCTCGACGACCAGGCGCGGGCCGTCCGCCCCGCGCCTCGGCGGACGGTCCGCCTCTCGCTCGGCGCGCGGCTCTAGCCGGGCAGCGCGCCGCCGCCGACCGCGAACCTCGTGAGCGGCTCGAATCGCGCCTGGAAGAAGCGGAGGTGCTCCGGCTCGTACGTCATCCGCAGCCCGGGGATCGCCCGCGCGTGCGCATAGAGGTCGGCGACGACCTCGGCGACGAACTCGAGATGCTCCTTCGTGTAGACGCGCCGCGGCAGTGTCAGCCGGACGAGCTCGAGCCCGTCGTACGGATCGTTGCCGTGCTGCGCGGACACGATCCCGCGCTCCATCGTACGGACGCCGCCGGCGAGGTAGATCGCCGCGGCGAGCGCCTGCGCCGGGAACTCGTGCTGCGGCACGTGGGGCAGGAACCGCTTCGCGTCGAGGAAGACCGCGTGCGCGCCGGGCGGCAGCACGATCGGGATGCCGGCCTCCTGCAGCAGCGAGGCGAGATATGCGACCTGGTCGACGTAGTGGCCGACGATCCGCTCGTCCGCCGCCTCGACGATGCCGCGGGCGAGCGCCTCCATCGCGGCGCCCGACATGCCGCCGTAGTGGGGGAAGCCCTCGTACACGACGACGAGCTCGCGGAGCCGCTCGGCGAGGAGGTCGTCGTTGACGGCGACGAGCCCGCCGATCGGGACGAAGTGGTCCTTCTTCGAGGAGAAGACCGCGCCGTCGCTGAGGTCGGAGATGAGCCTGATGATCTCCGCCAGCGTGTGCCGCGCGTAGCCCTCCTCACGGCGCTTGACGAAGAGCGCGTTCTCCGAGAGGCGCGTCGCGTCGAGGATCAGGGGCACACGGTAGTCGAGCGTCACCGCACGGACCTCGACGAGGTTCTCGACCGAGAACGGCTGCCCGCCCGCCATGTTCAGGCACGCCTCCAGGCGGACGAACGCGATGTTCTCGGGACCCGCGCCGCGGATCAGCGCCTCGAGCTTCTGCACGTCGATGTTCCCCTTCCACGGGCACGTCGCCTCCGGCTCGCTCGCCTCGGGCACCGAGACGTCGGCCCAGATGCCGCCCGCGAGCTCGGCGTGCTCGCGTGACGTCGTGAAGTAGAGGTTCGACGGGACGAGCTGGCCCTTCGACACGAGCACCTTCCCGAGCAGGTGCTCGGCGCCGCGGCCCTGGTGCGTCGGGATCGTGTACTTGTAGCCGTAGATCTCGCTCACGGCCCGCTCGAGCCGGAAGAAGCTGCGCGAGCCCGCGTAGGCCTCGTCGCCGAGCTCCATCGCGGAGCGCTGCTCCTGCGACTGGGCCGAGGTGCCGCTGTCGGTGAGGAGGTCGATGAAGACGTCCTCGGAGCGAAGGAGGAACGTGTTGTAGCCGGCGTCGGCCAGGGCCTCGCGGCGGCGCTCGTAGTCCGGCAGCGAGATCGGCTCGACGACCTTGATCTTGAACGGAGGCGCGTGCATGTACACACGCTGCCCCGGTCGTGCGGAAGCGCACATCGGGGCCGGCGACGACACGCGGTGCGGACGACTACGGAGCGAACGCGGGCGGGTAGACGACGCGGCCCTCCGGCAGCGCCGCCTCGTCGAGCACCGCGGCCTGGAACGCCCGCTCCGGCGCGCTCGGCGGCGGAAGCAGCCCGACCTCGTCGCCGCGCACGAAGCCGAAGCGCGCGTAGTACGCCGGGTTGCCCTCGAGCACGACGACGGGCTCCCCGAGCCCGCGCGCGCCGTCGAGCGCTGCGCGGACGAGCGCGGAGCCGATGCCGCGCCCCTGGTGCGCGGGCAGCACGCCGATCGGTCCGAGCCCGAGCACGCCGCGCTCGGATCCCTCGAGGCCGAACCAGCTGACGAGGACGTGGCCGACGACCTCGCCGTCCTCCTCGGCGACGAGCGAGATCACGGGGTCGACCTCGCCGGGGATGCGCGCCTCGTACTCGCGTCCGAACGCGGCGAGATGCACGTCGTGGATCGCGGCCGCGTCGTCCGGTGTCGCGGGCCGGATCACGCGGCGCGCGCGAGCGGCGACACCTCGAGCAGCGCGCGGAAGCGCGCCGACTCGAGGAGATGCCGCCTTCCGAGCCCCGCGTCCTCGACCTCGAGCTCGGCGAAGATCGCCGCGGCCTCCGCGTCGCGCGCGGCGGCGGGCTTGCGGTACTCCGCGACGAGCCAGTCGCGCAGCTCGTCGGCGCGCGGCCACGCGGTGAAGATGCGGCGCACGACGAGCTGCGGCGCGACCGTCCCGTTCCAGCGGTTCTCCTCGAGCCGGAACGCGATGTCGTAGCGGCCGTCGGTGCCGAAGGTGTCGAGCCGCGGGCCGAAGCCGAATGCGATCGCGCTCCCCGCGTCGGCGCCGTCGCGGCGGACGCGGAAGCGGAGGTGCTTCCCCTCGCCGACGGTACCGAGGCCGCCGAGCTCGCAGCCGGGCGCGAGCAGCGTCACGCCGGGGTTGCCGAGCCCGAACGGCGCGAGCCGCGCGAGCTCCGTGCAGAGGTCGAGCGTCAGCCGCTCGCCGCGCGGCACGATCGCGTCGATCTGCGTCACCGGCTGGAGCTCCTCGTCCGTCAGCACCGTCGCGGCGTGCGCGGCGAACGCCTCGGCGAACGCGTCGACGTTCTCCGGCGCGATCGAGAGCCCGGCGGCGGCGCGGTGGCCGCCCCAGCGCCCGAGCAGCGACGCGCACGCGCCGAGCGCACCGTGGAGGTCGAACGACGGGATCGAGCGGCCGGAGCCCTTCCAGTCGCCCTCGCCGCCGGCGATGAGCACGACGGGACGGTGGTAGCGCTCGACGAGCCGCGACGCGACGATGCCGATCACGCCCTCGTGCCAGTCCTCGCCTGCGACGACGTACGCGCGGCGGGCGCGCTGCTCCTCGGGCCACGCGTCGACCTGCGCCATCGCCTCGCGGACGATCCGGCCCTCGACCGCCTGCCGCTCGCGGTTCAGCTCCTCGAGCGAGTCGGCGAGGCGGCGCGCGTCGTCGGCGTCGTCCGTCAGGAGCAGCTCGAGCGCCGCTCGCGGGTGGCCGAGCCTGCCCGCGGCGTTGATGCGCGGGCCGAGCCGGAAGCCGACGGCGCCCGCGTCGACCGCGGCCGGGTCGACGCCGGCGGCGCGCATGAGCGCGCGCAGGCCGGGCTTCTGCGTCCGCGCGAGCGCGCGCAGCCCCGCGATCGCGAGCGAGCGGTTCTCGTCGAGGAGCGGCACGACGTCGGCGATCGTCGCGAGCGCGACGAGGTCGAGGTGGCGCTTCGGGATCTCCGAGTCGACGCCGAAGAGCGCCTGGCCGAGCTTGTGGACGACCCCGGTGCCGCAGAGCTCCGGGAACGGGTACTCCGACGGCCGCGTCGCGACGATCGGGCACTCCGGCAGCGTCTCGCCGGGCCGGTGGTGGTCGGTGACGATCACCTCGAGCCCGCGCGCCCGCGCCTCGGCGACCTCCGCCACGGCGGTGATCCCGCAGTCGACGGTGAGGACGAGCCCGCAGCCCTCGTCGGCGAGCCGTGCGAGCGTCTCGGCGCGGACGCCGTAGCCCTCGTCGAAGCGGCTCGGCAGGTGCCAGCCGACGTCGGCGCCGAGCTCGCGGAGCAGGAGCACGGCGAGGGCGGTCGCGGCGATGCCGTCGACGTCGTAGTCGCCGTGGACACAGATTCGCCGGCCTTCCGCGACGGCTGCGCGGATCCGCTCGACCGCGACGGCCATGTCCCCGAGGAGGAACGGGTCGTGCGGCGGCAGCTCGCCGTCGAGGAACGCCCTCGCGGCGGCGGGGTCGTCGTACCCGCGCCGGACGAGGACTGCCGCCGTCAGCTCGCTGATCCCGAGGGATCCGGCAAGCTCGGCCTGCACCCGGTGCGGGCACGGACGGATCGTCCAGGTGCCCTCGTGCATCGTGAAATCACGCTACGGGGAGCGTCGGACGGAACGGCGCCCGGCCGCCGCGGTGCGTACGATCGTCGCGTGGCGTGGTTTGCGCTCAGGCGGATCGGGCTCGGCCTCGTCGTGCTCGTGCTCGTCTCCCTCGTCACGTGGGTGATCTTCGCGACCGCGCTGAACCCGCTCTGGTCGTTCTTCCAGACGCCGCACGCCCCGATCGTCCTCGAGATCACGAAGCGCGCGCACCTCCACGATCCCGTCCTCCTGCGGTGGTGGCACTGGCTGCTCGGGATCTTCACCGGGCAGGCGCTGGGCCGCGAGGTCGTGTCGAACGAGCCGGTCTGGCCGCAGGTGCGCCGCTCGTTCGCGATCACGCTCGAGCTCGTCGCCTACGCGTCGGTGCTGATCGTCGCCGGGTCGGTGCTCGTCGGCGTCGTCTCCGCGCGCCGCAAGGGGAAGCCGGCCGACGTGAGCCTCCGGACGTTCTCGTACCTCGCGTGGTCGGTCCCGGCGTTTCTCCTCGCGCTCCTGCTGCAGCACCTGTTCGTGTGGATCGACGACGCGTGGGGCTGGGCGCCGTTCGCGTTCGGCGGGCCGCCGACGCCGGGAGCAGGCTTCCTCGACTGGCTCCAGCACATGACGCTGCCGGCGGTCGCGGTCGCGCTCGGCTTCGTGGGCGTCTACGGGCGGTACCTCCGCTCGTCGCTCCTGCTGACGCTCGACGCGCCGTACTCGATCGTCGCGCGCGGCAAGGGGCTGCCGGAGCGAACGGTCGTGCGCCGCTACGCGCTCCGCAACGCGCTCGTCCCGTTCGTGACCGTGATCGCGATCGAGTTCGGGACGATCGTCGCCGCGTCGCTCGCCGCCGACTACGTCTTCGGGCTGCACGGGCTCGTGTCGCTGTTCCTCTCGAACGGCCTCCTGAACGGCGACCCGTACATGATCGAGGCGCCGATCGTGCTCTCGGCGGCGATCGTCGTGATCGCGTCGATCGTCGGCGACGTCGTCTGCGCCTCGCTCGACCCGCGGATCCGCCTCAACTAGCGCGCGGTGGCGCTGAACGCGTCGTCGAGGCTGTCGCCGACGAAGTTCACGGCGACGAGCAGCACGATCAGCACGAGCGCGGGCATCGTGTACGTCCACCACGGCGCCGAGCCGATGTTCCCGTACTTCGTCGAGTCGGCGATGAGGTTCCCGAGCGTCGGGCCGGAGACCTGCGACGTGCCGACGTTGAAGAAGTCCGCCGTCGCCTCGAGCACGAGCGCGAGGCCGAACATGGTCGTCGCGGCGACGATGATCGAGCCGGCGCTGTTCGGGAGGAGGTGGCGGAAGACGATTCGCTGCGGCGACGCGCCGGCCGCGTGCGCCGCCTCGACGAACTCGCGCTCGCGCAGCTGCGAGCACTGCGTGCGGACGACGCGCGCGACCGACGTCCACATCAGGAGCACGAGGACGATCCCCATCCGCGTCGGCGTCAGCGGCGAGAAGTAGACGATCGAGACGAGCAGCGCCGCGAGCACGGGCACGGTGACGACGAGGTCGACGCCGCGCATCGTCAGCGTGTCGACCCAGCCGCCGGCGTAGCCGCTGACGGCGCCGACGAGGAGGCCGAACGCCGTGCCGAGGATCGCGACGAAGAGCGCGACGCGGATCGACGTGTGGAGGCCGTACATCACCTGGCTGAAGAGATCGCGGCCGAGGTAGTCCGTGCCGAACCAGTGGCGGCCCGCGAGCGTCGGCCCGGTCGCCTCGTTCACGTGCGTGAGGTCGACGAAGTTCACCTGGTAGTGCGCGAGCCGGTCGCCGAACAGCCCCGCGAGGACGATCAGGAGGAGCACCGCGAGCGCGACGACGCCGAGCGGCCGCCGGACGTACCGCCGCGCGGCGCGGCGCCACGGGCCGCGCGACCGCGGTTCCTCGGTCCCTTCGAACTCGGCCGCGCCGACCGCCTGCTCGCCCACGCGCGCCATCCTAGACTGCGCGGATGTCGCCGACCGCCTCCGAGCTGCGCGAGGAGTTCCTGCTCGACCCGGCGGTGACGTTCCTGAGCCACGGCACGTTCGGCGCCTGCCCGCGGCCGGTGTTCGAGCGCTACCAGGCGCGGCAGCTCGAGCTCGAGCGCGAGCCGGTGGACTTCATCGCCCGGAAGCTGCCCGGCCTCCTCGAGGACGCGCGCGCGGCGCTCGCCGCGTACCTCGGCGCGGCTGCCGGCGACGTCGCGTTCGTGCAGAACGCGTCGACCGGCGTGAACATCGCGGCGCGCTCGCTCGACCTCCGGCCCGGCGACGAGATCCTGACGACGAGCCTCGAGTACGGCGCGTGCGACCTCACCTGGGACCGGATCTGCGCCGACACCGGCGCGCGCGTCGTGCGCGCCGAGCTCGGGCTGCCGGTCGAGCGCGAGGACGACGTCGTCGAGGCGATCTTCGCGCTGCAGACCGAGCGGACGCGCGTCGTCTTCGTCTCGCACCTCACCTCGGCGACCGCGCTGCGGCTTCCCGTGGAGACGATCGTCGCGCGGGCGAGGGCGGAAGGGCTCGTCACGATCGTCGACGGCGCGCACGCGGTCGCGCAGCTGCCGGTCGACCTCGGCGCGCTCGGCGCGGACTTCTACGCCGGCGCCTGCAACAAGTGGCTCTGCGCGCCGAAGGGCTCCGGCTTCCTCCACGCGACACCGGAGCGGCAGGAGCGCGTCGGCGGCGCGATCGTCAGCTGGGGGAACGCGGAGCCGTCGACGTTCCTGTCCCGCACCTCACGACAGGGGACGCGCGACGAGGCGGCGTACCTCGCCGTCCCCGCGGCGATCGACTTCCAGCGCGAGCGCGACTGGGACGCGGTCTCGGCGCGAAGCCGTGCGCTCGCCGCGCGGGCGCGCGCCGAGCTCTCGGAGCTGCTCGGGACGGAGCCGATCGCCGCTCCCGAGCTCGTCGCCCAGATGGCGAGCGTGCGGCTCCCGGACGGCGTCGACGGCGAGGCGCTTTCGCAGCGCCTCTTCGACGAGTACCGCGTCGAGATCCCGGCGACGCGGCCCGGCAAGGACCTGCTCCGGATCTCGGTCGCGGGCTACAACGACCGCGACGACGTGAACCGGCTGCTGGGGGCGCTCCGCTCTAGCCTCGACCGAGGCTGACCGTGAGGCCGACCGTGCCGTGCGGCCCGAGCACCGTTCCGTGGGGCGGGCTCTGGCTGTACACGCGGCCGGGGTAGTAGAGGTTCGAGTGGAGCGCGCGCACCGCGCCGACCGTGCAGCCCGCCTTGCGGACGGCGGCCTTCGCCGCCGCGAGGGTGAGCCCGAAGACGTTCGGGACCTTGCAGGGACGGGCCGCGCCCGGCGAACCCTTCGTCACGAACGTGAGCGTCGCGTCCCCCGACCCGATCGTGATGTTCGCGGTTCCGGCTCCCGGGTTGCTCGACGCGATGACGCTCGTCGTCCCCTGCTTGCCCTTCGTCGGGGCGAGCGTGATCGCGGTCACCCCGGTGCTCGGGCTCAGCGTCACGGTCACGCCGACGCCTTCCGGGTAGAAGAGCATCCCGGTGCACGCCCCGGCGGAGAGGCCGAGCGTGGTCGTTCCGCCCGCCGACGCCACCGTCGTGAGCGTGAGCGTCCCGGATGCCGCACCCGCGTTGCACACCGTGATGATCCCGGTGTCGGCGCTGCGCGCGCCGGCGGCCGCCGGGACGATGCACGCGACCAGGGCCGCGAGCAGGGAGAACGCCGGGCGGAGGCCCGGCGTTCTCCCGCGATGCGTCAGAACTTCCCGCATCCCTGCAGCAGGTTGAAGTACGTGACCGGCCGGAGCTCGGCGCCGTTCGAGGCTGCGCCGAGCGTCGTCTTGACCGGGTTCCAGAAGCCGACGCCCCCGAGCTGAACCGTGGCACCAAGCGGCTGCCAGGTCGTCTGGGGAGCCGGGCAGACCTTCGTGAAGGTCGAGCGGGCCGCGAGGATCTGGGCGCGGTCGCGCGTCTTCGACGAGAGGCACTTCGGGTTCGGCATGTACGCGTTCATATACGTCTGTGACGGGACGTCGAACAGCTCGAGCGCGATCTCCCCGTTCGACTGCACGCGATAGCGCTCGATCACGACGGTCATCGACCACGTCTGCTTCACGAAGGACGTGTTCCGCGACGCGAGGATCTTCGCGGGCGGCGTCAGCTTCGCGAGATCGGCGATCGACGTTCCCGCCATGCTCAGGTTCACCGCGGACCGGCCGGTGTCGCTGAGGGTCATCAACTTCCACAACGATCCCCCGCACCAGGCACCCGGCACTGTCGGCGTCGCACTCCGGTGGGCACCCGCGGGCGCCGCAACCACGACAGCCAGCGCCAGGACAACCGCTGCGGCGAAGGCGATTCTCTTCATCTCCCTACCTCCGGGACATCGAACCGCCGCAGCTCGGGGATCGTATCGGCCCGGTCGGCGGGCCACTCGACCACTCGAACGAGTGTCACTCGCCCCGGGGAAGCTTCACGCCGAGGATCGTGAGCAGCACGAGGAGGGCGAGCCCTCCGATCCAGAGCGCGAGCACGAGCCGCGGCCGGCGGCTCTCGCGGAGCGACTGCACGGCGACCTTCCCCCAGAGGATGCAGAGGCCGACGACGGCGGCGCCGGCGACGACGATCACGGGCGCGAGATAGACCGCCTTCTCGACCGGCCAGCCCATGATCCAGGCTGTGAGCACGACGAGGACGAGGATGACGGCGAGCGCCACCGCGGTTCGGGCCGAGCGCGAGCGCACGGCGCCAATGTAGCCGCCGGTTACGCTTCGGGCCGTGGATGCCGCGGCGAACTACACCTCGGGCGACGACTACGTCGTCGAGTTCCTCGGCTACCGCTTCGGGTTCAACGCCTTCGACTTCGAGCAGCGCGTGACGGCGGCCGCCGTCAAGCTCGGTCTCCTCGCAGGGAACGAGCTCGACGACGACGAGACGGCCGACCTGGTCGAGCTCGTCGAGCGGGACGCGATCGCAGAGCCACGCAGCGCGCTCGGCCGTTACCTCGTTCGTCACTGGGGCGAGATCTCCCTCGTCGACGGCGAGTCGCTCGTCTACTGGCTGAAGAAGCTCGTGTTCCGCGGCGCGTGGCTCGACCACCGCGTCAAGGAGGGGCTGCTCGAGGTCGGCTGGGACGACGGCGCGGCAGAGTTCGCCTACCGCGACCCGGACGGCGGGCGCGCGCTGCTCGAGCTGCTGCCGACGCCGAGCTGGAAGGAGGTGCAGTACCGGCGATGAGCGTCCCGCGCTGGTACGCGCTCGCGGGGCCGGCGTATCTCGCCGCGCTGCTCGCGGTGGACACGCAGGTCGGGCGCGGCGGGCAGATCGCGCTCGGGCTCGCGACGTGCGCGGTCCTCGTCGCGGCGCTCGTGCCGCTTGCGCCGCTCGCGCGCGCGCAGGCGCTCGGGGTCGTCGCGTTCGCGACCGTCGGCGAGGTGACGGGCTCGCTCGTCTGGGGCGTCTACCACTACCGGCTGCACAACCTGCCGCTCTTCATCCCGCCGGCGCACGGGATCGTCTATCTGTCGGGGCTCGCGCTCGTGCGCGTGCTCGCGCCGCGGCTCCTCGTCGGCGCGGCGGCGGCCGGCGCGGTCGGCTGGGGGATCGCCGGGCTGACGGTGCTGCCGCACGCGGACGTCGCGGGCGCGGTCGGCGTGCCGCTGCTGTGCGTGTTCCTCTGGCGGTCGCGCGCGCGGGCGGCGTACGCCGGCGTGTTCCTCGTCGTCGCGGCGCTCGAGCTGTACGGGACGCGGATCGGGACGTGGCGCTGGACGCCGGCGCTCCCCGGCCTCGGCGTCCCGGACGGGAACCCGCCGAGCGGTGTCGCGAGCGGCTACGTGTGGTTCGACGTGATGGCGCTCGTCGTCGCGCCATGGCTCGTCTACGTCGCGGGGACGCTGAACCCGAAGCGGCTCTTCCCCTCGGGCGCCTTCCGCAGCTCGATGCGGCGGATCGAGCCGATCGGGATGATGAGCGCGTCCGGCGTGTCCTCGCGCTCGTCGACGACGTAGATCGTCACCATCCCGAACCCCGGCTCGGGCTCGATCCGGTCGAGGACGAAGTGCGAGCTGTCGAAGAGCTCGATCTCGACGAACGGCCTCTCGACGCCGGCCTCGGCGGCGAACGACGCGATCGTGCGCAGCAGCCGCTCGACGAACGCCTCGTGGGGCAGCTCGGGGACCGGTGTCCAGAGCTCGGGCACGACCCGAGCCTAGCGCGGCGGGCCGTACGGAAGCTGCAAGCGACTCGTGACGAAGGCGGCACCGGGACGCGTCCCGGAGCGTCGGTGGCGCCTAGAACAGCCTGCTGTCGGGATCGGCCGCAGCCGAGCCGACGTGGGCGCGGCCGAGCTTCGTGATCGTGCGCCCGCGCGGGGTGCGCTGGATGAAGCCGAGCTGGAGGAGGAACGGCTCGTAGACGTCCTCGATCGTGTCCGGCTCCTCGCCGAGCGAGACCGCGAGCGTCGAGAGGCCGACCGGGCCGCCGTCGAACTTCTCGACGATCGTGCGCAGCAGCGCGCGGTCGATCCGCTCGAGCCCGGCCTCGTCGACCTCGAGCAGCTCGAGCGCCTCGCGCGCGATCGGCGTCGTGATCGAGCCCTGGTGGCGCACCTGCGCGACGTCGCGGACGCGGCGGAGGATCCGGTTGGCGATGCGCGGCGTGCCGCGCGCGCGGCCGGCGATCTCGTCCGCCGCGTCGTCCGCGATCTCGACGGCGAGGATGCGCGCGGAGCGGCGCACGATCGCCGCGAGCTGTCCCGGGTCGTAGTAGTCGAGCCGGAACGTCATCCCGAAGCGGTCGCGGAGCGGCGAGGTCAGGAGGCCGGTGCGCGTCGTCGCGCCGACGAGCGTGAACGGCGGCAGGTCGAGCGTGAGCGTGCGCGCCGCCGCGCCCTGCCCCATCACGATGTCGAGCCGGAAGTCCTCGAGCGCCGGGTAGAGGATCTCCTCCGCGGCGCGGCTCATCCGGTGGATCTCGTCGACGAAGACGACGTCGCGCTCCTCGATCGACGTGAGGATCGCCGCGACGTCCTTCCGCTCGAGCGCGGGGCCGGCGACGGCGCGGATGCCGACGCCGAGCTCCTCGCGGACGATGTACGCGAGGCTCGTCTTGCCGAGGCCCGGCGGCCCGACGAGGAGGACGTGGTCGAGCGCCTCGCCGCGCGCCTTCGCCGCGGTGAGCGCGATCCCGAGCTGCTCCTTCACGCGCTCCTGCCCGACGAAGTCGTCGAGGCTGCGCGGGCGGAGGCTCAGGTCGAGCTCCTCCTCGTCCTCGCGGAGGGCGGGCGCCAGGAACTGTGCGCTCATGCCCGCTCCCGGCGCCGGCAAAGCCGGCACCTCCGCTCCTTGTTGAGCTCCGTCGAGCCTACGCTCATGCCGCCTTCTTCAACGCGAGGCGGACGCGATCCTCCGGCGGGAGCTCCGGGTCGGTGTCGGCGAGCGCGCGCTCGGCGTCGACGAGCGAGTAGCCGAGCTCGACGAGCGCGTCGCGCGCGACGACGTGCGCGTCACCGCTCGGCGCCGCCGCCGCGAGCTCCGGCGTCCCGAGCTTCTCCTTCAGCTCGAGCACGATCCGCTCGGCCGTCTTCTTGCCGATGCCGGGGATCGCCATGAAGCGCGCCGTGTCCTCGCGGACGATCGCGCGGCGCAGCTCGTCGGCCGGCGAGCCGGAGACGATCGCGAGCGCAACCTTCGGGCCGACGCCGTTCACCGTCAAGAGCTGGACGAAGAGCTCGCGCTCGGCGCGGTCGGCGAAGCCGTAGAGCTGCATCGTGTCCTCGCGGACGTGGAGGTACGTCTCGACGACGATCTCGTCCGCGCCGTCGGCGCGCCGCACGGCGGACGGCGTCGCCGCGACGAGGTAGCCGACGCCGCCGACGTCGATCACGAGCCCGTCCGGCGTCGAGCCGACCGGCGTGCCGCGGAGCCGCGCGATCACCCGGTCATCCTCAGGAGCGGCGGCGCGAGGGCGTGGCAGATCGCGACGGCGAGCGCGTCGGCCGCGTGGTTCGGGGTCGGGATCGTCTTCAGCCCGAGGATCGCCTTCACCATCCGCTGCACCTGCGCCTTCTCGGCCCGGCCGTAGCCGCACACGGCCTGCTTCACGCGCGACGGCGCGTACTCGGCGCAGGGCACGTCGGCGAGCGCGGCCGCGACGAGCACGACGCCGCGCGCCTGTCCGACGGAGAGCGCGATGCGGGCGTCGGCGCCGACGTAGGACTCCTCGAGGGCGACCGCATCCGGCGCGTGCTCCGCGATGAGCCCCGCCACGCCCTCGAAGATCGTCCTGAGCCGCCGCTCCGGCGCCTCGTCCGCGGGGGTGGACCACGACCCGTGGCCCAGAGCCCTGAGGCGCCCTCCGCTTTCTTGGACGATCCCGTACCCGCACGCAGCCGTCCCCGGGTCGATGCCGACGACCTTCACGCCGACACGGTAGGCACCTCGTCGGACGGCGCCCGAACGGGAGTTCGCCTAGCCCGCGACGGCTTCGAGCACCCGCTCGGGGATGTCGAAGTTCGCGAAGACCTCCTGGACGTCGTCGTTGTCCTCGAGGGCCTCGATCAGGCGGATGATCTTCTTCGCGTCGCTCTCGTCGGCGACCTCGACGGTCGTCTTCGCGACCATCGTCAGCTCGGCGGAGTCGATCGCGAAGCCGGCGCCCTCGATCGCCTCGCGGACCGCGGAGAGGTCCTCGGGCGCGGAGGTGACCTGGAACGTCGAGCCGTCGCGCGCGACGTCCTCCGCCCCGCCCTCGGCCGCGGCGAGCGTCAGCTCGTCCTCGTCGACGCCGGCAGCGTCGACCGTCACGACGCCGCGCCGCTCGAAGAGCCAGGCGACGGCGCCGGAGCCGCCGAGGTTGCCGTCGTTCTTCGAGAACGTGTGGCGCACCTCGCTCGCGGTGCGGTTGCGATTGTCGGTGAGCGCCTCGACGATGACCGCGACGCCGCTCGGGCCGTAGCCCTCGTAGACGACGGTCTCGAACTGGCTCTGGTCGGCGTCGGCGCCCGAGCCCTTCGCGATCGCGCGGTCGATGTTGTCCTTCGGCATGGAATACGAGCGCGCCTTCTCGACCGCGTTCTGGAGCGCGAGATTCGCGGCCGGATCGGGTCCGCCCTCCCGCGCCGCGACGATGATCGCGCGCGTCAGCTTCGAGAAGAGCTTGCCGCGCTTCGCGTCGGCGGCGCCCTTCTTGTGCTTGATCGACGACCACTTGCTATGTCCGGACAACGGCCCCCGCTCCCGGCGCCGGCCGAGCCGACGCCCTCGCTCGCTTGGCGCGCTCCGCCGAGTCTACGCGCGCTGCCTCCTTCACGAGGTTCAAGAAGAGCTCGTGGATGCGCGTGTCGTCGGTGAGCTCCGGATGGAACGCGGCGACGAGCAGGCGCCCGTCGCGCGCGAGCACGGCGTGGCCGTCGACCTCGGCGAGGATCTCGACGCCGGGGCCGGCGTCCTCGATCCACGGGGCGCGGATGAACACCGCGCGCACCGGCTCTCCCTCACCGACGTCGAGGTCGGCCTCGAAGCTCCGCACCTGGCGGCCGAAGGCGTTCCGGCGCACGTGGAAGTCGCCGAGCCCGAGATGGTCGCGGTCGAGC
>DATJOZ010000016.1:0-9963 GCA_035506655.1 Gaiellaceae bacterium
GGCGAGAGGTCGTGGCCGAGGAACGCCCCGCGCGGGTCCCGCTGCGCGCCGAACTTGACGCTGAGGACGACGTCCTCGCGCGGCCGCGTGCGCAGCACCTCGGCGAGCATCAGCTCGCTCCGCCCCATGCCGTAGAAGTCCGCGGTATCGACGAGCGTCATCCCCGCGTCGAGCGCGGCCATGACCGTCGCGAGCGACTCGGAGCGGTCGACAGGCCCGTAGGTACCCGCGGTGCCCGCACAGCCGAAGCCGAGCACCGACACCTCCGGGCCGGCCTGCCCGAGCCGCTTCACGCGGGGATCCCCACCAGCACCTCGTCGCCTTCGACCCGCACCGGGTAGGTCGGGATCGGCTCCTCCGCCGGCAGGCAGGTCGCCGCTCCGGTGCGCAGGTCGAAGCGCCCCTCGTGCATCGGGCACTGCAGCTCGCACGTCTCGACGTGAAGGTCGCCGTCGTCGAGCCACACCTGCTCGTGCGAGCAGACGTTCCCGACCGCGAAGATCGCCTCGCCCGCGAGCAGAACGAGGATCTCGTGCCCCTCCACCTCGACGACGATCCGCTCGCGCCGAAGCTGCTCCATCGTCGCGACCGGGACGAACCGGTGCTCCCGCTCCACGCCGGTCAGCGGGGCACCAGCTGCTCGAGGAACCGGTCGAGCGCTGCGTTGAAGAGATCGGGTGCTTCCCAGTACATCGAGTGCGGTCCGTCCGGCACGACGTCGAGCAGCGAGCCGTCGATCAGCTCGTGCGCGCGGCGAACCGTATCGGGGCGAAGCACCGCGTCACGCCCGCCTGCGAGGAAGCAGACCCGAACGCCGCTCGCGGCGAGCTCGTCGAGCGTCGGCCCGCCTGCGGCCAGGTTCCGAAGATCGGCCATCTTGGCGACGTTGAACGTACCGAGCTGCTGGAAGAGGAACGTCTTCTCCGGCTGCTCCTGCTGGAACCCCTTGCTCAGGAGCCGGTCGATGACCGGGAGCTGCTCGGCCGCCGCGCGGTCGGCGCGGACGAGCGCCGCGAGCTCGTCGTGGGCGAGGCCGCCGAGGGAGTGCGCGAGGATCACGCCCGCCACGCGGCCCGGGTGCGCGAGCGCCACCTTGAGCGCCGCGGCAGCGCCGATCGACTGGCCGACCAGCACCGCGCGCTCGATCCCCGCGTCGTCCAGCACCGCCGCGACGTCTCCCGGAAACGCGAGGCTGTCGAACTCCTCCAGGTGCGAGTCGGACCGGCCGAACCCGCGCAGGTCGAGCGTCACGGCCGTGTACCGGTCGCGTAGATGCGGCACCTGCTGCCACCACGCGGCGTGGTGGCCCCCCGACCCGTGCACGAAGACGACGGCCGGGCCGTCGCCGTGGAGCTCGTAGTAGATGCGGGCCCCGTCGGGCGCGGTCGCGTACGCCACGTGCTGCAGGGTCACACGGGCGGCGGACCCGGTCAACGCCGCAGCCGTAACCTAAGGATGCGCCGAAAGCAGCGCGTCCCCCGGTTGGATTGCAACGTGTCAGCTCCCGTCATCCGCTCCGCGCGTCAGCGGCCTCCGCGCAAGCCCGTGATCGTCACGGGGAGCGAGCGGCTCAGCCCGCACTTCGTGCGCGTGCGCGTCGAGGGCGACCTCGGCGAGTGGCCCGAGCCCGGCGCGGCCGCGCACATGAAGGTCTTCCTGCCGGAGGACGGCGAGACGGCGATGCGCACGTACACGGTGCGCTCCTTCGACCGGGCGAAGGGCGAGGTCGCCGTCGACTTCGTGCTGCATCCGGGGAACGGTCCCGCCGCGCGCTGGGCGCGCGACGTCGCCGCCGGCGCCGCGCTCGAGCTCTCCGGCCAGGCGCGCTCCACCTTCGCGCCCGCAGACGGCGTCACGCGCTACCTCTTCGCGGGCGACTCGTCTGCGCTCCCCGCGATCGCGACCTGCCTCGAGGCGCTTCCGGCGGGCACGGCCGCGACGGTTGTCGCGGCGATTCCCGAGCCTGCCGACGAGCTGCCGCTCGCGTCGGCCGCTGCGCTCGACGTGCGCTGGCTGCACGCTCCGGACGAGGACGCATTCGCGGACGCGGTCGAAGGCGTCGACGCCGAGCGCGCCTGGGTCGCGTGCGAGGCGACGCTGATGCGGCGGGTCCGCGCCTCCCTGCTCGAGCACTACGCTCGCGAGCTCTTGTCGACCCGTGGCTACTGGAAGCGCGGGGAGGCGAACCATCCCGACCACGACACGGGCGACGATGTCGGCTGACGTCCGCCGCACGAACCTCGTCGGCGGCGCCTGGCAGGCGGCGGCATCCGGCGAGTGGCTCGAAGTTCGCGATCCGGCGGACGTCCGCCGCCTCGTCGCGGAGGTGCCGGCGATGGGCGCGCGCGACGTGGCAGAGCTCTACGACCGCGGCGAGCACGGGGCGCGCACCTGGCGCGCGACCCCGGCGCTCGAGCGCGGCGCGATCCTGGCGGAGGCGGCGCGGCTGCTCGCGGAGCGGCTCGACGAGATCGCGCACGACCTCGTCCGCGAGATGGGCAAGACGCTCGCCGAGGCGCGCGGCGAGGTGAAGAAGGCGGCCGAGTTCTTCGAGTTCTTCGCGGCGGTCGCACGGCTTCCCTACGGCGAGCTGCTGCACGATGCGCGCGCGGACACGGAGACGAGCGTACGCCGCGAGCCGCTCGGAGTCGTTCTTGCGATCACCCCGTGGAACGACCCCCTGCTCACGCCCGCGCGAAAGCTCGCCCCGGCGCTCGTCGCCGGCAACGCGGTGATCCTCAAGCCCGCGACCAACACGCCTCTCGTCGCACTGCATCTCGCCGCAGCGCTCGCGGACGCGGGCCTGCCGGCGGGCGTGCTCGGGACGGCCACCGGCCGGGGCCCGGCGATCTCGGACGCGCTCCTCGGCGACCCGCGCCTCGCCGCCGTCAGCTTCACAGGCGGGAACGACGTCGGCGCGCAGCTCCGGCGGGCGCTCGCCGAGTCGGGCGTCCGCCTGCAGACGGAGCTCGGCGGCAAGAACGCCTCCGTCGTGCTCGCCGACGCCGATCTCGAGCTGGCCGCGGGGACGATCGCGGCAGCCGGGTTTGGACAGGCGGGCCAGCGCTGCACGGCGACGAGCCGCGTGATCGCGGACCGGGCTGTCGCAGCCGAGCTCGTCGAGCGCCTCACCGGGTTCGCCGCGGCGCAGCGGCTCGGCTCCGGTCTCGACCCGGAGACGACGATGGGGCCGACCGTCAGCCCCGAGCACCAGCAGGATGTCCTGACCCACCTCGCGACCGCAGCCCGCGAGGGAGCGGCCGCAGCCGCCGGAGGCGGCCGGCCCGGCGAGGAACGGCTCGCGCACGGCTGCTTCGTCGAGCCGTCTGTCCTCACCGGCGTCGAGCCGGGCATGCAAATCTGGCGCGAGGAGGTCTTCGGGCCGGTGTTGGCCGTGCGCGAGGTCGACGGGTTCGACGAGGCGGTCGCGGCCACGAACGACTCGCGCTACGGCCTTTCCTCGGCGGTCTTCACCCGCAGCCTCGAGGCGGCGTATCGCTTTGCCGACCTCGCCGACACCGGACAGGTCGCCGTGAACCTGCCGACGTCCGGCTGGGACGTGCACATGCCGTTCGGCGGCTTCCGCGAGTCCGGCTCCGCCTTCAAGGAGCAGGGGGTCGACGCGCTCCGCTTCTACACGCGCACGAAGACCGTCGCAATCCACTATTAGCGGCCGATGCGCGTCGGCGTCGTCGGAGCGGGGATCATCGGGCTTGCCGTCGCCCGGCGGATCGCCGAGCTGCACCCGGATGCGGCGGTGACCGTGCTCGAGAAGGAGCCGGACGTCGCCCGCCACCAGACGGGACACAACAGCGGCGTCGTCCACGCCGGGATCTACTACGCGCCAGGGTCGCTGAAGGCGCAGCTCTGCCGGCGCGGCGTCGAGCTGTTGCGCGCGTACTGCAGCGACCGCGGAATCGCGATCGAGGAGTGCGGCAAGCTCGTCGTCGCGCTCGACACCGGAGAGCTGGCTCGGCTGCGCGAGCTCGAGCGGCGCGCGACCGAGAACGGCGTGCCCGGGCTCCGCTGGGTCGAAGGCGACGAGCTCGGCCAGATCGAGCCGCACGCGGCCGGCATCGCCGGGCTCCACTCGCCGACGACGGCGATCACCGACTACACGGCGGTCGCCCGCGCGTTCGCCGACGACGTCCGCGCCGCGGGCGGGCGGATCCTGCTCTCGGCGCCTGTCACGGGAATCTCGGTCGTCGGCAGGCGGGCGCGCGTGCAGACGCCGCTCGACATGTTCGAGCTCGACCGGCTCGTGATCTGCGCCGGTCTCCAGTCCGACCGGGTGGCGCGGCTCGCTGGGGACGATCGCGAACCGCCGATCGTCCCGTTCCGCGGCGAGTACTACCGTCTTGCCCCGGCGCGCGAGGGCCTCGTCCGCGGGCTGCTGTACCCGGTTCCGGACCCCGCCTATCCGTTCCTCGGCGTGCACTTCACGCGTCGCGTCGGGGGCGGTGTCGACGTCGGTCCGAACGCGGTGCTCGCGTTCGCGCGCGAGGGATACCGCCGCCGCGACGTGAGCCTCCGCGACCTGGCGGCGACCGTCGGGACCCGCGGGTTCCGGTCGCTCGCCCGCAGGCACTGGCGGATGGGCGCGCACGAGCTCCGCGGCTCCTTCTCGAAGGGCACCTTCGCGGCCGAGGCGCGCCGGTACATCCCCGGGGTGACGGCGGCGGACCTCGTGCCGGCGCACGCCGGCGTTCGCGCGCAGGCGCTCGATCCCGACGGCTCGCTCGTCGACGACTTCCGCATCAACCGGCTCGGCCCGGTGACTGCGGTGCGGAACGCTCCGTCCCCCGGGGCCACGTCGAGCCTGGCGATTGCCGAGCACATCGCCGACCGGGTGTTCAGCGACTGAGCTTGCGCGCGAGGTAGTTCCAGGTCTGCATGATCGAGCCCGGCCTGCTGATCCGGTCGCGCTTCGTGAGCGCCTCCTCGTCGTCCGACCAGATCTTTGGGCCGCCCGCCGCATAGGCGAGCAGGTTCGTCTCACAGGCCTTGTCGAGCATCAGCGCCGCGACGACCGCCGACGGGACGTCGTCGCCGCAGGTGACGATGCCGTGGTTGATCATCAGCGCCGCGTTCCGGCCGCCGACCGCCTCTGCGAGGTCGTCCCCCACCTCGTCGCTCACGACCAGATCGCCGGTCTTCGTGAAGCGCGCGACGTCGGGCGGGACGAAGAACGTCGGCTCACGCGAGATCGGCCGCAGGGGCACGTCGAGAGACGCGAACGCCACAGCGTTCTGGGCATGTGTGTGAACGACGGCGTTCACGTCGGGGCGCGCCAGCAGCAGCCGCGTGTGGATCGGGTACTCGAAGTGGCGGCTGAACCCGCCCTCGATGACCTCGCCCTCCCAGGAGACGAGGATCACGTGCTCCGGGGTGATCTCGTCGAAGCCGAACGTCGAGGCCTTCATCCAGATCCCTCGTCCCGCCGGGTCGCGCGCCGACACGTGACCCCAGACGTGATCGCCCTGCCCTTCGAGCTCGAGAATCCCGCACCCCAGGGCGACGGCCTCGCGGATACCCTCCACCTCGTCGCAAAGCTCTCCGTCCCCGGACACGCGGTCAACACGCTAGCCCCCAGGCGCTAACCGCAACGCAACCAATGGATTCACGCCGAGTAGCCCCGCCCGGGTTACAAGCGACCATTGCACAACGTCGTGCGACCTGGAGGTTTTTCCGATGCTGGAAAAGCAGTTGAAGTGGGCGGCGATCCTTGCGGTCTTCGCGATTGCCGCCGCCGCTGCCGCCACGAGCGCCTCGAGTGCGCCGAAGGCGGCGAGCGGGAAGGTGGCGTGTGACGCCATCCCCAACAAGGCCCCGGACGATGCGGGCGGCCTGTTGGCGAAGATGAACCTTCCCAAGGCGATCCTGCACGACTACACAGGCTGGAACCATCCGATCACGGCGAGCTCGTGGGCGAACTGGAAGCCGAAGCACAAGCCGCCCTACAAGGTGGCCGTGGTGTGGACGGCGACCGACAACCCCTTCAACTCCTACTTCCTGACGATGGTCCAGAAGGACCTGAAGCAGAACAAGCTCGTCAACAAGAACCTGATCGTGACGACCGCCCCGTCGGAGCAGGCGATCTCGACGCAGGTTCAGCAGTACAACGCGGCCGTTCAGCAGAAGCCGGACCTGATCATCACGGCTCCGCTGTCTGCGCCCGCCCTCGAGCCTGACGTCGAAGCCGCGGGCAAGGCGGGCATCCCGACCGTCTCGGTGTTCAACCCGATCGACACGCCGTACGCTCTGACCGTCGACCGGAACACGTACGAGAACGCGACCGACGTCGCCTCGAAGATGGTCGACGCGCTGGGCGGCCAGGGCAACATCCTCGAGGTCAACGGCACGCCGTCCTCGTCCACCGCCGTCGACTCTCAGACGGCCTGGCGGACGATCTTCAACGATTGCCCGGGCATCAAGATCGTCGGCGGGGTGTATGGGTTCTTCTCGACCGCCCTCGCGAAGGTCATGGTGCTCCAGTGGCTCTCGACCCACTCGACGAAGGTCGACGGCGTCATGGAGACCGCCGCGATGGGCCAGGGCATCCAGCAGGCGTTCCTGCAGGCCGGCGGCACGATGCCGGTGCTCGGGCTGATCCAGCTGGAGAAGTCGAATGCGGCCTACTGGACGGAAAACGCGTCCAAGGGCTACACGATGGCCGCTGACGTCGGCGGGGCCGAGTCGTACGCGAACCTCACGGTGCAGACGGCCGTCCGCACGCTGGCGGGGCAGGGACCGAAGATCAACCTGCTGATCTGGCGTCTGCCGGTTGTCACGGGCTCGACGCTCAAGAACTACACGAACTCGTCGTGGACGGTGAACACGCCGGGCGCGGTCGAGGACAAGCACGCAACGTGGTGGACGAACAAGGACATCGCGCGCTTCTTCAACCATCCGAACCTCCTCGCAGGCACGGCCTACAACAACGCCAACAAGGCCGGCTAGCACGACGTCCAGTACGACCGGGGAGCGCTCCGCATGATGGAATCGTGCGGAGCGCTCCCGTTTCCTCGCTCGTGACCAGCATCGTCGACGCCGACACCCGCACCCAGGTCTCCGCCTCCCCCCTCGTCCGGGCGGTGGACGTTCGCAAGGCATTCGGCGCGACGCAGGCGGTGCGCAGCGCGACGATCGACCTCGTCGCAGGCGAGGTGCTCGCGATCATCGGCGAAAACGGCTCGGGGAAGAGCACGCTCGTGAAGATCCTCGCGGGCGTCCACGCACCCGACGCCGGAGCGTTCACCCTGCCGGACGGGGGCGCGGCGGCGCCGCCGTCGCCGTCGGCTGCGCTCGCTGCCGGAATCGTCACGGTCTTCCAGGAGGTACTGGTCGTCGGCCAGCGCTCCGTGCTCGACAACGTCTGGCTCGGCTCGGAAGGGCTGCTGCGCGCCGCCCGCTCGCAGGCCGAGAAGCGGGACCGGGCCGGGGCGCTGCTCGAGGAGCTGCTCGGCCAGGCGCCGTCCCTCGATCGCCCGGTCGAGACGCTCTCCCTCAGCGACCGGCAGGCGTGCGCGATCGTACGCGCGCTCGTCCGCCGGCCAAAAGTGCTGATCCTCGACGAGGCGACCTCGGCCCTGGACGTCGCGACGCGCGACCGGCTCTTCGCCATCGTCGCCCGCCTCTCCGGCGAGGGCGTCGGAACCATCTTCATCTCGCACCGGATGGACGAGATCGAGGAGCTCGGCGACAGAATCACCGTCATGCGCTCCGGCTCGTCCGTGGCGACCGTCGGACGCGGCGAGGCGACCATGCGCGAGCTCGTCCGCCTGATGACGGGCGACGACCACCTCGCGGGCCAGGAGGCGCTGCGCCCGGCGCGCGTCGTCGACACGCCGGTCGTCCTCTCGGCGAAGAGCCTGACGCTCCGTTCCGGCAGGCGCGCATTCGATTTCACGCTCCATGCAGGCGAGCTTGTCGGCGTCGCGGGCCTCGAAGGTCAGGGCCAGGACGACTTCCTGCACGCGCTGCGCGGCGTCCAGAGCTACGGCGGCGAGGTCGCGGTCACTGGCGGCGACGGGCCTGCGCGGCGACTGACCTCGACCGTGTCCGCCTTCCGGCAGGGCATCGTCCACCTGCCGCGCGAGCGCCGGAACGAGGCGATCTTCCCGTGGATGAACATCCGCAGCAACTTCGCGCTGCCGACGCTGTCCGACGACGCGCGCGCCGGCGTTATCAGCTCGCGGTCGACGGAGCGGCGATTCCAGGGCTGGGTCGACAAGCTCGGCATCAAGCTGCGGCGCTCGCGCGACGACATCGGCACGTTGAGCGGCGGCAACCAGCAGAAGGTGATCCTCGCCCGGTGGCTCGCGTCGGGGCCGCGCGTGCTCGTGCTGAACGACCCCACCCGCGGTGTCGACATCGGCGCGAAACGCGACATCTACGACCTGCTGGTCGGGCTCTCCGAGAGCGGCGTCGCGATCGTCATGCTCTCGACCGAGGTCGACGAGCACGTCGAGCTGATGGACCGGGTCGTCGTCTTCCGCGAGCACGAGCCGTTCGTCGAGCTCGCGCGGAAGGACATCAGCCGCGAGCGTCTCGTCGCCGCGTTCTTCGGCCGTACGCTCGAGGAGGACGCATGAGCAAGACGGCTCGGCTGTTCCTGCTCCTGCGCACGCACACGTTCGTCTTCGCGCTCGTCATCGCGGTGGCCCTCTTTGTCGCGAACCTGATCGCGCTGCCGGCGTTCGTCTCGGTCGGCAACTGGGACACGAACTGGAGCACGTTCGCCCCGTTCGCGATCCTCGCGGTCGCAAGCACCCCGGCGGTGTTGACCGGCGGCGGCGGGCTCGACCTCTCGATCGCACCCTCGGCGAACCTCGCGAACATCGTCCTCGTCCTCTACCTCATCCCCCACTCGCCGTGGTCGAGCTGGTGGCTTGCGATCCCCGTGATGCTGGCGCTGTCCACGGCGATCGGCGTCTTCAACGGCCTGCTGGTCGCCGTGCTGCGCTACCCGCCGGTCGTGGCGACGGTCGGGATGCTGCTGCTTCTGCTCGGGCTGAACACGCGGCTCGTGCCGTTCCCGGTGCCCGTGCTGACGCCGTGGGTGCAGGGGCTCTCGGGCGACATCGGCCCGGTGCCGTGGGGGCTCGTCCTGATCGCGATTCCGCTCGTCCTCTGGAGCCTGCTCGGGCTGACGCCGTTCCTGCGCACCCTGTACCTCGTCGGCGGCAACGCTGCGACGGCCTACTCGGCCGGCGTGAACGTCGCCGTGGTGAAGGTCGCGGCGTACGGCATCGGGGGGTTCTTCGCCGGCATCGGGGCACTCGCGCTGACCGCGCTCGTCCAGACCGACGACCCGAACCTCGGGCTGCAGTACTCGCTGATCGCGCTCGCGGCGGTGGCCCTGGGCGGCACGCCGATCGGGATGGGCGGCCGTGGCGGCGTGCTCGGGTCGATGCTCGGCGCGGCGGTCATCTACCTGCTCCAGAACCTGCTGATCGTCTCGCACGTGCAGAACAACTGGCTGCAGGTCGTCTATGGGGCGATGCTGATCGCCGGCGCCGTTGTCGGTGCGCGCGTCACCGGTCCGCCCCGCGCCGCGCGCGCCGCCTCGCGTACGAAGGCGGCCCCGGCATGAGCGTGTCCGCCGAGGCACCTCCGGCGCAGGATCTTCCCCGCCGCTCGCTCTTCGCGCAGCTTGCGGTCGCGCAGCGCGACTATCCGATCGTCCAGGTGGTCACGCTGGTTGTCGTCTTCGCCTACGGTGCGGCGTCGATCGAGGACTTCACCTCGCCGTTCAGCATGCGCTCGATGCTGATCCTGGCGTCGCTGCTCGGGATCTCCGCGATCGGCCAGACGGTCTGCCTGCTGATCGGCGGCCTCGACGTGTCGATTCCCGGCTGGGTGCTCGCGGGGGCAACGGTCACGGTCGAGCTGCTCGGCGGCCAGGGCAAGCACTGGTCGATTGCGGAGGTGTTCGTCTTCCTCGGCGTCGGCGCGGTGATC
>DATJOZ010000017.1:0-17619 GCA_035506655.1 Gaiellaceae bacterium
GTGGCGGTGATGAACGGCAGGTTGATCTGCGTCGTCATCGTCGAGGAGAGCTCGATCTTCGCCTTCTCCGCCGCCTCGTAGAGACGCTGGAGCGCCATCGGGTCGGCACCGAGGTCGATGCCCTGGTCGCGCTTGAACTCCGCGATCATCCAGTCGACGACCGCCTTGTCGAAGTTGTCGCCGCCGAGGTGGTTGTCGCCGTTCGTCGACTTCACCTCGAAGACGCCGTCGCCGAGCTCGAGGACGGACACGTCGAACGTGCCGCCGCCGAGGTCGAAGACGAGGATCGTCTGGTCGGCGCCTTCCTTGTCGAGGCCGTACGCGAGCGCAGCCGCGGTCGGCTCGTTGATGATGCGCAGCACGTTGAGGCCGGCGATCTTGCCGGCGTCCTTGGTCGCCTCGCGCTGGGCGTTGTTGAAGTACGCCGGGACGGTGATCACCGCGTCGCTGACCGACTCGCCCAGGTACGCCTCTGCATCGGCCTTCAGCTTCTGCAGGATCATCGCGCTGATCTCCGGCGGCGCGTACTCCTTGCCGCCCGCCTCGATGCGGACGTCGTCGTTCGGGCCCTTCACGACCTTGTACGGGACGATGGTCATCTCCTCCGAGACCTCGTCGTACTTGCGGCCCATGAAGCGCTTGACGGAGAACACGGTGTTCTCCGGGTTCGTGACCTGCTGCCGCCGCGCCGGGGCGCCGACGAGCCGGTGACCGTCCTTCGTGAAGCCGACGACCGACGGCGTCGTGCGCCCGCCCTCGGCATTCGCGATCACGGTCGGCTCGCCGCCCTCGAGGACGGCCATGCACGAGTTCGTCGTGCCGAGGTCGATGCCGATCGTCTTTGCCATGCGTGTTCGTCTCCTCCAGTTTGATGCTGAGAAAATCTCAGTCCGATGCTAGCAGATCCTTGGATCGATGCGTGTGCGATAGTCCGGAGCGTGGACGAGGACACCTCCACCGACCTGGCAGCACGGCTCGAGGCGCTGAAGGAGCTCGGCCCGGGCCACGAGCAAGCGCTCGTCGCGGGCTTCATGGAGCGGCTCGACAAGGAGATCGACCGCCGGATCGACGAGCGGCTCGCCAAGCTCCCCAAGCCCCGGAAACGCAAGGGCATCAGCGAGGCGGAGCTCGGGATCTTCGTCCCGATCTTCATCTTCGCCGGCGTCTTCGGCCACGTGATCGGGATCGTCGCCGTGGCGGCCGCCCTCGGGATCGTCTTCCTCGTGCAGACCCTGCGCTAGCCGCGCAGGCGCCTGCCGACGCGGCGGCCGAGCGTGTGCGTGATCAGCTGGACGCGCCGGTCGGCCTCCACGCCGTAGGCCGTGTCGATCGCCCGCCGGATCAGCTCCGCCATCGAGACGCTCGACCGGTCGGCCTCCGCGTTCAGGAACGCGTACTGCTCCTGGCTGAGAAGGATCTGGAGTCGGTGCGACATGACGTAGGGGTACCTCTACGTCGGCCCTGAATCCGCACGAACCAGCGCCAATTGTGTGCGGATAGCGTGACGCCTAGCCCGAGACGGCGCCGATCAGGGCGCCACCCGCGACGATCAGCGCTGCGCCGAACGCGATCCTCCGGCCCATCCCCTCCGTGCGCCGGATCAGGAGCGCGGCGAGCAGGACGCCGAAGAGCGACTCCGTCGCCACCAGGGGCGAGATCACGGTGACCCGGCCGCGCCAGTACGCCTCGAAGAGGCAGAGGTAGGAGAGCCCGAAGCAGACGCCGGCCGGGGCGAGCCGGCGGAGCTCGATCCGGGACGGGGGGCGGCGGGCCCACGCAGAGGCGACGACCGTGCCGGCGAGAAGCGTGGCCGCGGCGGCCGTCTCCGGGCTCGCATGGCCGTGGAGCGCCCGTACGAGGTTGTCGCGCGTGGCGAACAGCGTCGCGGCGGCCCCCGCGAGCAGAAGGCCGCGGGCGCGCAGGTCGCCCGGCCGGTCCCGCTCGGCCGCGAGCAGGATCCCGCCGGCGACGACGAGGACAGCGCCGAGCACGAGCGGTGCGCGCAGCGGCTCGCCGAGGAAGACGATCGCGAGCAGCACCGCGACGAGCGGCGCCGCGCCGACCGCAACCGAGACGCGCGAGGCGCCGATGTCGCGCACGGCGAGCGTGAAGAGGATCTGCGAGCCGCCGGGCGCGAGCAACCCGGCGAGCAGGAACGGCCACGCGCCGTGCGGGTCGTGCCGGACGAGTGCGCCCGCGAAGGCGATCGCGAACGCGACGAGCACCGTCGCCAGTGTCGCGCCGGCCGCGTCCGCCAGCCCCTGGAGGCCGATCCGAAGCGCAACCGTCATGGCGCCGAAGAGCACCGCTGAGCAGAGCGCGAGCAGGATCGCCGTCATCGCCGCGAGATTCAACCTTCTCGGCCCCTCGGACAGCTACGGTCTTCCCCATGGAGCCGCGCGACACACTCGGCCGGCCGCTCCGCGACCTCCGCATCTCGGTCACCGACCGGTGCAACTTCCGCTGCGTCTACTGCATGCCGAAGGAGGTCTACGGCCGCGACCACCCCTTCCTCGACCGCCGCGAGCTACTGACGTTCGAGGAGATCGCCCGGCTCGCGGCGATCTTCGTCGAGCTCGGCGTCCGCAAGATCCGCATCACCGGCGGCGAGCCGCTCGTTCGCCGCGACCTCGAGCGGCTGGTCGCGTATCTCTCCGAGCTCGACGTCGACCTGACGCTGACGACGAACGGGTCGCTGCTTCCGCAGAAGGCGCACCTGCTCGCCCACGCGGGGCTGCGGCGGATCACGGTCAGCCTCGACTCGCTCGACGACGCCCAGTTCCGGGCGATGAACGATGTCGACTTCCCCGTCGAGCGGGTCCTCGAGGGCATCGAGGCGGCGGCCGACGTCGGCCTGCCGGTCAAGGTGAACGCCGTGATCAAGCGCGGCATGAACGAGGATCAGATCGTCCCGATGGCCGCGTTCTTCCGCGACCGGGGGCACACGCTGCGGTTCATCGAGTACATGGATGTCGGCCACACGAACGGCTGGAGGCTCGACGACGTCGTGCCGGCGGCCGAGATCGTCGCCGCGCTCGACCGCGCGTTCGGCGTCGAGCCGGTCGTCGCCGCCTACCGCGGCGAGGTCGCCAAGCGGTGGCGCTACAAGGACGGCCGCGGCGAGTTCGGCGTGATCGCCTCCGTGACCCAGCCGTTCTGCGGCGACTGCACCCGCGCCCGGCTCTCCGCCGAGGGGAAGCTCTTCACGTGCCTCTTCGCCGTGCGCGGCCACGACCTCCGGGCGATGCTGCGGAGCGGCGCCTCCGAGGACGAGCTCGAGACGAAGCTCTTCATGCTCTGGGGCAACCGCGCCGACCGCTACTCGGAGCTGCGGTCGGAGGCCACGACCGGCCTCGACAAGGTCGAGATGAGCTACATCGGCGGCTGAAGCCTGCGGTTTGCAGCGGATTCGCCGCAGCCGCGCCAGAGTCTAGAATTACAGTATGACGGCCGTAGCCGCAGTCGGGCGGCGCTATTTGCCGCGTGGTTGGGGAGATCTTGGACGCCAGCTCCTGATCTGGTTCGGCTTCGCGATCCTGTACCAGCTGGCGCGCGGGCTCGCCGACCGCAACCCCGCCAAGGCCTTCGCGAACGGCTACCACGTCCTCGACTTCGAGACGAGCGTCGCCCACCGGGTCTACGAGCTGACCTTCCAGCATTTCGTCGACCAGCGCCACCTGCTCGAGACGATCGTCTCGTGGACGTACTGGAACTCGGAGTTCACCGTCGTCGGACTGGCCGTGCTGTGGGTCTACCTGCGCCGGCACGACGCTTTCGTCGGCTTCCGCAACTCGGTGCTGCTCGCAAACACGATCGGCCTGCTCGGATACGTGCTCGTTCCGACCGCGCCGCCGCGGCTGCTCGGGGTCGGCTTCGTCGACCAGCACCGCGACGGCCTCGTCAGCCTCGCCGCCAACCCGTACGCCGCCATGCCGAGTCTGCACGCGGCGGACGCGCTGATCGTCGGCGTCGTCATGTTCACCGTCTGCCGCAGGTGGTGGGCGAAGGCGCTCTGGGCCGTCTGGCCGGCCTGGGTCTGGTTCTGCGTCATGGCGACGGGCAACCATTTCTGGCTCGACTGCATGGCCGGGATCCTCGTGGCGATCGTCTCGATGACGATCGTCTACAACCGCCGGATCCGGCGCACGTTTGCCGTTCAACGGGCCTAACCCGCCGCCTGCCGACGCGGAACGGAACCTCGAGGACGGCCCTGGTACGGTCCGCGCCGTGAGCAGAGCAGCCGCCATCAAGCAGGGCTACACGACCGGCGCCCGGGGCCTCGCGTCCCGGTCGGTCACCGGCCTGACCCGCACGCGGATCACGCCGAACGCCCTCACCGCGAGCGGCGTCAGCCTGTGCGGGATCGCATCGCTGCTCGTGCTCTTCGAAGGACGCAACGAGATCCTCTTCTACTGGCTTGCCGCCGCCGTCTTCGTCCTCGGCTCGCTGCTGGACATCCTCGACGGCGCGCTCGCCCGCGCCGGCGGCAAGACGACGCCGTTCGGCGCGTTCCTGGATTCGACAACCGACCGCGTCGGCGAGAGCTTCATGCTGACCGCGATCGCCTGGGTGCTCGCCGAGCACCACCACCCGGTGTTCGTCGCCGTCACCGTGGCGGCGGTCGCGGGCTCGATCCTCGTGTCGTACACGCGGGCGAAAGCCGAGGCGATCGGCCTCCGCGGCGATGTCGGGATCGGCTCGCGCGCAGAGCGCGTCGTCGTCATCACCGCGGGTCTCGTCCTCGCGCCGTGGGGCGTGCTGCCCTGGGCGATCGCACTCCTCGCCTGCACGGCGTGGATCACGGTCGTCCAGCGGGTGCTGCACGTCCGCAAGCAACTGATGGAGGCATCCAAATGAGCGAACTGAACGGCAACGGGCGTGTCCGCCAGCAGGACAAGGTCCGTGTCGCGATCATCGGCGTCGGCAACTGCGCGAACTCGTTCCTGCAGGGCCTGACGTACTACAAGGACGCGAACCCGGAGGACTTCGTCCCGGGCCTGATGCACGTCGACCTCGGCGGGTATCACATCCGCGACGTGGACGTCGTGGCGGCGTTCGACGTCGTCAAGGGCAAGGTCGGCGTCGACCTCGCAGAGGCGATGTGGGCGCATCCGAACGACACGATCAAGTTCGCGGACGTCGCGCCGACGGGCGTGAAGGTCTCGCGCGGCATGACGCTCGACGGCATCGGCAAGTACCTGTCGCAGGTCGTCGAGAAGGCCGACGGCCCGACCGACGACGTCGTCGGGATCCTCAAGGACCGCAACGTCGACGTCGTCGTCAACTACCTGCCGGTCGGCTCGGAGGACGCGACGAAGTGGTACGCGGAGCAGATCATGGCCGCGGGCTGCGCCATGGTGAACTGCATGCCGGTGTTCATCGCACGCGAGGACTACTGGAACAAGCGGTTCCAGGAGGCCGGCGTGCCGATCGTCGGCGACGACATCAAGTCGCAGGTCGGCGCCACGATCACGCATCGCGTGCTCACCTCGCTCTTCCGCGAGCGCGGCGTGCACCTCGACAAGACGATGCAGCTGAACGTCGGCGGCAACTCGGACTTCCTCAACATGCTCGAGCGCGAGCGCCTCGAGTCGAAGAAGATCTCGAAGACGAACGCCGTCACGTCGATGCTCGACTACGACCTCGGCGCCGAGAACGTCCACGTCGGCCCGTCCGACTACGTGCCGTGGCTCACCGACCGGAAGTGGGCGTACATCCGGATGGAGGGCTCCTCCTTCGGCGACGTGCCGCTGAACGTCGAGCTGAAGCTGGAGGTGTGGGACTCGCCGAACTCCGCCGGCATCGTGATCGACGCCGTGCGGCTCGCGAAGCTCGCCCTGAACAACGGCGTCGCCGGCTCGCTCGTCGAGCCGAGCTCGTACCTCATGAAGTCGCCGCCGAAGCAGATCGTCGACGACGAGGCGCGGGAGCTGACGGAGCGTTTCATCAAGACCAACGCGCGGAAGTCGACCAAGAAGACGGCGGCGTCGGCCTAGCAACGGCGAGGGCCTGGCCCCGGGAGGGGCCGGGCCCTTGTCTTTGCGTTGCACCTACACTGCGGCACTAGTGCCGCTCCGCGTCGCCCTCGTCACACCGTTTTCGTGGTCGCAGCCCCACGACGTGAACGAGCACGTCGCCGGGCTCGCGGCGGAGCTCGGGGCGCGCGGGCACGCGGTGACGGTGCTCGCGCCGTCGAACCGCGCCCGTGACCTCGCGGCCGGCCGCCGCGCGCTGAACGACGGCGTCGAGGCGGAGCTGATCGCGCTCGGCCCGGCGGTCCCGATCTCGCGCCGCAGCCGGATGGGCGTGCCGGTCGGCGTCCGCGCGAACCTCGCGATCGCGCTCGCCGGGGGGCACTTCGACGTCGTCCACGGCTTCGAGCCCGGCCTCCCGAGCCTGTCGTATCTCGCGCTCCGCGACTCGGGCGCGCTGACCGCGGCGACGTTCTTCTCCGAGGAGCGGCTCGGCTACCCGCCGGGGAAGGCGCAGCGGGAGCGGCTGCTCGCGCGCCTCGACGCGCTCCTCGCGACGAGCAAGGAGACGGCGGACGCGGCCGCGCTCCGCTTCCCGGGCCGCTACCAGGTCGTGCCGGTCGGCGTCGACCTCGAGCTCTTCCGTCCGGCCGACCGCAAGCGGAACCGCGTCGTGCTCGAGTGGCGCCAGACGGAGCGGCAGCTCCTGCGCGCGCTCGTCCACGAGCTCGCGTCCGCGCCCGACTGGGAGCTCGTGCTCCTGCGGACGCGCCCGCTCGGCGGCCGGCCGACGCCGTCGCGCGTCCTGCGCGGGCGCGTGCACGTGCGCACCGCGCGCGACGGCGAGTCGCGCGCCGCGCTGCTCCGCGACGCCGCCGTGTTCGTCCCCGCGCTCGACGGCATGGCGCGTCTCGTGGTCGAGGCGCAGGCGGCGGGCGCCGCCGTCGCCGCGCCGCCCGGCCGCGCGCTCCAGCCCGAGCTCGCCGCCGCCGAGGCGGGCCGGCTGATGGAGGACGCGGCGTTCCGCGGCGAGCGCGCGGCGGAAGGCCTCGCAGCCGCCGAGAGCCAGAGCCTCGCCGCGCTCGGCGACCGGGTCGAGGAGGTCTACGACTCGATCTCGCGCCGCCGCCGGCGCGCGGCGCAGCGGCCCGCAACCTCCGTCGAGGACCGCGACTGGATCGTCGCCGACCTCCACATGCACACGCACTGGTCGCACGACTGCTCGGTCGAGGTCGACGACCTGATCGACCACGCGGAGGCCGAAGGGCTCGGCGCGATCGCCGTCACCGACCACAACGTCTTCGGCGGCGCGCTCGAGGCGGTCGAGAGCGCGCGCGGGCGCAGGCTGACCGTGATCCCCGGCGAGGAGATCAAGACGGACGGCCAGGGCGAGGTGATCGGGCTCTTCCTGAAGGAGGAGATCCCGCGCGGGCTGCCGTTCGCCGACACCGTCGCCGCGATCCGCGCGCAGGGCGCGCTCGTCTACGTCCCGCACCCGTTCGACCGGATGCACTCGATCCCCGACCCGGCGACGCTGCACCGCCACCTCGCGGAGATCGACGTCTTCGAGACGTACAACGCGCGGCTTCTGTTCGAGGCGTACAACGACGAGGCCGTCCGCTTCGCGCGGAAGTACAACCTCACCGCCGGCGCCGGCTCCGACGCACACGTGCTCCAGGGCGTCGGGACGGGCGCCGTCCGCATGCGCCGGTTCAGCGGCCCGGAGGAGTTCCTCGTCTCGCTCCGAAGCGCGGAGATCCTGCGCCGCCCGCGCTCGCTCGCGTACCTCCAGGGGCTGAAGTGGGTGGCCCAGGCCAAGGAAAGAGTTCGCTAGGAGCGAACCCTGTCCGGGGCTCCTGTGACCGTGGCGACAGACGAGATCTACGAGAAGTACCTGCAAAAGGCGATCACCGAGATCAACGCGCTCGGGGACGAGGTCGCGCAGGCAGGCGGCGGCGCGCGCGTGCCCGTCGTCGGCTCCGGCCATCCGCTCGCCGACGCGTTCCTCCTGAAGTACTCGCCGAAGCCGGCGGAGCTGCAGGAGGGCGTCGCGTTCTACGGCCGCGCCGGCAACGCGATCCTCAAGTCGCTGCAGCGCATGCACGTCGACCCGATGGCGATCTACGGGACGAACTGCCTCAAGTTCGCCGACGGCGACGAGGAGGAGTCGCGACCCTTTCTCCTCCGCGAGCTGCACATCGTGCAGCCGAAGCTCGTCGTCGTGATGGGGACGGACGCGGTCGCGTTCGTCAACGCGCTCGGCTTCCCGCTCGCGCGCGAGATCGCGGAGACCGAGGGCGAGCTGCAGCAGTTCACGCCGACGGTGCAGGCGCTCGTCACGCCCGACATCGACCAATGCCTGGACGAGCAGCCGGAGAAGACGCGGTTCTGGAACGCGTTCAAGCTGCTCGGCACGTGGTGGGCCGAGCTGCCTCCTTACTAGGGCGGCGCCGGGCGACGATCTTCGTCGCCTGGTTCGCGGTCGTGATCGCCTGGTACGTCGCGGCGCCGCACCTGCCGCACGTCTCGCTGTGGCCGGCCGTCGCGGTCGTGTCGGGCGTCGTCCTGCCGGGAACGCTGATCCTCGTGCTCGTGCTGCTGCCGCTCTGGGAGCTGCCCGTGCAGTGGCTGCTCGGGATCACCGGCGTGCTCGCGCTCCTCGCGCTCCTCTTCGCGATCCTCGACTGGGGGCTGCCGGGGAACTTCGCGAAGCTCTTTGCGGCGGTGTTCGCGGGCTGGTCGTTCCTCTTCCTCTTCGAGTTCCTGTCGTGGGTCGTGCTCGTCGCGCTCGTCGTACCGGCGATCGACGCGATCTCCGTCTGGCGCGGGCCGACGCACGCGATCACCGCGCATCACTTCGGCGTCTACACGGCGGTCGCCGTCGCGTTCCTCGTCCCGGGCGGCGGCGCGGCATATCTCGGGCCGCCCGACATCCTCTTCTTCGCGCTCTTCCTCGGCGCCGCCGCGCGCTGGCACCTCCGCGTCAACTGGACGTGGGCCGGGATGACCGGGATGTACGCGCTGACGGTCGTCGTTGCGAACGCGGCCGACGTCGGCGGCCTGCCCGCGCTGCCGTTCCTCTCGGTCGGCTTCCTGCTCGCGAACGCCGACCTGATCTGGCGCGACGTGCGGAAGCTCAGGACGAAGCAGGAGGAGCCGAGCGCGTGAAGAGCGAGACGCTCTCGACGTGCGGCGTGTGCGGGAACATGTCGACCGGCCGTGACCGCACGAGCTCGTAGCCGTACTCGTCGCGCAGCGTCTTCGCGTCGCCGGCGAGCGTCGTCGGGTTGCACGAGACGTAGACGAGCCTCGGCGCGCCGACCGAGCCGACGCGGCGCAGCGCCTTCCCGGCGAGCCCCGCACGCGGCGGGTCGACGACGACGACGTCGGGCGGCCCCGACCGCTCGAGCAGCTCCTCGATCACCTGGCCGACGTTCCCCGCGAAGAACGCGGCGTTCGCGACCGCGTTCAGCTCCGCGTTCTCGAGCGCGCACGCGACGGACTCCTCCGACACCTCGATCCCCCACACCGTCAGCGCGTCGCGCGCGAGCGTGAGCCCGATCGTCCCGATCCCGCAGTAGAGATCCCAGACCGTCTCGCCGCCCGTGAGCCCGGCCGCGTCGCGCGCGAGCGCGTAGAGCCGCTCGGCCATCGCCGTGTTCGTCTGGAGGAACGCGTTCGGCCGGACGCGGAAGCGCAGCCCGGAGAGCTCCTCCTCGATCCACTCCTCGCCCCAGAGGAGGCGCGACGGGAGGTTCGTCACCTCGGCCGGCGTGTCGTTCACCGACCAGTGGATCGAGCGCACCTCGGGGATCTTCCGCAGCACGTCGACGAGGTAGCCGGACTCGAAGCGCTCGCCGGGCGCCGTCACGAGCTGGACGAGCGCCTGGCCGGTGTTGCGGCCCTGGCGCACGACGAGATGGCGGAGGTAGCCGCTGCCGTCGGCCTGCGAATACGGCGCGAGGCCTTCCTCGCGCGCCCAGCCGCGCACGGCGTCGCGGATCGCGTTGCCGGCGTCGTCGACGAGCCAGCAGCGGTCGATCTCGAGCACCTCGTCCCAGCGGCCGGCGCGGTGGAAGCCGAGCGCGACGCCGTCGTCCGCTGCGGTGAACGAGTACTCGAGCTTGTTGCGGTAGTGGTAGATCTCCGGCTCGCACGGGACGATCTCCTCGAGCGGCGGCTCCGCGAAGCCGCCGAGCCGGACGAGCGCGTCGCGCACCTGCGCCTGCTTCTGCTCGAGCTGCACCTCGTACGCGAGGTCCTGGAACCGGCAGCCGCCGCACGCGCCGAAGTGCGCGCACGCCGGCTCGACGCGGTTCGGCCCCGGCACGAGCACCTCGGTCGCCGTCGCCTCGGCGAAGCCGCGCTTGACCTTCGTCACGCGGGCGCGGACGCGGTCGCCCGGCAGCCCGCGGCGGACGAAGACGACGAAGCCGTCGAGGCGCGCGACGCCGTTCCCGCCGAACGCGAGCGACTCGACGTCGAGGTCGACCTCTTCGTCACGTGCGACGGGCGCGGCCACGTCCGCAGCGTAGCCGCGCCCCCGCTCCGTGGATCCCCCGATGCCGCAGCGAAGGCTCGGAGCGACGCTCACCGTGCCGCAGATCAATGCGGTCATACCGCTCTCGAAAGGAGTAGCAATGGCAACGATCGAGAGGGCGGCGACCTACGCTGCACCGGGCGAGTCCGGCTCCCCCGTCGAGCTCAAGGCCCGGTACGAGAACTTCATCGGCGGCCACTGGGTGGCCCCGGTGAAGGGCGAGTACGCCGACAACGTCACGCCGGCGACCGGCAAGCCCTTCACCGAGGTCCCGCGGTCGACCGTCGAGGACGTCGAGCTCGCGCTCGACGCCGCCCACGCCGCGAAGACGGAGTGGGGCGAGACGTCGACGACCGAGCGCTCCCGCGTGCTGAACAGGATCGCCGACGCGATCGAGGAGCACCTCGAGTTGCTCGCAGTCGCCGAGAGCTGGGACAACGGGAAGCCGGTGCGCGAGACGCTCGCCGCCGACATCCCGCTCGCGGCGGACCACTTCCGCTACTTCGCGGGCGTGATCCGGGGCGAGACCGGGTCGATCTCCGAGATCGACAAGGACACGATCGCGTACCACTTCCACGAGCCGCTCGGCGTCGTGGGCCAGATCATCCCGTTCAACTTCCCGCTGCTGATGGCGGCGTGGAAGCTGGCACCGGCGCTCGCCGCCGGCAACTGCACGGTGATCAAGCCCGCGAGCCCGACGCCGTGGTCGATCCTGACGCTGATGGAGCTCCTCGAGGACGTCGTCCCGCCGGGCATCATCAACGTCGTGAACGGCCCGGGCGCCGAGGTCGGCATGGCGCTCGCGTCGAGCAAGCGGATCGCGAAGATCGCCTTCACGGGCGAGACCGCGACCGGGCGGCTGATCATGCAGTACGCCGCACAGAACATCATCCCGTCGACGACGGAGCTCGGCGGCAAGTCGCCGAACATCTTCTTCGCCGACGTGATGGCGGACGACGACGAGTTCCTCGACAAGGCGGTCGAGGGCCTCGTGCTCTACGCGTTCAACAAGGGCGAGGTCTGCACCTGCCCCTCCAGGGCGCTGATCGAGGAGTCGATCTACGACGAGTTCATGTCCCGCTGCCTGAAGCGCATCGCGGCGATCAAGCAGGGCCATCCGCTCGATCCGACGACGCAGATCGGCGCACAGGTCTCCACGGCGCAGCTCGAGAAGATCGAGCACTACGTCGAGATCGGCAAGGAGGAGGGCGCCGTGCTGCTGATCGGCGGCGAGCGGGCCCACCTCGGCGGCGAGCTCGAGGACGGCTTCTACTACGAGCCGACCGTGTTCAAGGGCACGAACGACATGCGGATCTTCCAGGAGGAGATCTTCGGTCCGGTGCTGGCCGTCACGACGTTCAAGACGGAGGCGGACGCGCTCCGCATCGCGAACGACACGATGTACGGCCTCGGCGCGGGTGTCTGGACGCGCGACACGAGCAGGGCGTTCCGCATGGGCCGCGGCATCGAGGCGGGCCGCGTGTGGACGAACTGCTACCACCTCTATCCGGCACACGCCGCCTTCGGCGGCTACAAGGTGTCGGGCGTGGGCCGCGAGAACCACAAGATGATGCTCGACCACTACTCGCAGACGAAGTGCCTCCTCGTCAGCTACAGCCCGAAACCGCTGGGGCTGTTCTAGGAGAGCGATGCCGGACGAGATCGTCAGCGCAACCGACGCCGCCCGTGAGGAGCTCGCCGTCCTGCGCGAGCGGTTCGGGCCGCTGATGCTCTTCCAGTCCGGCGGCTGCTGCGACGGCAGCTCGCCCTTGTGTCTACGCGAGGGCGAGCTGGCCGTCGGGGCGAACGACCTCCTCCTCGGCGCGATCGACGGCGTCCCGTTCTACATCGACGTCGAGCAGTACGAGCGCTGGAAGCGGCCGTCGTTCGTCCTCGACGTCCGGGACGGCGCCGGCGACGTCTTCTCGCTCGAGGCGCTCGACCGAAAGCGCTTCGTCACGCACGCGCCCTCCTGCGCCGCCGGTTGATCCGCGGGCGGCCGGCGCGGCCGCTCTATCGTGGGGGCGTGGACCGGGCGCGCTTCCTCCGGCAGGCAGCCGCCGCGGGCGTCGCCCTCGCGGGCCTCGACGGCGTCGCACGCGCCGCCGCAGCCGCCGTGCAGAGCCCGAGAGGAGTCCAGCAGTTCGTCTCGCGGCCGGACCTGCAGCCGCCGGTCGTGACCGTCCTCACGCCGGGCGCGGGCCGCGCGGCACCCGGCTACCTCTTCCTCGCGCCGTCGTCGGGCCCCGGGCAGCGCGGGACGATGATCGTCGACGGCGCCGGCGAGCTCGTGTGGTTCCACCCGACGGTGCCGGACTCGTCGATGAACCTCCGCGTCGCGCAGTACCGCGGCCGGCCCGTGCTGACGTGGTGGGAGGGGCGCTCGGTGCACGGCCTCGGCGTCGGCACGCACCGGATCCTCGACCAGAGCTACGAGCAGATCGCGAGCTTCCCGGCCGGCAACGGGCTCGACTCGGACCTCCACGAGCTGATCGTCACGCCGCAGGGCACCGCGTACGTCACGGCGTACGACGTCCCGCGCATCGACCTCTCGAGCGTCGGCCACGGCCACGGCTACACGATCGAGGGCGTCGTCCAGGAGCTCGACATCGCGAGCGGCCGCGTGCTGTTCGAGTGGCGGAGCCTCGACCACGTGAAGGTGACCGAGTCCTACGCGAAGGTCGCGCCGCGCTTCGACTACTTCCACGTCAACTCGATCGACGTCGACGCCGACGGGAACCTCCTCGTCTCCGCGCGCAACACCTGGGCCGTCTACAAGATCGACCGGGGGACCGGCAAGGTGCTCTGGCGGCTCGGCGGGAAGAGGAGCGACTTCGCGCTCGGGCCGGGCGCGAGGTTCGCGTGGCAGCACGACGCGCGCCACCACGGCCGGACGAACGTCCTCACGCTCTTCGACAACGGCGCCGGGCCGCCGAACGTCGAGCCGCAGTCGCGCGGGCTCGTGCTCGCGCTCGACCGCACTCGGAAGCGCGCGACCCTCGTCCGCGCGTACACGCACCGCCCGCCGCTGAGCGCGCACAAGCTCGGCAGCACGCAGACGCAGCCGAACGGCAACGTCCTCGTCGGCTGGGGCACACAGCCGTACTTCACGGAGTACGCCGCGAACGGCTCCGTCGTCTTCGACGCCATGCTCCCGGCCGGCGGCCAGAACTACCGCACGCTCCGGTTCCCGTGGGTCGGGCGCCCGGCCGAGAAGCCGGCGCTCGCCGCGCAGGGCGGCGCGCTCTACGCGAGCTGGAACGGATCGACGGAGCTCGCGTCGTGGCGCGTCCTCTCCGGCCCGAGCGCGGGCGCGCTGTCGTCCGGCGCGGTGACGCCGAAGCACGGGTTCGAGACGATGCTCGCGCTGCCGGCGGGCGCGAAGGCGGTCGCCGTCGCCGCGCTCGACCGCGGCGGCCGCGAGCTCGCCCGCTCGGCGTCGATCGTGGTCTAGCGGAGACTCGTGACGTAGACGGTCCGGTCGCGCGGCCCGTCGAACTCGCAGAAGAAGATCCCCTGCCAGCGGCCGAGCGCGAGCCTGCCGTCCTCGAGCGGGACGAGCACCTGCGTGTTCACGAGCGACGAGCGGACGTGCGACGGCGCGTTCGGGCCGTCCGGGTCCTCGACGTGCTTCCAGTCCCAGCCGTCGTCGACGACCTTCTCCATGGCCGACTCGAGGTCGCGCGCCACGGCCGGGTCGGCGTGCTCGTTGATCGTGACGCCGGCGGTCGTGTGCGGGACGTAGACGAGGGCGGCGGCCGCGCCGTTCACGTCGGCGAGGGCGGCCTGGACCTGCTCCGTGATGTTGACGAGCTGGGTGCGGCGGTCGGTGTGGAGTTTGATCTCGTGCACGGCGGATATCCTACGGCCCGCCGTGTCAGAGCCGCTCAGCCAACGAGAGATCGCCCGCCTCAGCGCGGACGCCGACCGCTTCATCGCCGAGCTCGACGAGGAGGCGTACCTCCACTTCGCCGGCGTCAAGGACAGCTACAACCTCGTCCCGATCTACGAGCGCCACGCCGAGCTGACGGCGCTCGACACCGCGCTCGCGCTCGGCGCGTCCGTCGACGGCGTCCGGAACACGCGCGAGCTCTGGAAGTTCGCGTGCGAGGGCTACCTCGGCAACTTCGTCCGCGAGGAGTCGGAGCGCGTCGCCGAGCTCGAGGCGTCGCTGAAGGCGACGGTCGACGGCGACGAGGTGCCGTACCGGATGCTCCGCCCGACGATCGGGAACACGCCGGACCGCGCGGCGCGCGAGCGGCTCGAGCACGCCCGCAACGAGCTGACCGAGACCGAGATGAACCCGCTCTACCTCCACTCGGCGCAGGTCGTCCACCGCGAGACCGAGCGCCTCGGCGCGCCGAGCTACACGGAGCTCTACCGCGGCTTCGGCTTCGACCTCGACGGGCTCGCGGAGCAGTGTCGCCGCTTCCTCGACTCGACCGAGCGCCTCTGGGAGGACGCCGGCGATCGTTCCTTCCGCGCCCGGATCGGGCTCGGGCTCGGCGAGGTGGAGCGCTGGGACGTCGCGCGCGTCTGGCGCGGCGTCGAGTGGGACTCCTCGTTCCCGAAGGAGCGGATGGTGCCGGCGCTCGAGGCGACGCTCGCGGACCTCGGGATCGACCTCCGCGCGCAGCGCAACGTCGAGCTCGACCTCGAGGAGCGCCCGAACAAGTCGCCGCGCGCGTTCTGCGTTCCGATCGAGGTGCCGGAGCGCGTGATCCTCGTCATCAAGCCGCAGGGCGGGCCCGACGACTGGCGGGCGCTCTTCCACGAGGCCGGGCACACCGAGCACTTCGCCCACACGTCGCCGTCGCTGACCGTCGAGGAGCGGCGGCTCGGCGACAACGCCGTCACCGAGGGCTGGGCGATGCTGCTCGAGCACCTGACGATCGACCCGGTGTGGCTCGGCCGCGCGCTCGACGTCCCGCGCCCGGCCGAGTTCGCAGCGGAAGGCGCGACGCAGCTCCTGTACCTCGTCCGCCGCTACTGCGCGAAGCTCATCTACGAGATCGAGTACCACGCCGCCGCCGACCCGACGACGATGCGCGCCCGCTACGTCGAGCTGCTGAGCGACGCGCTGAAGGTGACGCCGAGCGACACGGACTACCTCGCCGACATCGACGACGGCTTCTACGCGTCGCAGTACCTCCGCGCGTGGGCCTTCGAGGCGCAGCTCCGGTCGTACCTCCGCGAGAAGTTCGGGACGAGCTGGTTCACGCGCCGCGACGCGGGCTCCCTCCTCCGCGAGCTCTGGTCCGAGGGCCAGAAGCCGACCGCCGACGAGATCCTCGAGGAGGTCACGGGCGCGTCGATCGACCTCGAGGCGGTGGCCGAGCGGGTGCGCGAAGCCCTCGCCGCCGCGTGAGGTTCGAGACCCACGTCGAGCGCGCGATCGCCTCGCTCCCACCCGAGCTCCTCGCCGCGATCCGGAACGTCGAGATCGCCGTGGAGGACGAGGACCCGGACGACCCGGACCTCTTCGGCCTCTACGAGGGGATCCCGCTCCCCGAGCGGGGCGACTGGGCCGGCGCCCTCCCCGACCGGATCCGCATCTTCCGGCTGCCGCTCGTCGAGTCGTTCCCCGACCCGGCCGACCTCGAGCGGGAGATCCGGGTCACCGTCCTCCACGAGCTGGCCCACTATTTCGGGATCGACGAGGACCGGCTCGAAGACCTCGGGTATTCCTGAGGTCTGAATCTGGAATGAATCCCTCACATGCCGCGTTGAACCCGGGCATGAGGACACTGAGGGAGATCCACGAGGAGATCGAGCGTCTGAGCAAGGATCGGGCCGAGCTCTGGCACCGCCTCTCCGCAGAGTACGACCCCGCGATCCGCGAGGAGATCAGGGCGATGGACGCCCGGCTCGACGGGCTGTGGGACGAGCACCGGGCCCTCCGCGCCCGGGTCCGCTTCGGCGACAGGGAGCAGATCGTCGCCCGGGCCCGCGTCGAGGAGCGGCTCGAGCGGGCCGCCTAGGCCATTCGCGCGTCGACCCCCGGCCGGGGTCACTCGACCGGGGGATCGACACGCACCCGCCTGCGTTCGATTCTTCGGGGGAAGGCTTGGTCTGCGGCAGCACATGAGGGGGAAGCCGCATGACCGCCAGCACCTATTCCGAACCGCCGCTCTCCCCGCCGCTGGAGACGATCCGCGGCGAGGCGGCCCTGTCGCACCGCGAGCGCGAGATCATGGCGCGCGAGTCGGCCGTCGTCGAGCGTGAGACGGTCCTCGACCGGCGCGAGCGCGAGTTCGACCGGCTGACCGCGGCCGTCGAGGCGCAGCGCGACCGCCTGGTCGCCGTGCAGGCGGAGTACGAGGAGCGGCGCGAGGGGCTCCAGCGGCGGGCGGCGGAGCTCGAGGCGGAGCGCGGCGAGCTGCTGGCCGCGCAGATGCGCCTCGCGGAGGAGCGGGCCGCGGTTCAGGCCACGTCTTGGGAGCTGGGGGAGGCGGCGCAGGCGTCTGCGCCGCCTCCTGCGGTTCCCGCCGAGCCGGCGGCGCCCGTCGCCGACGTCGAGGAGCCGGCGGCGTACGCCGAGCCGGTCGTCTACGCCGAGCCGGTCGTGGACGCCGAGCCGGTCGTCCACGCCGAGCCCGTCGTCCACGCCGAGCCCGTCGTCTACGCCGCGCCGATGGTCTACACGCAGCCCGTCTACGTCGAGCCGATCACCGTCGAGCAGGCGTATGCCGAGCAGGCGTACCTCGAGGCGATCCGCGCAGAGGCCGCCGAGCACGCCGCGTACGTCGAGCCCGTCCCCGAGCCGCCGGTCGCGATCCGGCCGGAGCCGGCGTACGAGGAGCCCGAGCCGGTCGTCGTCGACCTCGTCGAGCCGGAGCCGGTCGTCATCGCGCCCGTCACGCCGGTCGCCCCCGTCGCACCGCCGGAGCCCGAGCCGGACCCGGTCTCGCGCGTCCGCCCGGCCGACGGCACGCTGCACGAGGTGGACGGCGACTGGTGGTCGGTCCAGCTCGGCTCGCCGCTCGAAGCCGCCTAGGTTCCGGCGTCTCTACACTTTCTCCAGCACGGGGCGTTAGCTCAGCTGGGAGAGCGTCGGCTTTGCAAGCCGAAGGTCACCGGTTCGATCCCGGTACGCTCCACTGAACT
>DATJOZ010000018.1:0-35478 GCA_035506655.1 Gaiellaceae bacterium
AACCGCTTTGGCGGGGGCGTGTGTCGTGGGCGGTCCCCCGGTGCCGTAGTTGCTGTGCAAGCACGCCTTGGTGAAATTGCCCCAGCACGGAATGCTGCCCTTGTGGCCGTCGAGGTCGACGAAGTTGATCGGGTTGGCGCCCGTGAGGACGTAGCGGTTGCCGTTGAGCGGGTCGGTCGAGAGGCCGAGATCGTCGAGGGCGCTCTGGTAGCTGTCGCGCTGGACGAACCGCTCCATGCTCGGGCTGTAGTGGCGGGCGCCGAAGTCGATCGTGCGCGAGCCGGTGTCGAAGCGCTCCGACTGGAACTGGTAGGCGTTGGTGTTCGGCGAGAAGCCGGCCGCGGTCTTGGTCAGCGAGAGGTTGCTCGAGCCGTAGGCGGTGTAGCCGTAGGCGGCCTGGACGGTGCGGTTCTGGTCGAGCACCAGCTCGACCGAGCCGTGCGGGTCGAACGCGTAGCTGTAGCGGCCCGTTGACCCGCCCGCCGGCGTGTCGGTCAGCGTCGCCGGCCGCCCGAGCGCGTCGTACACGTACGCCTTGGTGTCGGTCAGGTTGCCCGAGCCGTCGTAGTGCTGCTCCTGCCCGATCGCCGACGACAGCCCGATGAAGGTGAAGTCGGTGCGGCTCGACACACCCGAGTGCCACTCCGACTCCGACAACACCCGATCGAGCGAATCGAGCGTGTACACCGCCCCGTCGGTCTGCGTCCCCGACGAGAACGTCCACGTCCCCACCAGCCGGTTCTTCGAGTCGAACAGGTTCCAGGTGACGAGCGACGGATCCGGAGCGACGTTGTAGTAGAGCACCGGGCAGGTCGACCCGCTCCACGCGCTCGTCATCACGCAGTTCAGGTTCCCGGCCGAGTCGTACAGGTACTTGTGCGTCACCCCGGCCACCGTGTCCGTCTGCAGCTGCAGGCCGTTGTAGACGGCGGTGCGCGTGACCGTCCCGTTCGTGACCTCCTGCGTCGAGTTCCCGTAGACATCGAGCGTGTAGTCGACCGTCGTGCCGGTGCCGTTGACCTCCTCCGTCATCCGGTCGCGCGCGTCGTACTGCCAGCTCGCGGTGCACGTCGTCGAGTAGCAGGCCGCGGTCGGGTCCGGGCCCTTGAGCTGGAACACGTCGCTGACGCGGTTCCCGTTCATGTAGATCCCGGCGGCCGTGATGTACGAGAGCGTGTGCTGGGAGACGAGGTTCGCGGGCGAGCCGCCGTCGGTCGTCGTCAGCGTCTTCAACAGGCCGTTCGCGTAGTACGTCTCCGTGACCTGCTGCTCGTTGATCCAGCCGCCGGAGCCGTCGGCCTTCGCGATCGTCTTGCCCGACTCGAGCCCGGTCGGCGTGTAGGTGAACGTGAACTTCTCGTCGTCGGCCGTGCTCGCCGGCGTGCCGAAGTCGTCGACCTGGCTCGTCGGCTGGTCGTTGTAGTCGTAGGTGTAGGTCTGCGTGCGGCCCGCCGCGAGGACGGTGCCCGACGAGCTCTGCAGCTGGTTCTGCACGAGCGTCGTCGTGTTCCCGTGCTGGTCGTAGGAGAAGAGCGTCGCCCAGACGTTGCCGGTCTTCGGCTGCGGGACGAGCACCTTCGTCAGCTGGTTCAGCGCGTCGTAGCTCGCGGTCACGGTGATCGGCTGGGCCGAGCCGATCGCGCCCTGGCCGAGCGCCTCGGTCGTCGAGATCTCGTTGCCGTTAAGGTCGTAGGCGAACGTGTCGCGCAGGCCGATCTCGTCGACCTGCTCCTTGAGCTTGCCGTCGGCGAAGTAGCTCCAGGTCACCATCCGGCTGTAGTCCGGGATCCCCGAGCCGATCGCGGTCTCCGGGATGCGGAGCGACTGCCAGCCCTCGGCGGTGTAGTCGTAACGCACTTTCGGCGCGGCCGGCGCCTGCGTCGAGTAGAGGTCGCCGGTGTCCCAGTACTGGTTGACGGTCTTGTCGCCGGCGGCGACGTTCGCGGGATTCGACTGGACCGTCGGGAGCGACGTCCAGAGCAGGTTGCCGTCGGCGTCGTAGGCGTTGTGGATGTAGGCGACGTTGACGCCGCCCTGCGACGGGAGCGTCGTCCGGACGAGCCGGCCGAGCGCGTCGTAGCTGTACGTCGTGACGAAGTCGGTGAACGTGACCTTGTCGGGCGACGCGTCGTAGGCGCGCGGGTCGATCTCCATCGAGAGGTTGCCGAGCGCGTCGTAGACGTCGATCGTCGTCAGCGTGCGGCCCGTGCCGGGATCGAACGGCTCGACCGTCTTGACGCGCTCGCCGCGCGCATCGTAGGTGAAGGTCGTCGCGTTGCCGCTCTCGTCCGTCGAGCTGAGAACGTTGTCGCTCGCGTCGTAGGTCTGCGAGGTCGTCTGGCCGAGCGGGTCGGTGACCTGGACCTGCCGGTGCGCGGCGTCGTAGGCCATCTTCGTCGTGTCCGCCGCGCCCGTGTACGTGTAGCTCGCGGGCGCGACGACGGCCGGGCACGACGTGAAGCCGGCGGCGCCCTCCGGCCCGGTGATCGAGCGGAGGTCGCCGGCGAGGTCGTAGCAGTAGTAGGTCGTGCGCGTCTGCGAGGCGATCGGGTTGTCGTTCGCGTCCACGACGTACTGGGTCGTGCTGTAGACGCGGTCGAGCAGGTCGTAGACCGTGACGGTCGCGTAGTCCTTCGTCAGGTTCGTGGTGGCGACGCCGAGCGGCTGCGTGACCTTGACGGCGCGCCCGTCGGCGTCGTACTCGGTCTTCACCTGCTTGAGCCCGCCGACGGTGTCGGGGCTCGTGACGAGCGTCTGGTTGTCGTTGACGTCGTAGACCATCGTCGTCACCGGCGCGCTCAAGCTGTCTCCGATCCCGTAGTGCGGGTTCAGCTGCGAGACCACGTTGTCGTTCCGGTCGTAGACGGTGTCCGTCCAGATCAAGAGGCCGGGCGCGAACTGCGTCGACTTCGGCTGCGAGCTGCGCACGAGCCGGCCGAACACGTCGTAGACGTACTGCGTCTGGTACTGCGCCGGCGTGCCGCCGCTGAAGGAGGCGTGGTCCGGATCCTGCGACCAGAGCAGGTTCCCGGCGGCGTCGTAGCCGAGGCGCGTGATCCCGCCGGCGGCGTCGGTGACCTGCGTCGGGAGTCCGTTCGCGTCGTAGCTGTTGTACGTCGTGACGCGGGTGATGCCGTCGCCGTTCGACGGCTGCGTCTCGGTGGCGAGCGTCCCGTCCGCGTTGTACGTGTCGGTGGTGACGTAGCCGAGCGGGTCGCTCGTCTGCAGCGGGTTGCCCCTCGCGTCGTAGGCGAACTGCGTCGTGTAGGGGAACGCCGCGCCGGCCGGGCTCGTGTAGGCGGTCAGGCCGGCGGTGTCGACCCAGAAGCTGCCGCCGTTGAAGGCCGAGGTCGAGCGGACGTAGAGGTAGTCCTCCTCGCTCGCGGCGGCGGTGAAGGTGAGCGTGACGAGCTGCCAGCCGCCGGTGCCGGTGAACGTCGTCTGCCCGAGCAGCGTCGAGAAGTCGCTGCGGTAGGCGGCGAGATTCATGCTCGTTCCGCTCGGCGCGTTCACCCAGACCGTCGCCGTGTACGTGGCGCCGGCGACGAGCGGCGCGAGGCCGGCCGGGTTCGTCCGCACGCTCGGGGCGTGCGAGCCGTCGACGCCGGTCGCCTTCAGCGACGCGCCGCCGAACGCGGAGGTGCTCGTGTCGCGGACGAGCGTCGTCGAGGCGGTGCCGCCGTCCGTCCAGCCCGTCGTGCCCGTCTCGAAGCCGTCGTTCGTGACGAGGTTCCCGGCCGGGTCGGTCGTCGCAATGAGCTGCGAGAGGTGCGGGATCGTCCGGCCCGTCTCCCACTTGCCGGAGACGTCGTTCGCGTCGACGGCGACGTTCTGGTACCGCAGCACGGTGTGGTTGCCGAGCTCGTCCCAGGTGTCCGTCTCGTAGCCGTTCTGGTTGTACGCGTAGTCGACGTGCTGCCCGGTCGGCTCCGTGACGCGCGAGACGGTGTTGTCGGCCGTCCAGGTGATCGTCGTCGGCTGCGCGTTCACCGGGTCGGTGATGCTCGTGACGCGGCCCGCCGGGTCGAACGCGTAGATCCAGACCGGGCTGACCGACGAGCCGGACGGCGAGGTCACCGCGGGCAGGGTCATCGTCGTCGTGGCCGCCGACGTGTTGTACGTGTACGTCGTCTTGTTGCCGGCGCGGTCGACGCGGCTCGCGGCACGCCAGGTGACCGTGCCGCCCGGCAGGTAGTAGCCGAACCCCGTCCAGTCGCCCCTCGAGTCCGTCACCGCCGAAACGCGCGGCGTCGCCCAGGACGCCGGATTGGGCGCGACGATGTTCCACCACGACGGCGCCTGGTTGCTCGGGTCGACGTAGGTGAACGTCACCGTCCGGCTCGAGGTGAACGACCCGTCCGGGTTCGCGCCTCCGACCTGCGTCGCGCGAAGGAGGTTGCCGTCGTTGTAGTAGTCGAAGGTGATGGTGTGGCCGAGGTGGTCGGTGATCGACTGCACCTTCCCGCGGAGGGCGGCGATCCCGGTCGTCGCGCTCGTGAAGTAGGCGATCGTGAACGCGCGCCCGCCCGCGTCCGTGACCTGGGTCACGTGCTCCGAGGCGCCGTACGCGTCGTCGCCGGCGGCGACCGCCGTCTCCGTGTACGCGATCGTGTTGCCGTTCCCGTCGACGACGTAGGTCGGGTTCCCCTGCTGGTCGTAGAAGAACGTCGTCCGGTCGGGCTTCGTGATCGCCCACCAGCGCGTCGTGTCGGTGGTCGAGTACTGGCGGAGATAGAGGTGGACGCCGGCGGGCTCCGACCAGTAGACCGTCCCGTCGGCCGCCGTCTGCCCGGTGAAGACGTGGTAGCTGCCGTCGCCGTCGACGAAGCCGATCCACGGCGAGGAGCGTCCGGCGAGCGTGTCGGACGCGTTCGGATGCACGTCGAGCGGGGCGCCGAGCGGCGTGAGGCCGGAGATCGTCAGCGACATGTTGTTGCCGAGCGGCGACCGCGACTCTCCCTCGAGCGCGTTGTAGGTGAGGCCGACGACGGTGTCGAGCCCGCGCCCGGGCTCGTCGAGCGGCGTCCAGCTGACGATCGTGTTCCCGTTCGCGAGGTTGACCTCGGCCGTCAATCCCGAGCCGATGTCGGCGCCGTCGTACTGCTGGAAGCGCTCGAGCCCGAGCTCGAGCGGCGTCGCGAGGTTCACGGTCACGGTCTGCTCGAACGGCGTGTTGCCCCGGTCGGCGAACGAGACGTTGTTCGCCGTGTCGAACAGGTCGACGCGCAGCTTGTAGCGGCCGCGGTAGATCCCTCCGGGCAGCGCCGGCGGCGTCAGCGGCACGGCGACGGTCACGCTGCCGCCCGGTGCGATGTCGCTCGGAAGCGCGATGTTGGCGCTCGTCGTGACGACCGGGATGTCGTCGCCGCTGTACCAGCGGTAGCGCACGACCGTCGTGGCGGCGGCGAGCGGCGAGCTGCCGTTGTTCGTGATCGTGACGTTGATCGGCGAGACCGCCTGGGTCTGGAGCGACGGGTCGTAGGTCAGCTCCTGCGGCACGGCGGTCGAGCTGTAGCCCGCGCGGTACTGCGTGCCGCTCGTGTTGGCGACCGGCATCGTCCCGAGCGCGGCAGCCGTCGCGTGGCCGTCGTCGTCGTACGCCTTCGCGGTGAGCGTGTAGGTGCCGTCGTAGACGCCGCCGAGCGACGGGTCGCCGGCGCCGATCGCGTTGATCGCGGTGACGTCCGCCTGCGACAGCGTCCCCGTCCCCGCCGCGAACCAGAGGATGTCGGAGTCGCTCGCCCAGCCCGTGTACCACGTCCCGATCCAGAACGTGCTGCTCAGCCCGGCCGGGGCGGTGTACGTGTTCGTCCCGTAGTAGAGGCCGCCGTTGTTCGTGCTGACCTGCAGCTTGCCGGCGTCCCAGGTCGCGACGATCGTGAGGATGTCGCCCGCGTTGAACGTCGGGGTCGGGAAGGCGTACGCCGAGAACGTCCCCTGGTCGCGCTCGAACTGGATGTTGCCGGCGCTGTTGAAGTAGAGGCCGATGCGGTTGTAGCTCCCGCTGCCGATCCAGCCGAAGAGGCCGGGAGCGCCGTTGGGCACGGTCGACTTCGACCAGCCCATCCGGACGCGCACCGCGACCCAGCCCTGCACCGGCGACAGCAGCGCGCTCGGCGCGCCGACCCATGAGGTGCCGCGGCTCGCCGGCGCTCCGTTCGTGTCGACGTACGGCGTTGCGATCGTCTTCTGCTCGAGCTGGATGCCGTCCACGTCGAACGTCGCGGCCTGCGCGGTTCCGGACGTCAGCGGCCGCAGCGCGACGCCGTTCGTCGTCGAGCCGGTCGTGAAGGTGAGCACGAGGCGCTGCCAGGCGCCGGAGAGAGTGAGCGCCGCCGACTGGTCGGTGCGGACGAATCCGCCGCTCGCGTACTCGTCGACGGCGAGCGCCACGGTCCCCGTGCCGCGCAGCCAGGCGCTGAACGTGTACGTCGTGCTCGGCGAGACGGCGACCGACGACGACTGCCCGCCCTCGCCGACGACCGCGCCCGGCGTCGTGATCTGCAGCGATGCCGACCCGAACTTGCTGACGCTCGTCACCCTGCTGATCGTCCCGCCGGCGCTGCTCCAGCCGTTCGCGTTCGTCTCGAGGCCGCCGTTCGCGACGAGGTTCGTCGTCGCGTCCCACACGGCGACGCTCGAGTCCGGCGCCGCCCTGCCGTCGTCCTCGACGTTCGTCGCGCGCGTGGCGTCGGTGATCTCGTTGCCGGTGACGTTGAGCTGGATCGACTCGGTCGCGATCTGGCCGAGCGAGTTGTCGGCCGTCCACGCGAACACCGCCGAGCCCGGCAGCGCCTGCCGCGTGTTCCAGCGCAGGCTGTACGTCGTCGAGCCGAAGGCCGGGTCGGTCGTCCCGAGCCGCGCGATCGTCTGCACGTCGGCGTTCGCGAGCGTGCCGGCGCCGGTCTCGACCCAGACCAGGTCGGAGTCCGCGGCCCCGTAGCCCGCCCACGGGACGGCGCCGAGCGTGAACGTCGACGGCAGAGTCGGGACCGTGTTCGCGTTGGCGATGACGTAGAGCGCGGCTCCGTTGACGCTCGCCCAGAGGCGCGACGAGTCCCACGCGGCGACGATGGTCAGGTAGTCGCCGGCGTTGAACGCGGCGACGGGGAACGCGACCGAGCCGGAGACTCCGCCCTCGTTCCGGGCGAGGACGAGCGCGCCCTGCGACTGGCTGAAGTAGACGGCGATCGCGTTCGAGGGATCGCTTCCCCACGCGAACAGGCCGGGCTGCGCGCTCGGGTACGACGTGCTGGACCAGCCGACGCGGATGCGCATCGCGACCCATCCCTGCGTCGGCGAGAGCGACTGCGCCGACTCGGTCGCGCCCGCGGCCCCGCGGCTCGCCGGCGCGCCGTTCGTGTCGACGTACGGCGTCGCGATCGCCTGCTGCTCGAGTTGGACTCCGTCGACGTCGAGCGTCCCGCCTGCACTGCCGGTGACGACGACGCGGGCGAGCGAGTCGCCGCTGCCGGGCGTTCGCGCGACGCTGATCCGCTGCGGCGTCGCACTCAGCGTCACGAGCTGGCCGGAGTAGTCGGCGACGCTCGCGTCGGCCGCCGTGCGCTCGTTGAACGAGATGAAGGCGGTGCCGGTGCCCCACACCCAGGCGCTCGCGGTGTAGACGAGCCCCGGCGCGACCGCGACGCTCGCCGTCTGGGACGTGGTCGGCGCGGCCGACCCGTTGGTGACCTGCAGCGCCCTCGTGCCGAACTTCGCGCCCGCAAGCTGCGCGAGCGTGCTCGAGCCGCCGCGTCCGTCCCAGCCGGAGAGGCCGGACTCGAAGCCGCCGTTCGGGACGAGGTTCGTGGTCGCGTCCCAGACGCCGACGCTCGAGTCCGGCGCGCCGCGCCCGTCGCCCTGGACGGCGGCGGAGCGGGTCGCGTCCGTGATCTCCTGCCCGGTCAGCGTGATCGCCGGGCCCGCGCCGTTCGGCGTGATCGTGGCCGTCGTGTCCGCCGTCCAGATCAGCGTCGGCGCTCCCGGACGCGCCGGAGTCGCGCTCCCGATCAGGGTGCCGTTGGCGAGGTAGTCGACCCGGGTCACCGCCCGGTCGTCGGTCGCCGTGACCGAGAGGGTGATGATGCCGTTCGCGCTCAACGTCCACGGGCCGCTCACGACCGGCGAGCTCGAGTTCGCGACGTTGATCGCGAGCGAGGCGGTCGCCCAGTTGCCCGCCGTGTCGGCGGCGGTGACGGTGAGCGTGTGGACGCCGCGCGCCAGCAGCGTGCTGTTCAGCGTCGCCGTCCACGGGCCCGTCGTCGCGACGAGCGGCGTGCCGCCGTCGACCGACCATTCGACGCGCGTCACGACTCCGTCGTCCGAAGCGAACGCCGTCAGCGGCACCGACGACCCGCTCACCGTCGCGTTCGGCCCCGGCGCGCCGACGGCGACGCCCGGCGGAAGCGCGTGCGACCCGTCCGTGTAGTAGACGGTCAGCTTCGGAGTGAGCGTCGGCGCGCCCGGCAGGTCGTTCGAGTCCCACTGGTCGTAGCCGCTGTTGGACTCCGTGCCGAGCTTGACGAGGAAGCCGTAGTTGCTCGTGGTGTTGTTGATCCAGCCCTGCACGAGCGTCGTGACGTCGAAGGAGTTCCAGCTTCCCATCGAGCCCGGGCCGCTGATCGACGCGGCGACGGCGGGGTCGAAGTCGCCGCCTGCCGCCGTCCACGCGACGCCCGAGAGGCGCTGATTCCAGCTCGCCTGGTACTCCTGCCAGTCGGAGGTGACGCGGTGCACCTCGATCGACCCCGGCGCGCCGTTGCTCGCGGTCGAGTACAGCCCGAGCGTCGCCGACGTGATCGTCGCCGACCCTGCGATGTCGCGAAGGTCGAACTTCAGGAGGGTTCGCATCGCGGCGCCGGCGCCGCTTCCCTGCGCGGCGACGATCGTGCTGGCGCCGTAGTTCGCGTTCGGGTTGGAGCTGTCGAGCACGACAGCCGCGGTCGCGTCGATCGTCGGCTGCAGGATCGCGACCGCCTGCCCGTCCTGCGGCGTCTGGACGGTGATGATGTTCGAGTAGTTGGTCGGGCTCGAGCTCGAGTCGGTGACGGTCACGAGCCAGTAGCCGAAGTTCCGGCCGGGCCCGGCGGTCGTGTCGACGTAGCGGGTCACCGCGGGGTCGGCGATCGTCGCGATCGGCGTGAGGTCGACGAGCGGGAGCGGGTTCGTCGCGACCGTCTCCGCCGCCCAGGCGAAGGTCGCCTGGCTCTGCGCCGTGAACAGTGCGACCGTCGGGTCGGTCGCGCTCGTCGAGAAGAACGCCGCTGCGTCCCCGTTGCCGATCTTGCCCGTTCCCGCGCCGAACCAGAGGACGTCGGAGTCGGCAGGCGCGGATCCCGCCAGCTGGAGGCTGCCGATGTCGAAGGCGGTCGCGGAGAACGCCGGCACGTGCGTGTCGCCGACGCTCACGAACGGCTGTCCGTTGAGGCTCAGCCGGATGCCGGTGCTGTCCCAGGCGGCGACGACCGTGACGACCGCGCCGGCGCCGAACGTCGTGCCCACCGCGGCCGTGATGGAGGCGCCCGGAACCTGCTTCGTGAACCTGAACGTCTGCGACGCTCCGTCGTACGAGAGCGAGAGACGGTTCGTGCTCGAGTCGCCCCACTCGAAGAGCCCGTAGGTGCCGCTCCCGATCGACGACGGGAAGTCGAGCCGAACCTGTGTCGCGACCCAGCCCTGCGTCGGGCTGAGGATGTCGGATGCCGACTCCTGCACGCGTCCGGCCGCACGGGTCGCCGCGGCGGCGCTCGTCTCGACGTACGGCGTCGCGAAGGGCTGCTGCTCGAGCTGAACGCCGTCGACGTACAGCGTCCCGCCGCTGCTGCCGGTGACGACGACGCGGGCGAGCGTGTCGCCCGTCCCGGGCGTCCGCGTGACGGCGATCCGCTGCGGCGTGGAGCTCAACGTCACCGTGATGCCCGCGTAGTCGGCGACGCTCGCGTCGGACGACGAGCGCTCGTTGAACGAGATGAACGCCGTCCCGCTTCCCGACACCCATGCGCTCGCGGTGTACGGCGAACCGGGCGTCACGGTGATGCTCGTCGCGAGCGAGGCGACGGGCACGTTCGCACCGTTCGTGACCTGCAGCGCCTTCGTCCCGAACTTCGCGCCCGTCGTCGACTGGACGAGGGTGCTGCCGGAGCCGCGGTCGTCCCAGCCGCTCACGGCGGCCTCGACGCCGCCGTTCGCGACGAGGTTCGTCGTCGCCGACCAGATGCCGTAGCTCGAGTCGGTGGATGCCCGGCCGTCGCCCTGCGTGCCCTGGGCGCGCGTCGAGTCGGTGATCTCGTTCCACGTCGGGGAGACGTTCGGCGCGCTCAGCCAGCGGTAGATCTCGTAGCGGAGGAAGTGCGCGCCGGTCGAGGCGGGGAACGGGCTCCAGACCAGCTCGGCGCCGTTGGAGTGCACGACCTCCGGCTGCGAGAGGACCGAGGTGTCGCCGTTCCACGTGATCGTCAGGTGCGGAGAGTGCGTCGCGTCACCGGACGCGGCGGCGAGGAAGTCGAACTGCGACGTCGTGCCGACCGGGGTCAGCACGAAGCCGTTGTTCGTGGTCGCGCCGGCGAGCCAGTTCGTCAGCGCGGCCGACGGCACGGACCACGTGACCCACGTGCTCGGCTGATCGCCGCCGGACCAGACGTTGAGCGTCGTCGCCGACAGCTGCGTCGACAGGTACGCGACCTGCGACGTCGTCGTCGTCAGGTTCCACGCCGACGCCATCTGGTAGAGGCCGATGTTCGCCTGCTGTCCGTTCCCGGGGGCCGTTCCGCACGTGAGCGGCGCACACGACGACCACCAGAGCGACAGCGTCCCGCCGGTGATCCCGCTCACCGGGACTCCGGTCAGGTCGAACTGGATCACCGACGAGGCGTAGGTCGCGCCCGCGGCCCCGCCCCCGACGTTCAGCGTCGTCCCGACCGACGGGGTGCAGCTCGCGCAGGCGGTGTTGAACACCGCGTCGCGGCTGTCGGGCGAGAGCGTCACCGTCGGGTCGATGAGGACGGGGAACAGGCGCGCCGGATCACCGAGCCACGCCGGGTCGACGCTCACCGTCGCGACGAAGCTCCCGTCGGCGAGAGCCTGGACGTCGAGGCCGGCGGCGGTCTGGCTTCCCGTCGAGACGGGCGTCAGCCCGGAGGCGCCGGTCTGGAGCGTCGACGCGTCGCCGACCGTCGGCGGCTGGAGCACGAAGAGCGGCGTCTGGCTGCCGGGAGCGGTGAAGATCCAGGCGCCGCTCGCCGCGTGCTGCACGACGTACTGCTTCCCCGCCGTCGGCACGAGCCGGAACGAGTAGCTCGACGGCGCGCTCGCGGACGACAGCTCGATCGACTCCTTGAGCCCGGTGGCCGACACGCTGTAGTGCAGGTCGACACCGCTCTGCGCGCCCGCGAAGACGAGCCCGTCCGCCGCCTCCCCCGTCGCCGTCGCCGGCTGCGCGCCCGCGAGCTGCATGTCGAACCCGCCGCCGCTCGGAAGCGCGACCGACGCGAAGGAGCCGTCCGAGGAGTCGACCTCGTGCCGGAAGACCACCTCGAACGGGCCGGCCGCGTTCCGGATCTCCGATCCCCCGGCCCCGGTCGTGGTCAGTGTCGAGTCGATCAGCTGCCAGCTCCCGTCGGGGCCGCGGTAGCTGACCGGGGTCGAGTACACGACGGTCTCGAGCTGGCCGCTGCCGATCAGGAACGTGCGCGACGTCTGCGTTCTCAGCCCCGTCGCCTCGGGAGCTCCCGCGTCGGGGGACGCCTGCCCCGTCGGCGACGCCGGCGCGCCGACGACGAAGTTGAGCTGCGAGCCGGCGGCGGCGGTGTCGACCGCCCGCGCGTCGGGGCTCGCGAAGTTGGAGGCCGGGTCGACGGTGACGACCCAGTTGCCGCTGACCACGGGGATCGTGAACGTGCCGCTCCCGTCGGTCACCGTCCGCACGGTCGGCTGACCGTCCGCGCTCGCCGCGACGACCGCGCCCGTGAGCGGAGCGACCCCGCCGGGTCTCGTCACCGTGCCCGTCAGGGTCGCCGGTGTGGGCGGCTTGCCGTCGATCTTCGGGATGCCCGCGAAATACGAGCCGGGACCGGAGATCGTCGCGCTGACGAGGAATCCCGCCGGGTCGACATCAGACGCGAGGGACGTGGTCGAGCCGTCGGAGCCGATCGAGTAGATCATCGGCGGGGCGGCGGCGGACGAGTCGTAGTGGATCGTCATCACCGGTCCGGACGTGAAGGAGGCGCTCGCGCCCGCGGAGGTCTGCCCGGCGGCGTTGTCCGAGCCCTGCGCGGATGCTCCGCCCGCGTCGTCCGATCCCGTCGTCGCGGGGGTGTTCGACGCGCCGGTGAGCGGCTGGAGCGTCGCGCCGACGACGTACGTCGTCGAGACGGGCGTGAGGACATCGGTCGTTGCGACGGTGTCCCCTGCCGTGACGGTGACCGTCGTCGGTCCCCCGACCGCACCGGGCTGCACGGTCACGGTGGCGTTGCCGTCGGCGCTCGTGACCGTGCCGCCGCCGTTCGGCGTCACGACGTCGGAGCCCGACGAGTCCGCGGCCCCCGAGTCTGCCGCCGCCGGGCCGGAGTCGGAGCCGCTCGCAGCGCCGCCCGACCCGGACGCGTCGCCCTGGTCGCCGGACTGCGCATTCGCGTCACCGGAGCCTGCGTCCTGGCCGCCGGAGCCTGCGTCGCCGGCGCCGTCCGCGGATCCTCCCGCCGACGAGCCGTCGCCCGCCTGCGCGTCCGTCGAGCCCGCGTCGGCTCCGCTGCCCCCGGCCGCCGTGCCGTCGCCGGACGCCGCAGCGCCGTCGCTCGCGTCTCCGGCGGGGGAGGCGCTCGTCGCGCCGTCGCCGGTCGTCGACGCGGTCGAGTCGGGCCCGGCGGCCGCTCCCGCGTCGCCGGCGGCCGAGCCGTCGGTCGTCGAGGGGGCCGGCGCGGGCTCGGGCGCCGGCGCCGGCTCGGCGGGAGCCGCCGGTGCGTCGGAGCCCGGGCCCGTCGTGTCGACGGGCGGTGAGGGAGCGGGCGCGGCCGGGCCGGCGGCCGCCGGCGCGACGGGCAGCACGGGCGGACCGGTCTGGTCGATCACGAGCGGCGCGCTGTCGAGGGCATTCGACGCCGGACGTGCAGCCGCGGCCGGCAGGCCCCACGCGTCGGACACGACGGGGACGCGAGTCGGGGAGACGGCAGGCGCGCCGCGCGCAGGCTGCGCGACCGCGCGGGTCGCGACACCGCCGCTCGGGGCCACGCGGACGTGCCCCGGCACGGCGAGCCTCGGGAACGCGACCGCCGGGATCGACAGCGCGGGCAGCGGCGAGACCGGCGCGACCTCACCGATCGCCGGCCGGAGCCACGGCGTGATCAGCGGCGCGACATACGGAAGGGCGACCACCGCGACGGCGCAGATCGCCGCCTGTCGCCCGAAGCGCAACCCCGGCCGCCGGCCGAGAACACCGGACGGTCCAAGCGACGCCAAAGCCACGGCACGACCCACGTCCCCTGCCTCCCCTGCATCAACGCTACGGCGGCCAGGAGCATCTCCCGGGGGGCGTCTTGTTGTCTAGTGTCGCTCCGCGACATGTCCCAAAAGGACAGCTAGTCGCGGACGTGAAGGGGCCCGCCGGCCGTCGAGAATGGGCCCGCCTGGACTCGAACCAGGGACCAAGGGATTATGAGTCCCCTGCTCTGACCAGCTGAGCTACGGGCCCGCGCGGAGGAGCCTACAGCCGGATCAGGTTCTCCTGAGACAGCGCGCTTCGCCCCTCGAACGGGACGGAAATACCGCACAATGCACGCCTGTGAAGGTCTTCCAGCACGAGAAGCAGCTCCGGACTGCGGGCGGCCTCACGGTCACCGACATCACCGACGAGGTGCAGGGCGCCGTCCGCGAGAGCGGGATCCAGGAAGGGATCGCCTGCGTCTACTCGCCGCACACGACCTGCTGTGTCCGCGTCAACGAGTTCGAGGCCGGGTTCCTCGACGACTTCGCCGAGCTCCTGCGCCGGCTCGTCCCGAGCGAGGGCTACTACGCCCACGACGACTGGGACCGGCGCACCGAGAACATCTGCCCCGAGGACATGGACCAGGGCAACGGGCACTCGCACTGCATGGCGATGCTCCTCGGCACCGCGGGCGAGTCCGTCCCGGTGCGCGACGGCGAGCTGCAGCTCGGCACCTGGCAGCGCGTCCTCTTCATCGAGCTGGACCGCGAGCGCGACCGGCGCTGGCTCGTCCAGGTTGTCGGCAACGAATAGCTAACCGGACTCGGCCGCGCGGCCGACGATCGCTGCGGCCACCGCTGCGGCTCCGCCGAGGAGCCCGACCCAGAGACCCGGGCCCGTCGAGGCGTGCGCGAAGCTCGTGCCCGACGCCGCGACGGCGAACGTCGAGCTCTTGTGCCACGCGTTGTAGACGACGATCGCGGAGCCGGCGAGCGCGGCTCCGATCGACCAGCGCCGGAGGCTCCCATCGCCGCCGCGGAGGTCGACGACGGCGAGCAGCACGGAGACGAACGCGAGCACGAGCGCGACCTTGCCCGACGTGAAGTCCGTCCCGTGCACGTGCCCGGTGCCGCTGACGCCGAGGATCTGAATCGACACGGAGATCCACGGAAGGAAGCACGCGAGCCCGACGAGCCCGCCGCCCGCGAGGAGAAGGACGCCTGCCACCTCACCCGTATCGGCAACCGGCGCGCGCGGCTGGAGCGGTTCGCACGACCGAGGAAGACGTATTCGGGCCTGGCCCCCGCCTGTTGAGAACCGTGGTGTCGGGCTACTCCGGCGTGACGTACGCGGCGGTGAGGCCGCCGTCGACGACGAACGTCGCGGCGTTCACGTAGCTCGACTCGTCGCTCGCGAGGAAGAGCGCGGCGTTGACGATCTCGCGCGGCTTCGCCATCCGGCCCATCGGGACGTGGACGAGGCGGCGCTCGGCCGCGCCCGGCGTCTCGCTCCAGATGCGGAGCAGGAGCGGCGTCTCGACCGGGCCCGGGCACAGCGCGTTCACGCGCACGCCCTGCCGCGCGAACTGCACGCCGAGCTCCTTGCTCATCGAGAGCACGGCGCCCTTCGACGCGGTGTACGAGATCTGCGACGTCGCCGCGCCGACGAGCGCGACGAACGACGCGACGTTGATCACCGACCCGCCGCCGCGCTCGAGGAGGTGCGGGATCCCGTGCTTGCAGCAGAGATAGACGCCGCGCGTGTTGATCGCCTGCACGCGCTCCCACGCGTCGAGCTCCGTGACGAGGATCGAGTCGTCGTCGGCCGGCGAGATGCCCGCGTTGTTGTAGAGGACGTCGATGCCGCCGTACTCCGCCTTCGCGGCGGCGTACATCGCCTCGACCGACGCCTCGTCCGCGACGTCGACCTGCACCGCGAGCCCGCCGACCTTCGCCGCGACCTCCTTCGCCGCGTCGCCGTTCACGTCCGCGACGACGACCTTCGCGCCCTCCTCCGTGAAGAGCTCCGCCGCGTCGGCGCCCATCCCGCCGCCGGCGCCGGTGATCACGCAGACCTTGTCCTTCAGCCGGTTCATTCGGTGGAGTAGAACACGTTCTTGACCTCGCTGTAGCCCTCGAGCGCGTGCATGCCGAGCTCGCGGCCGAAGCCGCTCTGCTTGAAACCGCCGAACGGCGTCGAGACGCGCACGGACGAGTTCGAGTTGACGGACAGCACCCCGGTGTCGATCGCCCGCGCGACGCGGAGCGCACGGCCGCCGTCGCGCGTCCAGATCGAGCCGCTGAGGCCGTACTCCGAGTCGTTCGCGATCCGGACCGCGTCGGCCTCGTCGTCGAACGGGATCAGCGCCGCGACCGGGCCGAAGACCTCGTCGCGCGCGATCCGGTCGTCCGGCCGCGCCTCGACGAGGGTGCACGGGTACCAGAAGCCGGGCCCGTCCGGCGTCTCGCCGGTGAACATCGTCTCGCCGTCGACGAACGACGCGACCGTCTCACGGTGCGCAGCGGAGATGAGCGGGCCCATCTCGGTCGACTCGTCCTCGGGGTCGCCGACCCTGACGCCGCGCGTCGCCTCGACGAGCAGCTCGGCGAAGCGGTCGTACGCGCCGCGCTCGACGAGGATCCGCGAGCGCGCGCAGCAGTCCTGGCCCGCGTTGTCGAACACCGCGTACGGCGCCGACGCGGCGGCGCGCTCGAGGTCCGCGTCCGCGAAGACGACGTTCGCCGACTTGCCGCCGAGCTCGAGCGTGACGCGCTTGATCGTCGACGCGGCGCCGCGCATGACCTGCTGGCCGACCTCGGTCGAGCCGGTGAACCCGATCTTCGCGACGTCCGGATGCTCGATCAGCCGCTGCCCGACGACGGATCCCTTGCCGACGACGACGTTGAGCACGCCCTCGGGGATCCCGGCGTCGAGCGCGAGCTCGCCGAGCCGCATCGCCGAGAGCGGCGTCAGCTCGGCCGGCTTCAGCACGACCGTGTTGCCGCATGCGAGCGCGGGGCCGAGCTTCCACGACGCGATGTTGAGCGGGAAGTTCCAGGGCGTGATCAGCCCGACGACGCCGAGCGGCTCGCGGAACGTCATGTCGACGCCGCCCGCGACCGGGATCGTCTCGCCGTGGAACTTGTCGACCGCGCCGGCGTAGAAGTGGAAGACCTGCGCGACCATGCCGACCTCGCCGCGCGCGCCGGAGATCGGCTTGCCGACGTTGCGCGACTCGATGCGCGACAGCTCCTCGTGATGCTCCTCGACGAGCGTCGCGAGCCGGCGGAGCAGCCGCGCGCGGTCACCCGGTGCGACGGCGCGCCACGCCGGGAACGCGGCGCGTGCCCGCGCGACCGCGGCGTCCGTCTCCTCGACGCCCGCGGACTCGAGCTCCGCGATCGGCTCCTCCGTCGCCGGGTTCAGCACGACCGTCATCCGCGCCGCTCCTTTCGATACGCGTCGGCCTCGGCGACGAGCGCCTCGAAGAGCCGCGCGTCGTCGCCGGCCTCCGGATGCCAGAGCACGCCGAGCGCGAAGCGCCGGTCCGGGTCCTCGAGCCCCTCGACGGTGCCGTCGTCGGCCCACGCGACCTCGCGCAGCCCCTCGCCGACCTCGCCGACGCCCTGATGGTGGTGCGACTTCACGCCGGAGACCTCGTCGCCGAGCACGGAGCCGAGCCGCGAGTCGCCCTCGACGCGGACGCCGTGCTCCGAGAACACGCCCTTCACCTCGCGGTGCGTCTCCGAGCCGACGCGGTCCGGGACGTGCTGCTCGAGGTCCCCGCCGCGCGCGACGTTCAGGATCTGGAAGCCCCGGCAGACCGCGAGCACCGGCATGTCCCGCGCGAGCGCGGCCTTCAGCAGCGCGAGCTCGCCCGCGTCGCGCTCGGGCCGCGTCCCGTTCGTCTCCGCGTGCGCGTCCGCCCCGTACGTCTCCGGGTCGACGTCGGCGCCGCCCGAGAAGACGAGCCCGTCGAGCGCGTCGAGCGTCTCCTCGATCCCGTCCGTCGACGGCGGGACGAGCAGCGCCCGCGCGCCGGCACGCTCGACCGCGCGCACGTAGTCGTACGGGATCAGCGCCGCGTCGAGCTGCCAGTGCCCCCAGCTCGCGGGCTCGACGTACGTCGTGATGCCGACGAGCGGCCGGCTCATCCCCGCTCGAAGAGCCGTGCGCGCTCCCAGTCGGTCACGGCCTGGTCGAACTGCGCCTGCTCGGTGCGCGCGTAGTTGAGGTAGTGGTCGACGACCTCGTCGCCGAGCGCCGCCCGCGCCATCGTCCCGTTCTCGAGCGCCGCGATCGCGGTGCGCATCGCGGCGGGGAACCGCTCGACGTCGGACTCGTACGCGTTCCCCTCGAACGCGGGCCCGAGCTCGAGCTCGTTCTCGATCCCGTAGAGGCCGGACGCGATCAGCGCGGCAAACGCGAGGTACGGATTCGCGTCGGCGCCCGGGATCCGCGTCTCCGCGCGGAGCGACGAGCCGTGGCCGACGATGCGGAAGCCGCACGTGCGGTTGTCATAGCCCCACGCGAGCGTCGTCGGCGCCCAGCTCGCGACGGCGAAGCGCTTGTACGAGTTGATCGTCGGCGCGACGAAGATCGCGAGCTCCGCGGCGCACGCGATCTGCCCCGCGAGGTACTGCTTGAAGACGTCGGACTCGCCGGCGAACGCGGCCTTGCCGCGGTGCCAGAGACTCGAGTGGATGTGGCACGACGAGCCGACCCAGGTGTGGTCCGGCTTCGCCATGAACGTCACCGACAGCCCGTGCTGGTACGCGAGCGCCTTCAGCCCCGTCTTGTAGATCACGTGGTCGTCCGCCGCCTTCAGCGCGTCGGCGTAGCGGAAGTTGATCTCGTGCTGCCCCGGCCACGCCTCGCCCTTCGAGCTCTCGACCTTCATGCCCGCCGCCTGCATCGCGTTCCGCACCTCGCGGAGGAACGGCTCGTCGTAGCCGCTCGCGAGGATGTGGTAGTCGAGGATGTACGGCACGGACGGCGTCAGGTCGCGGAACCCCTTCGCGCGCGCCTCCTCGTAGCTCTCCCGGAAGAGGAAGAACTCGAGCTCGGAGCCGACCATCGCGTCGTAGCCGAGCGCCGCGGCGCGGTCGAGCTGCGCGCGCAGCACCTGGCGCGGCGACGGCGCGACCGGCGAGCCGTCGTGCCACACGACGTCGCAGATGACGAGCGCGGTCGCCTCGTGCCACGGCACGCGCCGCAGCGACGCGAGGTCCGGCTGAAGTCCGAAGTCGCCGTAGCCGCGCTCCCAGCTCGCGATCGAGTAGCCGGGGGTCGGCTCCATCTCCATGTCGAGCGCGAGGAGGTAGTTGCAGCCCTCGACCTCGTGGCCCGCGTCGAGCTCGTCGAGGAAGAACTCCGCGTGCAGCCGCTTCCCCATCAGGCGGCCCTGCATGTCGGTGAATGCGGCGATCACCGTGTCGATCGCGCCCGCCGCGACCTCGTCGCGCAGCTCGTCCACGGTCAGCATGGCGCGACGATACACGGCCTCGTCAGAGCGAGAGCGTCTCTCCCTCCTGCAGGATCCGCGGCTCGACGCCCGGCGCGATCTCCCGGACGCGCGCCGCGAACGACTCGGGCGCGAGCGGGTCGTACGGCGTGCGGCGGTAGAACGGCCGGTACGTGCCCCAGTGGATCGGAACGGCGATCCGCGGGGCGAGCCGCCGCGCCGCCTCCGCCGCCGCCGCGGGGTCCATGTGGCCCGGCGGGAGCTTCGGCCCCCACCCGGCGACCGGGAGGAGCGCGACGTCCAGCCCGGGCGCGAGCGACTCCATGCCGTCGAAGAGGTCGGTGTCGCCGGCGAAGTAGACCGAGCGCGACCCGCCGATGACGAAGCCGAGCGACGGCAGCTCCGGCGTGAGCGGGAGGCGGTTCGCCGCGTGGTCGGCGAACGTCGCGCGGACGCGGATCGCCCCCACCTCGAGCTCGTCGCCCTCGTCGAGCTCGACGACCTCGGCCCGGACGCGCCGGCGCACGAGCTTCCCCGCGCCCGCGGGCACGGCGACCCGCTCGGCATCGAGCGCGGCGAGCGAGCGCCGGTCGAGATGGTCGTAGTGGACGTGCGACACGAGCACGAGATCGAGCCGGCCGAGCGTGCCGGCCGCGACCGGCGACGACCGCTGGAGGTGCCCGACGAGCCGCCGCAGCACGGGGTCGGTCAGCACGCGCGCGCCGTCGAGCTCGACGAGGACGGTGCTGTGCCCGAGCCAGGTGAGCTGTGCAGCCGTCGCCTCCATGTGCGAACCTTGCCGCATGTCAGGCATCGAGTGGTTCTGGACGATCGTGTGCTTCGCCATCGTCGGCGGCGGCGCCGTCCTCGGCGGGGCCGTCATGTACTACTGGTTCGTCGAGATCCCGCGGCGCGTCCGCGCCGGCGAGGCCTAGGGCTGGATCGGGATCGACGCGCCGTAGGTCTGCGGGCCCGGCTGCGTGAGCACCTTCACGGCGAGCGTGCCCGGCCGCATGCGGACCTTCGGGAACGCCCAGCCGTTCGGCTGCACCGTGAGACGCAGCGGCTTCGAGCCGGGCGCGGTGATCGTGAAGCGCGCGGCGTACGGCCCGATGTTCCGGACCTGGAGCGTGTAGAGCGTCGGCGCGACCTGCGTCTGCGACAGCTCGACGTCCCAGCCCGTCGACACGACGGCGAGCACCCAGAAGTTCGTCCGGTGCGCGTCCGTACGTGCGCCCGCCGGCGCCGCGACCACGAGGGCGGCGAGGACGAGAGCGGTGGCGAGCGCGATCCTCATGCCAGGAGCCTAACGGGTAGCTCACCCGGAACGAACGCCTCCGTCTCCTCGGCGAGGAGCTCGGCGAGGCCGCCGACACCGACGGCGGCCGCCGTCGCGCGCTGCCGGGAGGCGCCGTTCGCGGCGACGAGGACGGCCGCCCGGCCGAGCTCGGCCTCGCAGCCGAGCGCCGCGGCGTACGGCTCGAGCTCGCCGACGAGCTCGCGCAGCCGCTCGCGCGTCGGGCGCGGCGTGCCGTCGTCGAGGTCGACGAGCTCGCCGTCGAGCCCGTCGCGCAGCGCGCGCCAGCGGTTCTCCGCGATCCGGTGCGTCTCGTGCACGGGAAGCGCGTCGCCGGCGTCGTGGCGGTCGACGAGCGACGCGACGAGCGTCTGGCACACCGCAGCGATCCCCGCCGCGTCGTCGATCCGCGTCTGCGCGTCGGCGGCGCGGATCTCGATCGTCCCCTGTGCGCCGTTCAGCCGGAGGTCCCACCAGTGCCAGCCCGGGTCCGGCACGACGCCGCCGCGCGCGCCCCACGCGACGAAGTCGGCGTACGCGTCCCACGACGCGAACGCGGGCGGGATCCCCGAGCGCGGCCCGTCGTCGCGCAGCTTCAGCCGCGTCGACGCGAGGCCCGTGTCGCGTCCCTCGAAGTACGGCGAGTTCGCGGCGAGCGCGGCGAGCTCCGGGACGTACGACCGCAGCGCGTTGAGCACCGCGAGCGCGCGGTCCGCGCCGTCGACCGCGACGTGGACGTGGAGGCTGCACGGTATCCCCGCGCGGAGGAGCCAGCGGAGCTCCCGTCCGATCTCGCGGTAGCGACGCCGCTGCGTCAGCGCGGAGACCGTCGTCGACGTCGGATGCGTGCCGACCGCGGCGATGCGGACGGCGCCGCGCAGGCGGTCGACGAGGATTCGGCGCGCGGCAGCGAGCTCGCGCGCGACGTCCGCGACCGTCGACGCGGGCGGCGTCACGAGCTCGAGCTGCGCGCACCGAAGCTCGGGCTTGAAGCGGCTGTCGCCGTCGACGCACACGAGGACGTCCTCGACGGCGTCGACGGGCTGGAACCGCACCGGGTCGAGGAGGAGCAGCTCCTCCTCGAGGCCGACGGTGAGCGACGGCGCATGGTCGAACCGGCGCCGCATCGCGAACGCGGGCGCGAAGCTCATCGGGACGGGGTCCTGCTCCATCGCGGCCGGTGGAGCGTGTCAGCCCGCGGGACACGCGGACAGGAGGCCCACGCGTGGTTCGCGGGGGCGCGGGCATCCGCCCGCCCGCGGCTCACCAGGAGAACGCGGTGACGATGCTCGACTCCGGCTCGCCGGCGACGAGCTCGACCGGCACGCCGTACGCCTCGAGGCCGACCGCGAGCGCGTCGGCGATCGCGCGCCGCCGGCTCGAGCGGAGCCCGTGGTAGCCGGTGATCGGCACGAAGAGCAGCGACGGGTAGGCGCACGAGGCGCGCCAGCCGTTCTCCGACTCGACGACGTCGCCCCAGAGCGCGACCCGGCCGAGGACGCGCATGCCGGTGCCGACCGGCGACGGGACACCGAGGTACCGGCGCGCCGCGGAGCGCGCGGCCGCGGCGTAGATCCCGCAGCTGCAGTCCTCCTCCGGCGCCGCATGCTCGTTGCGGTAGATGCGCCACGGACGCCAGATCGAGCGGCGGCGGTGCTCGCACCGCGCCTCGAGCGGCCGGCCCGGCTCCCACACCGAGTCGACGAACACGCTCCGGAGGACGGCCTCGCCGTTCCGCGAACCGACCCGCCAGACGCGCCAGCCCTCGACCGGCTCGATGTAGTCGGGCGCGCCGTTCACGCGCGGGAGCTCCGGCGGCGGCCGGGCGCGGGCGCCGGCGGCCGCGCGGGCTCGCGCGTCTTCCGCCGACGCGGCACGGGGTCGCGAATCGGCTCGATCGTGTACTTCCGCTGCGGCTTACCGATCTCCATCGACCCCCCTCGGGCCGCGGGTGCTACTTCGATCCGACGTACGGCTTGCAGGCCGGCGCGCTCTTGAACGCCTGCTCCAGCTCGCCCTTCGGATCGAGTTTCTGCACGTTCGTCACCGTCGTCTGGACCTCGGTCACCATCGACGCGAGCGTCGAGGTGATGGTGGACACGGCGGTCAGGAACCCCGTCGCCCCCTTCGCGTTCGACATCGCGTCCGAGATCGTCTTCGAGCCCGAGCTCAGCTCGTCCGAGAGCTGCTGGACGTCGTCCTTCGCCTGCTGCCCGGCCTGCGTGTCCGGCTTCCCGAGCTTCTTCAGGTCCTTTGCGAGCGTGGTCGTCGCGTCCTGTGCGTCGTTCACCGCGCTGTTCAGCGAATCCTGGGTCAGTCCGCCGGTCTTCACGGTCTTCTGGAGGTCCGTCAACGAGTTCTTCCAGGTCGTGAACGCGGTGCAGACGCCGTTCGCCCAGTCCTGGGTCGACGTCGTCTCGTTCTTCTTCCCGCCGCAGCCCGCCGAGGCGAGGGCGACGGCGACGACCGCGACGGCGGCGATGACCGAGACTCTGGGCATGACTCCATTCTCTCCGATCACGGGCGCTCTCTTCCAACAGGCACGCACGTCTAGATGCCGGGGTGCTGGATCTCGGTGATCCGCGTGTCCTGCTGGCCCTGCTGCGTCATCCCGGCGCGGTCGTCGCCGTGCGAGAACTCCGCGTCGCCGTTGACGATGAGGTAGATGATCGCGCCGATCACCGGGATCAGCACGATGATCAGCACCCACGCGCACTTCTTCGCCCCGGACATCGGGCGCCGGATGAGATCGACGAGCGCGAAGCCGATGATGAACACGAGCGCGAGCACGATCAGCGAGTGCAGGAATCCCTGGTCGAAGAAGCCGCCGACTACGAGTCCATGTGTCATGTCTTCCTCCGAGTTCGCCGTGTACGAGGGACGCTAACGCGACGGCCAGTCCGGCGGGGCCTCATCGGCGGACGGCGGCCCGGCCGGCGGCTGACCGTCGGGCGGCACGGGCGGGCCGATCGGGCGCCGCGTGACGCGGCCGTTCTCGTCCACCGTGAGGAGGATCCGCTCGTCGTCGCGGCGGATCACCGCCTCGAGCGGGCTCGAGCTCTCGATCGTCCAGCCCGAGGCGACCGCGCTCGCGACCGCCGCGTCGAGGATCCTCGTGCGCCCGTCGAGCGCGCTCTCGTCCTGCTTCCTGTTGCGGCCGAGGAGGAACGCGACCGCTGCGATGAGCCCGATCACGACGGCTGCGATGAGGACGATCGCCCAGGTCGGGAACCCTCCCCCGCCGCCACCGCCGGTCGTCTCGGTGGTCGCGGTCGACTGCGTCGTCTCCGTCGTCGCGGTCTCCGAGGTCGCCGACGTCGACTCCGCGGTCGTCGGCTGCTGCGTCTCCGTGACCGTCACCTGCGTCGTCTCCGTCACCGCGGTCGTCACCGTCACCGTCGCGCCCGAGCCGTTCGTCGTCGTCGTCTCGATCGTCGCGGTCGTCGTCGTCTCGGCGCCGCGCGCGGCCGCCGTCACGATCCCCGCGGCGAACGCGAGGCACGCGAGCGCCACGACCGCAGCACGGATCACGGGCCCGCCGACGGTCGTCATCGGCGGGCCGTGACCCTGTCCATGCTCGCTGCGTCGTTCGGCGACAGCGCCATCTGCGGGACCGTCTCAGGCGACGCGGGCAGCGCCCAGACGGCGTCTACGACGCCGGGGCGGGTGCGGGTACGACGCCGGCGCCGTGGCGCTCCCAGAGCTCCTCGAGCACGGCAGGGCTGATGTCCCGCTTGTAGACGGCCGCGGCCGCACCGCAGCGCTCGACGCCCGCCGCGGCCTCCTCGACCCACGCGGACGCGAGGACGACGACCGCCTCGGGCCGCAGCTCGCGGAGCCGCTCGGCCGTCTCGAAGCCGCTGATCCCGTCCATGCGGATGTCGAGGAGCACGAGGTCCGGCTCGACCCGCAGGGCGAGCTCCACGGCCTCCTCGCCGGAGCCGACGTCGCCCACGACCTCGAACCCCTCCGTCGCACGGACGACGTCGCAGACCGCCCCACGGCAGGGGACGCTGTCGTCCACCACCAGCACCCGGACCGCCCCTGCTTGCCGCTTCATCGATCACCCCGCCGCAAACCGCTGACCAATCCATCCTCAGGGCGGCGCCGCCCGCCCGCCCACGTGCTCGCACTACGATCCCCTCAGGCGCCTCCCGGCGGCGCTGCACCGGTCTCCGAGAGGAAGAGCAGCGTCGCGACGACGCGACGGCTCACGTCGGTGTCGTCCGCGAGGTCGAGCTTCGCGAAGATCGAGTTGATGTTCTTCTCGACGGCGCGCTTCGTGAGGAACAGCGTGCGCGCGATCGCCGCGTTCGACTTCCCCTCCGCGACGCCGGCGAGGACCTCGCGCTCGCGCGGCGTGAGGTGGCCGAGCGGCGAGTTCTTCGCGCGCGTCCGCGCCTCGACGAGCACCTCGACGACCGCGGGGTCGACGACGGACCCGCCGTTCGCGACCTCGCGGATCGCGCCCATGAGGTGGTTGCGATGCCCGATGTGCTCCTTCAGGAGGTACGCGCGGCCGGCCGATCCGTCCTCGAAGAGCTTGATCGCGTAGTGCGGGCTCACGTACTGGCTGATCACGACGACCCCGGTGTCGGGCGCCTGCTCGCGCAGCGCGGCCGCGGCGCGGATCCCCTCGTCGGTGTTCGACGGCGGCATCCGGATGTCGGTGACGACGACGTCGGGGTGGTGCCGCTCGACTGCCTGGATGAGCGACGTGTAGTCGGAGCAGAACTCCGCGACCTCGACCTCGTCCTCCTGCTCGAGCACCTGCCGGATGCCCTCGCGGATGAGGTACGCGTCCTCTGCCACGACGATGCAGTACGTCCGCGCGTCCTCCGCGCCCGCGGGCTTCCCCCGCGCCTCCGCCCGGCTGCTCATGCACCCACCGTAACCGCTCCGTCGACGTCGGTGCCGCGGCCGGGCGCGGAGCGGATGGAGATGCGCCCGCCGATCGCGCCGAGACGGTCGAGCATGTTCGTGAGCCCCGTCGCGTCGGGCTGCGCGTCCGGGGCGAAGCCGATGCCGTCGTCCGAGACCGAGAAACGCAGCAGGTGCGGCTCCAACCAGAGCCGCAGGGTCACGGTGACGTCGGCACCGCCGTGCTTCGCGGCGTTCTGCAGCGCCTCGAGGCAGCAGTAGTACACGGCGGTCTCGATCTCCTCCGGGAGCCGTCCCACGTCCTCGAGCCGGAGCTCGACCGGGACGCCCGTCCGCCCCGCCGCCTCGGTCAGCGCGGCGAGGAGACCCTCGTCCGCGAGCAGCGGCGGGTAGATGCCGTGCGCGACGGAACGGAGCTCGTCGAGCGCGCGGTCGAGGTCGCCGCCGATCCGGCCGAGCTGCGCGTCGAGCTTCGAGTCCGCCTCGACGTTGCCGCGTGCGAGCTCGAGCTGGATGCGCACGGCGATGAGCATCTGCTGCGCGCTGTCGTGGAGGTCGCGCTCGATCTTCCGCCGCTCCGCCGACGCGGCGGCGACGAGACGCTTCCGCGACGCGCGCAGCGCGGCGATCGAGTCGAGCAGGTCCTGCTGGAGCCGCTGGTTCTCGAACGCGAGGACGGTCTCCGCGCCGACGGCCTCGACGAGCTCCGGGTCCTCCTCGAGCGCGGCGTCGTGGACGATCGCGAGCAGCGGCTCGCCGTCGCTCTTGTCGAAGCTCCGCCACGTCCCCGCGTCGAGCGCGTTGAGCTCGACGCCGCGGCCGTGCCGGTCGACGTAGCGGTGCGAGCGCGGCAGCCAGAACGCGAGCCTCGCGCGCGGGTCGTCGAGGACACGCTGCACCGCCCGCTCGATCCCGACGACCGTCGTGCTGACGCCGAGCTCGCGCACCATCGACGCGAGCGCCGCGCCGACGTAGACGTACGCGAGCACGATCGACGCGATGAAGCCGAAGGGGAACAGGATCCACGTCGCGCTGAACGCGATCGAGAGCGGGGTGTCCGGGCCCACGTGCGAGCCGATCCAGTTCGCGGCGATCTGGTTCATCCCCGCCGCGATCCCGAGCAGCGTCGCGACGACGTAGACCGGCGCGAGGATCCGCCGCCGCGGGCGGCTCGCCTGGAAGAACCGGGCGGCGATGATCGCGATCACGATCGCGAAGATGGCGACGCGGGTGCCCGCGGCCGCGAGCCGCAGGACGTGCGCGAGCGACGCGTCGTGGACGACCTGGAGCGGGTTCTCGGGGCACGCGGCGTTGCAGCGTGCAAGCGGGAGCGCCGGCTGGATCATCGGCATCACGAGCGCCCGGGTGACGACGCCGACGAGGAAGACCGCGCCGACGCCGCCGAGCAGCCAGCGCGACGTGCGGTCGAGGCGGCCGGACGGGAACGCCAGCACGAGCCAGATCAGGAAGAAGGTGATCGGCGCCTCGACGAGGATCCCGAGGGCGTGCGCGACCGGCTGCGCGAGCGCGTCGAGGCTGATGATGCTGCAGAAGAAGCCGAACGCGATCAGGAGCGGGCCGAGCGGGCTCCACGGGCGCGCCCGGCGCCAGGCGAGCCCGGCGACGACGTAGGCGACGATCGTGATGACGAGGAGGGTCGCGAAGCCGGGGCCGCTGCCGACGAGGCTCCCGCTCGCGACGACGGCGACCGCGATCGCCGCGACGACGAGCGCCGCGCCGAGGATCGTCAGCTCCGAGACCGTCGCCTGCCGCCGCGCGAGCAGCGTGCCGGCGAACGGGTGGCCGCGGATATTTCGGTCGGCGGCGGCCTCGCCGGCGTCCCGGCCGGCGTCGGGGAACGGCGGCAGCGAGATCTCTCGCGGCCCGTCCGCGGGGACGGCCCGTCTCGGCCTGACGCCTGTTCTCCCTCTGCTCATCGGTTGCGGCTGCTGACGCCGGCGCGCCCCCAGGCGCCGACGAACTCCCTCGGTAGAGGATATCTCGCTGTTCCGGAATGTGGGACGTCAGCCGACGCCGAACTCGTGAGCCCGCGCGACGGCCCCCGCCCGGGAGCTGACGCCGAGCTTGCGGTAGACCGTCCTCGTCCGGGCGTCGACCGCGTGGGGCGACAGCTCGAGCACGTGGGCGATCTCGCGGGAGGTGAAGCCGCCGGTGAGGAGGCGGAGGAGCGAGAGCTCCGGCTCGGTGAGCGTGTCCGTGGGCTCCTCGGCGCCCGTCTCGGCGGCGGCGCGGAGCGCGGCGGGCACGCCGTCGCAGCGCTCGATCCGGCGCTGCACCTCGCGGACGGCGAGGCTGCCGCCGAGCGCGCGGTGGAGGAGCTCCGACGCCTCGACGTCCGTCATACGCAGCTCCGGCGCGCGGATCGCGAGCGCGTCGCGGACGAGCACGCGCGGCTCGACGCGCCCCACGACGACGACCTGGAGCCCGGCGCGCCGCCCGCGGACGAGCTCGGTGATCGCACCCTCGGCCGGGGTCCCCGCGACGCGCTCGTAGCCGTCGAGCACGAGCGCGGCGCCCTCGTCGAGCGCGATGCGGCCGAGCGACGCGAGCGCCTCGGCCCGGAGCACCGCCGGGTCGGCATCGGTCTCGGCGAGCGCGAGCCACGCGACAGGCCCCGCCCTGCTCGCGGCCCACTCGGCGAGGAGCGTCGTCTTCCCGTAGCCGGCCGGCGCCGAGACGAGCGTGAGGTCGTGCCCGGCACCTTCGTCGAGGCGCTCGAGCAGCCGCGGTCGCGAGACGAGGTCGCGGCGGAGGTGCGGCGGGCGCACGCGGGTCGCGAGGGTCGCGGACGGCTCGACCCGGATCGTGTCCATCCGGTGAACGATCGGCGGAACCCCGCCCGGCCGCCACCGCGCCGCCACCCGGCCGGGCGGGATACGCGCCTCCTCGCGCTCCTGACAGACTCTCGGCGACGTGATCCTCCTCATCTCGATCCTGATCGTCGTCCTCGTGCCCGTCGGGGAGCCGTGGGGCGCCGTGATCATCATCGCCGGCTGCCTGCTCGAGATCGTCGAGGTCACCGTGCTCCGGAAGTGGTCGAAGCACATGGGCAAGACGATGAAGCCGACGACGGGGGCCGAGGCGATGATCGGGACGGCGGCGACGGTCGTCTCCCCGTGCCGGCCGCGGGGGACCGTGCGCGTCCACGGCGAGCTGTGGGACGCGCGGTGCGACGAGGGCGCCGATCCCGGGGCGACCGTCCGCGTCGACGCGATCGACGGGCTGACGCTCGTCGTCTCGACGCGCGCGTGACGACCTGGCTGCACCTTCTCGCGCTCGCCCTCCTCAGCTGCCTCTCGCCGACGGCGTTCGTCCCGGCGATCGTCCTGCTCGGGACGCGGAACGGCCCGCGCTCGCTCGTCGCGTACTTCCTCGGCGGCTTCGTGTCGGTTTCCTTCGTCGTCGCGCTGACCGCGGCGGGGTTCGGGACGCCCGGGAAGACCGGGAGCCATGAGTTCTCGACCGGGAAGGCGTCGTTCGAGCTCGTGCTCGGACTCGTGCTGCTCGTGAGCGGCGCGGTGCTGTGGACGCGCCGCGACACCCACCGTCCGGCGAAGCAGGCGACGGGAGACCCCCGCTGGCTCCGGCTCGTGAACCGCGCGGGCTGGGTCGGCGCGTTCATCTTCGGCCTCTTCTGGGTGAACCTCGTCTTCGCCGTCGACGCGGGCCTCGAGATCGCCGGCTCGGGCTTCAGCGCCGGCAAGGGGACGGCCGCGGTCGTCCTCTACGCGGCCGTCGCGTCGTGCGCGCCGCTCGTCGTGCTCGTCGTCTACCTCGCGAACCGCGAGCTCGCCGACGCGCGCCTCGCCGCGCTGCAACAGTGGCTCGCGCAGCACGGGAAAGCGGCGCTCGCGGTCGGGCTCGCCGTCGTCGGGCTCTACCTCACGACCGTCGGCGCGTACGCACTGCTCGCCTGAGGGTGCGCGCGCCCTGGCCGGGGCGCGGCGGCACTGCTCGGATGCGGGAGGATGTCCGCCTCGGACGCCCTCTACGTGCTGGCCGCTCCGTACGAACGCGTCGCCGACGCCGCGGCGGACTTCGCCGAGATCGAGACGCTCTACGTCGAGCCGCGCGGACGCGGCTTCGACGCCGTCGTCCTCGAGCGCGACGCGGACGGGCAGGTGCTCGTCGTCGAGGACCGCACGTCGGGCGCCGGTCTCGCGATCGGCGTCGCGGCCGCGCTCTTCCCGCCGATCGGCGTCGGCGCGGCGCTTGCGCTCGGCAGCGGCGGCGGCGCGACGGTCGCCGCGCTCGTCCGCCATGTCCACGCCGACATCCCGCCCGACGAGCTGCGTCGCCTCGCGGAGATGCTCGAGGCGGCGGACGCGGGGCTCATCGCGGTCTACGACGACCCGGCCGCACGGCGGGTCGAGCGCGCGATCTCGACGGACAGCTGCACCGTGATCCGCGCCGCGAACGTCGACGTGGCGCAGCTGATCCGCGACGCCGACGCCGCCGCCGGGCTCGGCCTCGTCGGCAGGTAGGGTCCTCGCACATCCCGCGAAAGGAGAACGATGCCCGAGCTCGGGCCGGTCGAGATGATTGTCGTCGAGTTCGACGGCTACCGCTTCAAGGGCGAGATCTGGCCCGAGCTGGAGCGGCTGAAGGAGCACGACATCATTCGGCTCATCGACCTGCTGGTGATCCGGAAGGACCGGTCGGGCGCGCTCGCCGTGCTCACCGCGACCGACCTCGACATCCAGGACATGCTCGAGTTCGGCGCGATGATCGGCTCCCTCGTCGGTGCCGGCGCGACGGGCGAGGAGAACTCGCCGGAGGGGCTGCTCGCGGGGCTCTCGAAGGTCTCGACGGGCCACGTCTTCGACGAGACCGAGGCGCAGAAGCTCGCGGCGGAGATCCCGCTCGGGACGGCCGTCGGCGTCGCGTTGATCGAGCACCGCTGGGCGATCCCGCTCCGGCAGGCCGTCAAGAACGCGGACGGCGAGATCCTCTCGGACGAGTGGCTCTCGCCGCAGCACCTGATCGAGCTCGGCCGCGCCGCGGCGACCTCGACGCCCGACGACCCGCCGCCGACGAACGGGTCGAACGGCTCGAACGGGCGCCCGGGGCACTAGCGCTCTACAGCTCGCGCGGCACGACGAACGCGCGCAGCGTCGCGCCGCCCGGCTCGAGCGCGGCCCAGGCGCCCGGGACGTCGAGCGTCGCGAGCGCGCCGGTCGGGAAGCCGTCGCGGAGACGCGCGTCGTCGGCGAGCGCGAGCGCGAAGTCCGAGATCCCCGGGTTGTGCCCGACGACGAGCACGGAGCCGACGCCGGCCGGCACCTCGCGCACGCGCTCGAGCAGCGTCTCCGACCACGCGCCGTAGAGCTCGTCCTCGTAGGAGACCTCGGGCCCGCCGAGCGCCGCGAGCAGCGCGTCGAGCGTCTCGCGCGTGCGCACGGCCGACGAGCACAGCACGAGCTCGGGCGCGATGCCCGTCTTGCGCGCGTGCTCGGCGAGCTTCTCCGCCGAGCGGCGGCCGCGCGGGTTCAGCGGCCGCTCGTGGTCGGCGAGCGACGCGTCGTCCCAGCTCGACTTCGCGTGGCGGAGGAGGTAGAGGACCCGCGAGCCGGCTACAGGCCCTCCTTGACCTCGATCCGGCCGTCCTCGTACGCCTTCCGGAGCGCGGCGTGGTCGGCGTCGTTCTGGTCGGCGTACGCGCGCGCGAACTCCGCGATCGCCTGGTCGAACACGTCGCCCTTGCCGAGGTACTCCGCGATCGCGATCCGGTCGCCCGAGCGCGCGTGCGCGCGTGCGAGCGTCCAGCCGCACACCTGCGCGTACACCTCGAGCCCCTTCGGCAGGATCGCGTCGAGGTTCACGGACGTCTTCCAGTCCCAGAGCTGCCGGAAGTAGAAGTCGCGGCCGATGCCGTCGAGGGTCGTGCCGCTGTCCGCGTGCACCCAGCCGAGGAAGATGTCGCTCACCGCCTGCATCAGCCGCTGGCCCTCGAGCACGCGCTGGCCGTGGTTCGCGAACTCGCTCTTGCCGAGATACGGCTCGAGCACGGACGCCTGCGCCTCCTTCACCTGGAGGAAGAGGGGATCGTTCGCGTCCCTGCCGAGGAGCAGGACGATGTAGCAGCGCGTCCCGACGCTGCCGACGCCGACGACCTTCCGCGCCATGTCGACCCACCGGTACTGCTCGAGCAGGTGGCGCCGGTCGCGCTGGAGCGTGCGCCGGTAGCTCCGGAAGACCGTCTGGAGCTCCGCGATGATCGTCGCGGCGCGGTCGCCGGCGACGTCGTCGAGCCCGACGATCAGCGGCGGGTCGGAGACGATCCGCGGCTGGCCGTCCACCTCGCGCACGAGCTTCGCGAACGCCTTCATGCTGTCCTTCGTCCGCGCCTTCTCCTCGGACTCCTTGATCCGCTCGGCCTGCTTCCCGGCGTTCCGCTTGCGGAGGTCCTCCTCGAGTGCCGCGGCGTCGAGGCGGGAGTACCAGAGCTCGAGGTTGTTCATCGCCGCGAACTGCCGCATCGACTCGCGGTAGGCGCGGACGACGCCGACGACGGCCGTGTTGCGCTCCGCGTCGCTGAAGTTCCGGTCGCGGCCGCAGATCTCGAAGCTCGTCGCGAGCCGCTTCACGTCCCACTCGAACGGGCCGGGAAGCGTCTCGTCGAAGTCGTTCAGGTCGAACACGAGCGTCCGCTCCGGCGACGCGTAGCCGCCGAGGTTCGCGAGGTGCGCGTCGCCGCAGAGCTGCACCTGCAGCCCGGCGCGCGGCGTCGGTGCGAGATCGTGCGCCATGATCGCGGCCGCGCCGCGGTAGAACGTGAACGCGGACACGAGCATCCGGCCGTAGCGGATCGGGACGAGGTCGGGGAGCCGCGAGGGCGCCTGCGCCTCGAGGATCGCGACCGGGTCGCGCTCCGCGGAGAAGTTGAGCGTCGCGTGACTCGCGCGCGGCGTCTCCGTGCGCGCCCCGCGGCCGTGCGCCGCCCGCTCCTCCACCGTGAGATGCTCGACCTTCGGCGGCGGAGCCTGCTTCGCCGCGGTCTTCTCCTCCACCTTCGCCATCTGGGGCCTCCTCTCGAACGCTGCTCCCGGGAGCCTACGTCCTCCGGCCGCCCCGGCATGCTCCAGGGGACGATGTCCCTGAGAAGGCGGATCCTCCCCGGCACGCGCGTCCAGCGCCTGCACTCGAGCCACAGCTACGGCGCGGTGCTGCTCCTCGTCATGGCGACGTTCGTCTTCATCGAGCTCGCCGGCGACGCGCCGTGGACGGCGAGCGCACTCCTCCTGTTCCAGGCCGCAACGCTCGTCGTCGCCCTCTGGACGTCGGGCGTCGCGAAGGCGAACGCGGCCGAGAACTTCGGCGTCCTCCTCGTGGCGATCGTCGGCGCGGTCGCGCTGATCCTCTGGAAGGGCGACACGCTCGAGGGCCTCGTCGGGATCCTCTCCGCGGTTCTCACGATCATCACGGTCGTGGTGATCGGACTCGGCGTGTTCGACCAGGGCGAGATCAACGGCCAGTCGGTGATCGGCGCGATCACGATCTACCTCATGCTCGGCTACGTCTTCCTGTTCCTCTACGGCCTGATCGGGACGTTCGGGAAGGCGCCGCTCTTCGCGCAGGGGACGGACGGGACGCGCGCGATCCGGATCTACTTCAGCTACATCACGCTCGCGACGGTCGGCTACGGCGACTACACGCCGGGCACGCCGATCGGGCGCGTCACCGCCGTCACCGAGGCGCTGATGGGGCAGCTGTACCTCGTGACGGTGATCGCGGTGCTCGTGTCGCGGATGCGGCCCAAGCGCCGGCCCGAGACCGATTAGCTACGACGTGAGGCCGGAGATGCCGTTGCGCAGGAGCGCGGCGGCGAGCAGCACGACGATCACGAACGCGATCTGCATCACGTGCTTCTCGAGGAAGTCGCGCACGCGCCCGAGCACGCGGGTGGCCCAGCTACGGCGCACGACGAGCGCGATGATCGCGAGCCCGAGCGGCAGGATCGAGGCGAGCGTGAAGAACAGCCACTGGACGATGTAGCCGGCGGCCGACGGCTTCGTCTCGGAGATCGTCTTCAGCGCGATCGGGATGAAGCCGCCGGGGTTCGCGAGCGTCGCGCCGGCCGCGATCACCGCGATCCACCGCGCCGACGCGACCGACTCCATCTTCGCCATCATCCCGGCCTCCGTCTTCGGGTCGAGCGGCTTCCGCATCCGCGTCAGGGCGTAGAAGAGCAGCAGCACGGCGAGGACGATGTCGAGGATCGCCACCCACGTCTTCGGCTGCGACGGCGTCTTCGACGCGAGCGTGTCGCCGAGGACGAACGCGGCGAGGATCCCGATCGAGATGGTCGCGATGAACGCGCCGAGCCAGAACCAGATGCCGGTGAAGAGCGGCCGCTTCGAGAGGACGAGCGCGAAGATCGAGAACGTCAGCGTCGTCGGAGACAGCATCGCCGCGAGCGAGACGAGCACGAGCTCGGTGTCGATCCAGCCCATGGAGCGGGACTCTAAACCTCGGCGGGAAGCGACCCGACGGGCAGGGGTGCCCGCGCCTCGAGGACGGCGCGCGTCTTGAGGTCGTAGTAGAGGTAGGTCGTCGCGATCGCGACGAAGGGCATCGTCGCGGTGTAGACGATCCCCGCGATCAGGTTCACGACGTTGAAAGCGGCGCTCGTCGCGAGGAGCATCAGGCCGCCGATGACCGGACCGAGGATCAGGCCGAGGCCCGTGACGACGAGCGTGAAGAGGGCGACGCGCCACCAGTGCCCGCGGACGAGCGTCGCGCTGCGACGGAGCGCGCCGGGCCGCGTCTCGTCGTCGAGCTGGATCACCTGCGCGAGGAGCGACCAGCGCACGATGAGCCAGATGGCGATCGGGATCGCGAAGATCACGAGGTTCAGCAGCGCGACGACGAGCGCTGCGAGCAGCACCCATCCGAAGAGCACCGGCACGTTCGGGAGCGCGGCACGATAGGCCTGGAGTGCGCGCACCTTCTCCCCGCGGTCGATCGCCTGCATCGCGTACGCGGTCGCCGCCTGCACGAAGGCGAGCGCGACGATCATGAAGAGCAGCCCGACGCTGAGCGCGAGCCCCGCGATGGTCACGTTGTCCTCGCCGAGCGTCTCGACGAGCGGGACGAACCCGAGCACGTGGAAGAGCACGTACTGCAGGAGCGTGACGAGGAGCGCGACGGGGACGAACAGGAGCCCGATCTCGAGGAAGAGCACGAGGTGCGCGCGGTACATCGCCCACGCCGAGGCGATCAGCTGGCCCCAGGTGCGGCGGCGCGCGAGCCGGAGCGCCGCCGAGCCGCTCCACTGCGTCCGCGTCGCGGCGAGGATCAGGAGCAGGACGACGCCGACGAGCGTCAGCACGCCGGGCAGCGGGTTCCGGACGATCCACGTGAGCACCCCCGAGCCGGTCGCAACCGCGCCGCAGAAGAAGTCGGTTGCGCGCGTGCCGCCGAGCGCCCCGCCGGTCGGGACGGCGTAGCTCCGGTCCCGCCAGATCTCCGTCCACGTGATCGGCTCCGTCCACTGCTGCTTCATGTTCGGCCCGGTGGGCCCGTTGTAGAACGCCGGCTGCAGCTCGCCCCAGCGACCCTGGAAGTCGAGCCACGGATACGCGCTCGTGTAGTCCGTCGTGGGGACGTCGGCGACGGACGGGCTCACCTGCATGTTCGGGCCGCGCGTGTCGTCGCAGCCGACGCCCTGCGCCGCGCTGCGGCCGAGGAAGAGCGCCGACGAGAAGAAGTTCGCGTGCGAGCCGGCCGCGGGATAGACGACGGGATGCGTCCCGTCGACCTTCTCGAGCTTCGACGAGCCCCACTCCGCACGCTCGGCGCCCTCGTGCTGGCTGTAGCCGACCTCCGTCGGCTGCGTCTTCAGCGCGGCGGCCGCGTCGGCGGCGTCGAAGTTGAGCTGGATCATCTCCCAGTCGCCTTCGTGGAGGTTGTTGAAGTCGTTGAAGACGTAGAAGAACCAGTACTGGAGCGCGAGCTTGCCGGGGTGCGCGGGATCGGTCGCGACGTGCGCGTACGCGGTCGGCGGCTTGCCGAGCGCGTCCAGCCGCTTCTGCCACGTGACGTACGTGCAGTCGGGGCTCAGCGGGTCGCCGGGGAAGTCGAGGTGGTAGTCGAAGAGGCCGCGGGAGAGGTCCTGCGCCGTCGGCGCGATCGTCACCACGTTCGTCCGGTCCCACGGGCCGCGCAGGACGACCTCGTCGTTGTCGAGCACGACGTTCACGTCGACCGGGACGAACGGCGCCGCGTCCTCGCAGCCGCGGTCGCTCGTCGAGAGCTGCAGGACGGGCGCGTAGCGCTGCGCGAGCTGCACCTCGGGCGTCGCGGCCACGGCACGGCCCGCCACGGCGAGCGCGGCGAGCGCGACGACGACACAGGCGCGTCTCACGACCCGCATTCTCCGGTCGTCGGCGGACGGCC
>DATJOZ010000019.1:0-2957 GCA_035506655.1 Gaiellaceae bacterium
GAGGCGGCACGAGTCCTTCCACGTGAACGCGCCGCGATGCTTGAAGATCGTCTTCGTCCCGGTGTCGTGGTACTTCGGGTCGTACCGGAAGTTCGTCAGGCCGACGTTCCGCTTCCAGTCGTTGCGGAAGCCGGTGAGCGCGCGCGCGTTCTGCCGGACGTCCAACTCCGTGTAGCCGCGACCGGCGCCGAGCGTGAAGAGCTCCATCATCTCGCGGCCGTAGTTCTCGTTCGGCGAGTACTTCGAGTTGTCGCTCCCGTTCAGCCAGACGAGCATCGCCGGGTCCTCGGTGACGCGGTTCAGGAGCTCGTGGAACGAGCCGAGGCCGTGCTCGCGGAAGAGGTTGTTCTGGCCGATCATCAGCCGCTGCGAGCCGACGCCCTGGTTCGACGTCGCGAACCAGTCGTGCCAGACGAGGGTCATCCGCTCGACGAGCGGGCGCGACGTGCGGATCATCCGGTCGAGCCACCAGAGGTGGTCGTGGCCCCATGCGTCGTACGGTGCGAGCGGGCGGCCCTTCTCGTCGCGCGGCTGCGGGCCGACGAAGTGCTCGCGGCCGGGGTAGACGAGCGAGTGGACGGCGTCCGCGAGGCCGAGCTGCGCGAGCTTCTGCGCCTCGTTTCGGCGCGGCCCGAAGCCGGCCCTCCACAGCAGGCGCTCTGCTTGTGCGGGCCCGAATCTCCCCCGGTAGGCGGCAACCGACGGCACGGCGTGCTCCTTCAATCGGCCGCTACCGCCCGGCGGCGGAATCCCTGGTCGGGGGGAAGCTAGCGCGGGGCGGCGGCCAGGTCCAGGCCCGGCGTAACGGTTTTACGCTCGCCTGACACTTGCGGGACACGTCCCGGGGTCAGACCTCGGGACAGTGTCCCGAACAGCCAGGCGCGAGGGGGTCGGACCCCCAGCCATGTCCTGGGAGGACTAGCGGCCGGCCAGCGCGCCCGCGATCCGCGCGACCAGCGCCGGCGTCGCGGCCGCCGCGACGCGCGAGCGGCCCTCGAGGTCGAGCGGCGCGTCGCCGAACGGCGTCTCGACGTCGAAGAGGTCGATCGCGAGCCCGAGCTCGCGGACGAGGAGCTGCGCCGCGGCGATGTCGACCGAGCGCGCGCCCTTCAGCGAGCAGACGCCGTCGACGCGGCCGGCGGCGAGCTGGCAGAGCGACAGGGCGAGCGAGCCCATGATCCGGAGCCGCTCGGCGACGCCGACGACCTTCGGCGCGTCGCGCGCGATCAGCGCCGTCTTCGTCGCCTCGAACGCGAGCAGGTCGAGCGTGTCCTTCGGGCCGATCGCGCCGAGCGGCTCGCCGTTCAGCTGCGCGCCGCCGCCGCGCGTCGCAGTCCACTCCTCGTCGGTGCCGAAGTCGTGGACGAAGCCGAAGTGGACGCCGTCCATCGTCTCGCTGTCCGCGACAGCGATCGAGATGCTGAAGAACGGGATGCCGCGCTTCGCGTTGATCGAGCCGTCGATCGGATCGACGACGACGACCGTCGCGCCGTCGCCGACTCGTCCGACCTCCTCCGAGACGATGGTCGTGTCGAGATCGCGGAACCGCGCGACGATCGCGTCCTCCGCCGCCTTGTCGATCGCCGTCGTGTCGTCGCCGCCGAGCCCCGCGCCGACGACCGGCTCGCGCTCGAGCCGGGTCGGCAGCTCGGCGAGCACGCCGCGGACGTCGGCCACCGCGGAGCGGCAGACCGCGAGCCAGTCCGTCACAGCGGCAGCATCAGCAGGCCGGACGTCAGCTTCGGATAGAAGAACGTGCTCTTCTGCGGCATCACGTCGCCGCGCCGGGCGACCGCCCACACGTCCTCGATCCGCGTCGGGCGGAGGAGGAACGCCGCCTCGGCCTCGCCGCGGTCGACGGCGGCGACGGCGTCGCGCGTGTACGGCGTATACGTGACGCCCTCGGGCGCGAGCCGGTCGACCGTCTCGGGGTCGAGATCGTCCGACCGGATGAGCTCGTACCGGCCCTGCCGGTAGAGGACGAGTCCGGGGAGATCATCGCCCGGTCGGTCGATCGGCGTGCCGGAGACGCCGTTCACGGACTGCGCGACGCGGTGCGTCGGGAAGATCGTCAGCCCCTCCTGGTCGGTCGGGACGATGACGACGAGCATCCACGCCGACGCGTCCGTCCCGTCCTCGTCGTGGAACGCGAGCGCGGTCTCGTACCGGTGGTGGCCGTCGGCGATGAGCAGCTGCGCGCCGGCGAGCTCCTCCGTCAGCGCGGCGCCGAACTCCGCGTCGAGCCGCCACAGCCGCGCGGCGACGCCGCTCTCCTCCGCCGCGAGGTCGGGCTCGCCGAGCCCGTCGACGTCGATCGTCCCGTCCCAGAGCACGAAGATCGGCTCGAGCTCGGTGCGCGTCGCGCGCAGCAGCCGCAGCCGTCCCTCCTTCGGGCCGGCGTGCGTGCGCTCGTGCGGGAGGACGACGCGGTTCGCGTACGGCTCGACCCGGAGCGCGGCGACGAAGCCCTCGCGGCTGCGCGCAACGCCGTCCGGGCCGACGTAGTCCTGCGCGAGCCACCAGAACGCGGGCTCGGGATCCAGCGCGAGCACGCCGTCGGCGCGCCACGCCGCGAGGTCGCGCGCCGCCTGCTCCTCCGAGTCCGGCAGCGTGAGATGGACGACGTTGTGCGGGCTGCGCGCGAGGTACTCGGCGCGCTGCTCGGGCGAGATCACGTCGTACGGCGGCGCGACGAGATCGGCGAGCGGGCCGGCGACGGCCTCGTCGTAGCGCAGGGCCGCGAAGGGTCGGATCTCGGCCATCACGACCGACGATAATCGTCCGGTGCAGATGCGCGCGGCGGTCCTCGAGGAGTTCGGCAGTCCACTCGTCGTCCAGGAGGTCGACCTCGCGGAGCCGCGCGCCGGCGAGGTGCTCGTGCGGCTCGCGGCGTGCGGCGTCTGCCACACCGACCTCTACACGGCGTCGGGCGCCGACCCGTCCGGCTACGCGCCGAC
>DATJOZ010000020.1:0-10965 GCA_035506655.1 Gaiellaceae bacterium
GGTTACCGACGACGACGTCTCCGTCGAGGCGCTCCCGTTCCGGACGGCGAAGGAGCTTCGGATCGGCGCCGCAGCGGTGCTCGCCCAGCGGATCACGTACGTCGGCGAGCTCGGGTTCGAGCTGTACGTCCCGCGCGCGGACGCGGTGCAGGTGTGGGACGCGCTCGTCGCGGCCGGGTCGCCGGAGCCGGTCGGCTACCACGCGCTCGACTCGCTTCGGCTGGAGAAGGGCTACCGCTACTTCGGCGCCGACCTCACGGCGTCGGACACGCCGTTCGAGGCGGGCCTCGGCTTCTGCGTCGCGCCCGGCAAGCGGCCGGAGCTCGACCGGAAGCCGGCGCAGCGGCTGCGCACGCTCCTCGTCGGCGACGGCTATGTGACGGTCTACGGCGGCGAGGCGGTGCATGCGGGCCGCGAGGTGGTGGGCCGCGTCCGCAGCGCCGGCTACGGCTTCACCGTCGAGCGGACGATCGCCCTCGCGAAGCTCCCCGCCGGCCTCGCCGAGGGCACGGAGGTCGCCGTGGACGTCTTCGGAGATCTCGTCCCGGCCGTCGTCGCCGCGGACTGCCTCTACGACGCCGCGAACGAGCGCGTCCGCTCCTGAGACGCGGAGGGGCGGCTCGCGCCGCCCCTCCGGAGAACCGCGTGAGAGCCCGTCCTACTCGACCGGGATCTCGTGGTAGACCATCTTCATGTTCAGCCCCTGCCGCTTCCGGACGATGCGCGACACCACGTAGATGATGAGCGCGACCGCGTACAGGCAGCCCATGTAGTAGAGCGAGTTGCGGTTGTTCGATCCGTACACGCCGTCCTGCAGCCACTTGTAGATGCAGAAGCCGAGATACGCGAGGAACAGGACCGCCGCTGCGGTGATCAGCGGGATCCCGAGCACCTTGTACTTCGCGATCGGCGACGCGTTGTAGATCTCCGGCTTCCGCCACGGGAGGATCCCCGCCGCGACGGTCGAGCCGCAGAACGTCACCGCGATCACGAGCGTCGCATCGAGCGTCCAGCTCGTGAACGTCGAGTTGTACGCGTAGAAGTACGAGATCACAAGCGATGGCAGCAGCATGATCAGGATCGCGTAGTACGGGACGCCGCGCTTGTCGATCCGCGCCGCCCACTCCGGGAGGATCCGGTCGAACGCCGACGCGAAGATGACGCGCGTCGCGGTGAGGAACACGGTCCCGACCCAGCCGAAGAACCACAGCGACATGAGCAGGATCACGATCACCTGTAGCCATGGAGCCACGAAGAACGACGCGAGCGTCACCGGATACGGCCAGACGCCGCCCATCTGGTCGGTACCGCTCCACCACGCGTTGTTCGCCGAGTTGTAGAACTCCCAGCCCATCGTCTTCGCGATGAGAAGCAGGAACACGAGCGCGAGGAGCGTCGTGATGATGAGCGCGCCGGCCATCGCGTAGATGTTCTTGCGGAAGTCCGAGGCGCCGCGAACCTCGCCGTACAGCGTCGCGCCCCAGTTCGACCAGAGGTTGAAGAACGCGATCATCGGGATCAGCAGGATCGTCGCGCCGAACGCGAGCCCGCCGAGGTTGCCGGCGCCCTCGTACGTCCCCTTCTTGATCGTCGCCGCGTACGCGTCCGGGCTCGTCGAGCCGTAGGTCTTCACCGAGTAGTGGTTGAAGGCCGCCTGGAACGCCGACTTCGAGTGGAAGAGCAGCAGCGCGAAGATGATCAGGAGCCCGAGCATGCCGCCGTAGAAGCAGAACTTCTGCAGCTTCGCGTAGTTCCGCATGCCGATCGAGATGAACGCCGCCGCGAGGAACGCGGTGATCACCGACGCCGTGAAGATCCCCTTCGGCTCGTTGAAGAAGGTGACCGCGCTGTTCCAGCCGAAGATCGCGAAGAGCGGCTGGAAGAACTCCTTGCTCAGGATGTTCGCGTAGATCGGCACCCAGTGCCAGTTGATGAACCACCAGCCGCAGACCGCGAGCACGAAGCCGATGCCGCCGCCGATCACGCGGCTCACCCAGACGTAGTCGCCGCCTGCGCGGGGCATCACCGCGATCAGCGCCGCGTAGACGATCGTCTGGAAGACGAGGTACGCGCCCGAAAGGATGATCGCGTAGATCAGGCTGCCCTTCGGGATGAACGGCCCGTCGGCGAAGATGTAGAGGCCCAGCGTGATCAGGTTGATCGAGAAGAACGCGTAGATGAACGCGTCCTGCACCGACCACCCCCGAACGAGTCCGGTCGCCTTCCGGACGAAGAGTGACTGCTCCTGTGGAGCGTCACCTGCCATCGTCGCCATGCAGTGTCCCTCCTATCCGCTGGTGAGCAGGAACCGCTTGACCTTCTTCTTGCCGTCGAGATCGATGACGGCGCCGAACAGGTCGCCCTGTTCGTACGAGCTGCCGGGATTAATGCAGAGCGTTCGGCCGATACGGCAGTTGCCGCGGGCCTCGTGGATGTGGCCGTGGAGCGAGAGCGCCGGCTGGTGCTCCTCGATCGCGCCGCGGACGGCGGTCGAGCCGACGGGGATCACGGCGCGGCCCGCGTCCTTCAGCCGCATGTCCGCGGTGAGCTCGGGCGCGTCGTCGAGCCCCGACCGGTACGGCGGGCAGTGGAAGCTGAAGACCGTCCGCTCGGGCGGCGCGGTGACGCCGGCGATCGCCTTCTCGAGGCGCTCGCGGAGCTGGGGCTCGTCCTCCTCGCGGTAGGTCTCCCACGGCGTCCGGTTCGCCCAGCCGGTCGAGACGAGCTGGAAGCCGTCGAGGTCGAGGACGCGGCCCTCGCCGAGCTCGACCGTCTTTGCGGCCGCGATCACGTCGTCGACCTCGAACTGGTCGTCGTTCCCGGGGCAGCAGATGACGCGGATGCCGCTGCCGCCGAGCCGCTCGTCCGCCATCTGCATCCACTTCTCGACGGTGCCGAGCATCTTCTCCTGGAAGAGCGCGTGCCAGCGCGGCTCGTCGTCGGCGAGCGCGCGCAGCTCGTCCGGCGTCGTGCGGAACGGGTAGTAGCCGCGCTTGATCACGCGGTCCTCGAACGCCGCGACCTCCTCCTCGCCGTTCATCTCGGCCCGCACCTCGAGGAGCGTCCCGTGCCAGCGGCCGCCGCCGTCGTCGATGATCGGGACGAGCGCCTTGCCCGTCATGTCGCCGCCGAGGATCAGCACCTCCGCGTCGTAGTGCTTCGCGGCACCGAGGAACTTGCGCCAGCAGATCTCGGAGCCGTGGACGTCGGTGGCGAAATAGACCCTCATCAGACCTCCTCGGGAACCTCGTACCAGCGGACGCGCTCGCCGACTTTCGCACGAAGCCGCCACGCGCGCGACTTCGGAGTCTCCTCGATCGTCGCCTGGAGGATGTCGAGGCGGCCCTCGACACGGCGCCGCTCCTCGTCGCTCAGCGCGTAGCGGTCGACGTGGGCGCGCACGTTGCCGAGGTTCGCGGTGATCGTGCGCCAGAGCCCCCAGTCGTTGCAGCAGAGCTCGGCGACGCGCGGGCCGCTCACGCCGTCGTCGTCCGGCGTCACGTCGTGCTCGTGGAAGAGCGCGATCGTGTCGCGGACGTCCTTCTCGTTCAGCTCGACGATCTGGAGCTTCGTCAGCAGGAGCTCCGCGAGCGGCACCGTCCCGCGGTCGACGTCAAGCCGCCGGTCGAGCGGGATCTCGTGGCACATCCGGAACGAGCCCACGAAGAGGTCGACCTGCCGCTGGTTCGGGTCGTCGTAGAAGAGCATCCGCTCCTTCGCGTTCATCGCGTTGAAGGCGACGTGCGGGTCGTAGCCCGCGTCGCGGAGCAGCTTCGCCGCGTCGCCGGCGCCCTTCTTCGTCGTCGCGAAGTCGAGGTCCTTGTACTCGCGCGTCAGCGAATGGGGGAGCCCGTCGCTCGCGCGGAGCCGGACTGCGACGCCGCCGAGCAGCCGGAGCGGCACGCCGGCCGACTGGGCCAGCGCGGCAATCCGGCGCCCTTCCTCGACGACGTCCGGGTGAATCTCAGAAGAGCCCGACAGTGCGTCCCTCTCCGTCGATGTCGACGTTGACCGCCGCGGGCGCCTTGCCGAGCCCGGGCATGGTCTGCATGTCGCCGCAGAGCGCCACGAGCCAGCCGGCGCCGGTGTACGCCCTGATGTCGCGCACCGTGACCGTGAAGCCCGTCGGCGCGTTCGTGAGCGCCGGGTCGTGCGAGAGGGAGAGGTGCGTCTTGGCCATGCAGATCGGGAGCCGGTCGAAGCCGACGGCGTTGAACTGCTTGATCTTCTCGCGCGCGGCCGGCAAAAGCGAGATGCCGTCGGCGCCGTAGACGCGCTTCGCGATCGCCTCGATCTTGCTCTCGATCGGGTCGTCGAGCGGATAGACCGGGCCGAAGCTCGACGGCTGCTCGGTCGCCGCGACGACGGCCTCGGCGAGCGACGCGGCACCCTTGCCGCCCTCGACGACGGCGTCGTTCGGCTCGGCGGCGAACGCGCCCGCCTCGAGCGCGATCTTCCGGATCAGCTCGATCTCGTCGTCCGAGTCGGTCGGGAAGCGGTTCACCGCGACGACCGGCGTCAGCCCGAACTCCTTGATGATCCCGATGTGGCGGACGAGGTTCGCCGCGCCCTTCTCGACCGTCTCGGCGCCGCCGTCCGGGTCGCCGCCGTGATGCTTCAGCGCCTTCGCCGTCGCGACGAGGATCGCCGCGCTCGGCTGGAGGTTCCCGACGCGGCAGACGATGTCGAAGAACTTCTCCATCCCCATGTCGGAGCCGAAGCCGCTCTCGGTCACGACGATATCGCCGAGCTTCAGCGCGACGCGGTCGGCGACGAGCGAGTTGTTGCCGTGTGCGATGTTCGCGAACGGGCCGCAGTGGACGAACGCCGGCTGGCCCTCGAGCGTCTGGACGAGGTTCGGCTTGATCGTCTCTTTCAGCAGCACCGCCATCGCGCCGGCGACCTTCAGCTGCTCGGCGCTGACCGGCTCGCCCTCGTACGTCGAGCCGACGGTGATCGCGCCGAGCCGCTCGCGGAGATCGAAGAGGTCGCGCGCGACCGCGACGATCGCCATCACCTCGGACGCGGCCGTGATGTCGAAGCCGGTCTCGCGGACGTAGCCGTTCGCGCGGCCGCCGAGCCCGACGACGATGGTGCGGAGTGCGCGGTCATTCATGTCCATGCAGCGCCGCCACGAGATCGAGAGCGGGTCGATGCCGAGCTCGTTCCCATGCAGGAGGTGCGCCTCGAGCATCGCGGCGAGGAGGTTGTTCGCGGCGCCGATCGCGTGGATGTCGCCGGTGAAGTGGAGGTTCATGTCCTCCATCGGCACGACCTGCGCGTAGCCGGCGCCGGCCGCGCCGCCCTTGATCCCGAACACCGGGCCGAGCGACGCCTCGCGGAGGCAGAGGACGGGCTTGCGGCCGATCGCGCCGAGGCCCTGCGTCAGCGAGACGGCGGTCGTCGTCTTCCCCTCGCCGGCCTTCGTCGGCGTGATCGCCGTGACCGTGACGAGCTTCGCGTCGGGCCGGTCGGCGAGCCGGTCGAGCACGCCGAGCGAGACCTTCGCCTTGTAGCGGCCGTAGAGGTCGACCTCGTCGGGCTCGAGCCCCGCGTCCGCGGCGATGTCCGCGATCGGGCGCAGTACGGCGTTCTGCGCGATCTCGAGCGAGGAGGGCATCTTCGTCGCCACGGTCGTTCCTTTCGTCTCGGTCAGCGGTTCACGATCTGGATATGAGGAATATATTCCCGCCGTGGCCACGGCAACGGGTCGGGCGGGCTCCCTCGCGGATCGGGCGTACGAGGCGATCCGCGAGCTGATCATCACACTCGAGCTCGAGCCGGGCTCGGTGATCAACGAGCGGGAGCTGATCGAGCGGATCGGGATCGGGCGCACGCCGGTGCGCGAGGCGCTGCGGCGGCTCGCGCAGGAGCGGCTCGTCGAGATGTATCCCCGGCGCGGGATGTTCGTCACCGGCGTCGACGTCCGCGAGCTCGCGCGGCTCTCGGAGGTTCGCGCGGTGCTCGAGGCGGAGGCGGCGCGGCTCGCGGCCGAGCGCGCGACCGACGCGGAGCGGGCGGAGCTGCGGACGCTGATCGCGGAGATCGGCGGCGACCTCGACGACCGCGGGCTGATGGAGCTCGACGAGCGGATCCACCGCGCCGTCTACCGCTGCTCTCACAACGACCTGCTCGAGGACACGCTCGAGCAGTACTACATGCTGGCGCTGCGGATCTGGATGATCGCGCTCGACCGGCAGCACGAGCTGAAGGACGCGGTCGGGGAGCACCAGACGCTCCTCGAGGCGATCCACGACGGCGACGGGCCGCGCGCAGCGGAGACGATGCGCGGTCACGTCGAGGACTTCGAGCAGGCGATGCACCGCGTGCTCCTGAGCGTGTGAGGGTGATCGGGTGAGCGAGTTTCCTGCGCGGGCGCGCGTGGTCGTCATCGGCGGCGGCATCGTCGGCTCGAGCCTCGCGGGCTGGCTCTGCGAGCTCGGGTGGCGCGACGTCGTGCTGCTCGACAAGGGGCCGTTCCCGAATCCGGGCGGCTCGACCGGGCACGCGTCGAACTTCATCTTCCCGGTCGACCACTCGAAGGAGATGACGCAGCTCACGCTCGAGTCGATGCGGCAGTACCGCGAAGCGGGGACGCTGATCGAGTCGGGCGGGATCGAGGTCGCGCGCACCGAGGAACGGATGGAGGAGCTGCGCCGCCGGATGGAGTCGGCGACGGCGTGGGGCGTCGACGGCTGCCGGCTCGTGACGCCGGCGGAGATCAAGGAGCTCGTCCCGTACGTCGACGAGTCGATCCTCCTCGGCGGCTTCTACACGCCGTCGGTCGCGGTCGTCGACTCGCTGCGGTTCGGGACGATCATGCGCGAGCGCGGGGCGGCGTCCGGTGCCTTGAGCGTGTTCGCGAACACCGAGGTGCTCGGGATCGACGTCGAGGACGGGCGTGTGCGGCGCGTGCGGACGTCGCGCGGCGACGTCGAGGCGGACCTCGTCGTGATCGCGTGCGGCGTCTGGAGCCCGCGCATCGCGCGGATGGCCGGCGCGTCGATCCCGCTCACGCCGGCGGTGCACCAGATGATCGACGTCGGCCCGGTGCCGCGGTTCCTCTCGTCGACGAGCGCGATCGAGTACCCGATCGTCCGCGACATGGACACGAACATGTACGAGCGGCAGGACGGGCAGGGGCTCGAGGTCGGCTCGTACGCCCACCGGCCGATCCTCCACGAGCCCGACGAGATCCCGTCGATCGAGGAGGCGTCGCTCTCGCCGACGGAGCTGCCGTTCACGCAGGAGGACTTCGAGCTCCAGCTCGAGCACGCGCTCGAGCTCGTGCCGGAGGTGCTCGGCGACGAGTCCGTCGGGATCAAGTACGCGATCAACGGGCTGCTGTCGCTGACGCCGGACGGGCTGCCGCTGCTCGGCGAGACGCCGGAGGTTCGCGGGCTCTGGGCCGCGTCGGCGGTGTGGGTGAAGGAGGGGCCGGGTGTCGGCAAGTCCGTCGCGGAGTGGATCGTGCACGGCGAGCCCGAGATCGACCTCCAGTCGTCAGACATCGCGCGCTTCTACGACGAGCAGCGCACGCCGGAGAACGTCAAGGGCCGCGCGGCCGAAGGGTTCAACAAGACGTACGGGATCGTCCACCCGGCGGAGCAGTGGGCCTCGAACCGCGGTGTGCGCGTGTCGCCGTTCCACGAGCGCGAGCGGGAGCTCGGCGCGGTCTTCTACGAGGCCGCGGCGTGGGAGCGGCCGCACTGGTACGAGTCGAATGCGCCGCTCGTCGAGGAGTACGGCGTTGCGCCGCGCGAGCACGAGTGGGACGCGCGCTGGTGGTCGCCGATCATCAACGCGGAGCATCTCGCGATGCGCGACCGCGCGGCGATGTTCGACCTCACGGCGTTCTGCATCTTCGACGTCGTCGGGCCGGGCGCGCTCGACGTCGTGCAGCGGGTCGCAGCGCGCCAGATGGACGTGCCGGCCGGGCGCGTCGTCTACACGCCGGTGCTGTCGGCGCGCGGGACGTTCAAGTCCGACCTCACGATCATGCGGATGGACGACGAGACGTTCCGCGTCGTCACCGGCGGCGCGCACGGGATGGCGGACAAGAAGTGGTTCGCCGACCACCTGGTCGACGGCTCGCGGATCGAGGATCTGACGTCGACCTGGTGCACCGTCGGGCTGTGGGGGCCGCGCGCGCGCGACGTGCTCGCGTCGGTGACGGGCGACGACGTCTCGAACGAGGGCTTCCCGTTCAGCACGTGGAAGGTCGTCTCCGTGGACGGCGTCGATGTGCTCGCGTCGCGGATCTCGTACGTCGGCGACCTCGGCTGGGAGCTCTACGTGCCGATGGGCGACGGGCTCGCGCTGTGGGACGCGCTCTGGGAGGCCGGGCGCCCGCACGGCGTCGTCCCGGCCGGGATCGGCGTCTACGGGACGACCGGCCGGCTCGAGAAGGCATATCGCGCGTTCGGCACGGAGCTCGACGCGGACTACGACGTCGTCGAGGCGGACATGGCCTGGTGGAAGGTGAAGGACGAGGACTTCGTCGGCAAGGACGCGCACGTCGCGCACCGCGCCGCCGATCCGGTCGCACGGCTCTGCACGCTCACGATCGACGACCACACGTCTGCGAGCGGCGTGAAGCGCTACCCGCTCGGCCGCGAGCCGATTCTGACGCTCGACGGGAGGCCGATCACCGACGCGAAGGGACGCCGCTCGTACGTCACGAGCGCCGGGGCCGGCCCGTCGCTCGGCAAGCACATCCTCATGGCGTATCTCCCGCCCGAACAGGCCGCGGCCGGAACGAAGCTCGTCGTCGAGTACATGCAGGAGCGGTACCCGGTCACCGTGGACATCGTCGGCTCGACGCCGCCGTTCGACCCCGAGAACATGCGGATCCGCTCGTGAGTTGGCCACTGCTAGCCACGTGGCGTGGCTTGGCTACGCCACCTCTTATGTCAACGGTGTGGCGTGGCGTCGCCACGACAGCGGACACGTTTTCGACATGTCCATGAAGATCCTCGTCTGCGTCAAGCGTGTCCCGATGACCGGCGGCCGGATCGTGCTCACGGACGACGAGCAGGAGCTCAGGACGCAGCACCTCGGGTTCACGATCTCGCCGCACGAGGAGTGCGCGGTCGAGGAGGCGGTGCGCATCGTCGAGGCGGGCGGCGGCGAGGTCGTCGTGCTCGCCCTCGGGCCGGCGGAGGCGGAGGAGCAGTTGCGCGACTGCATGGCGGTCGGTGCCGACCGCGGGATCCTGATCAGGACGGACGGCGCCGAGTGGGACCCGCAGGCGACCGCGGCGGCGATCGTCGACGCGGCACGCGACGAAGGCTTCGACCTGCTCCTGTTCGGGAACGAATCGGCGGACTCGGGGAACTACCAGGTCGGGATCCGCGTCGCGTACGCGCTCGGGCTCCCTGTCGTCACCGGGCTGAAGAAGATCGACGTCGTGGACGGACGTGTCCGCTGCGAGCGTGACGCCGGCGGCGCGCGCGACGTGTACGAGACGCAGCTCCCGGCGGTGCTGACGGTCCTCGAGGGCCTGAACCTCCCGCGCTACCCGTCGGTGCCGGGACGGCTGCGCGCGAAGTCGAAGCCGCTCGCGGTGCTCGAGCCCGCGCGGCCCGAGCCGAGGCTCGAGAAGCTGCGGCTCGTGCTTCCGCCGGGCCAGGGCAAGCAGGCGGAGATCCTCGGCGAGGGCGCCGCGGCCGCGCCGCGTGTCGTCGAGGTGATGCAGTCGCTGGGAGTCGCGTGAGCGTCCTCGTCTTCGTCGAGCCGGACGACGACCTCTCGCTCCAGGCGGTCGGGTTCGCGCGAGCGCTCGGCGAGGTGCGCGCCGTCACGGTCGAGGGCGTGTACGCGCCCGCGTCGTGGGCCGCGGCGATCGCGGCCGCCGCCGACGGCGCCGACACGATCGTCGCCGCCGGCTCCGACCGCGGCAACGAGCTCCTCGCGCACGTCGCGGCGCAGCTCGACCAGCCGTTCGCCGCGAACGTGACCGCGATCGACGGCGACGTCGTGACGCGCGTTCGCTGGGGCGGCAGCCTGCTCGAAGAGGCACGGCTGCACGGGTCACCCCGAATCCTGACCGTCGCGCCCCACACGCATCCCGCGGGCGAGGCACCGCCTAGCACCGCGTTAACGGTGCCTGGCACCGTTAACGCGGTGCCGGTCCTCGAGCGCGTCGAGGAGAGCAACGCCGGCGTCTCGCTCCGCGACGCGAAGGTCGTCGTCAGCGGCGGCCGAGGCGTCGGCTCCGCCGAGGGCTTCGGGCCGATCGAGGAGCTCGCGCAGCTCCTCGGCGCAGCGGTCGGCTGCTCCCGCGTCGTCACGAGCGCCGGCTGGCGCCCGCACACCGACCAGGTCGGCCAGACCGGGACGAAGATCTCCGCCGACCTCTACATCGCGTGCGGGATCAGCGGCGCGACGCAGCACATCGCCGGCGCGAAGGGCGCGAAGAAGATCCTCGCGATCAACACCGACCCGGAGGCGCCGATCCTCGGCGTCGCCGACTACGGCGTCATCGGCGACCTGCACGAGGTCGTCCCCGCGATCACCGCCGAGCTGAGAAGGGTGCGCGGGGAATAGCCGTCGCGGCGGTCGCGCTCGCGATCCTCCTCGTCGCGTGCGGCGGCCTGTTCGCGCGTCGCGCGCGCTTCCTCGCCGCGCAGGTGCGCCGCGCGCGCCCGAACGACCGCGCGCCCGACACGCCGCGGCAGCTCCGGAACGAGGCGACGATCGTCCTCGGCCAGCGCAAGCTGCTGCAACGGCTCGGCCCCGGGCTGATGCACGCGTTCATCTTCTGGGGCTTCCTCGTCCTCTTCCCGACGATCGTGATGGCGATGATCGCCGCGGTCGACCCGCACGCGACGCTGCCGTGGCTCGGACACCAGGGCTGGTACATGCTGCTCGTCGACCTCTTCGTGATCCTCGTGTTCGCAGGAGTCGCCACCGCCGCCGCGGTCCGCGCCTTCGTCAACCCGCAGCGGTTCGCCGGCTCGCACC
>DATJOZ010000021.1:0-32114 GCA_035506655.1 Gaiellaceae bacterium
CCGACGAGATCGAGCGCGAGAAGGGCGTGATCGTCGAGGAGATGAACATGTACTTCGACACGCCGCGCGACTACATCGGCGGCGTCTACGAGGACCTGCTCTACGGCGACCAGCCGCTCGGCTGGGACATCATCGGCCGCAAGGAGACCGTGCGCGGCGCCGAGCGCGCGACGTTCCTCTCGTATCTCGACCGCTGGTACAAGCCGTCACGAATGGTGCTCGGCCTCGCCGGCCGCATCGGCGACGACGCGCTCGAGCGCGCGCAGGAGCTCCTCGGCGATCTTGCACCGGGCGAGACGGGTGAGGCCGAGCCGGTCGAGCCGCACGCGAACGGCCGCGTGAAGGTCTTCACGAAGCAGTCCGACCAGGCGCAGATCTGCCTCGGCGTCCCGAGCTATCCGCTCGAGCATCCGGACCGCTACTCGCTGCAGCTCCTCTCGACGGTGCTCGGCGGCGGGATGTCGTCGCGCCTCTTCACCGAGGTGCGGGAGCGGCGCGGGCTCGCGTACTACGTCTTCGGGATCAACCACAGCTACACCGACGCGGGCTCGCTCTACTCGCAGGCCGGCGTCGACATCAACCGGATCGACGAGGCGGTGTCGACGATCGCGGGCGAGCTGCGCACGATCGCGGGGGAGCCGGTTCCGGCGGACGAGCTCGAGAAGGCACGCAACTTCGCGAAGGGACGCTTCGTCCTCCAGCTCGAGAGCCCGCAGCAGCTGATCGGCTACGGGCTCCGGCGGGAGGTGCTCGAGGGCCGCGCGCCGGACCCGGAGGAGATCCTCGCGGCGCTCGACGCAGTGACCGTCGAGGACGTGCAGCGCGTCGCGCAGGACGTGATCGCGGACGAGCGGCTACGCCTCGCGGTGATCGGCCCGTTCGACGACGCCGCGCACTTCGACGCGCTGCTCTAGACCGGGATCGTCGCGAAGTCGGCCTCGATGATCGCGCGGTCGTCGTCGTCCTCGATCGCCGCCGTCGTCTCGCGCCCGAGCACCGCGTAGCGCGCCGCCTCGTCCGTCTCGCCCGCGACCCACAGCGCGCGCGCCATCGCCTCGTACGCGGCGGGGAGGTCCCAGTCCTTCATCACGTCGGGATTCGCCTCGACGATCTCGAGGCAGCGGCGCGCGTGCCGCAGCGACTCCGCCGGCCGGTCGAGGATCGCGTAGACGCGCGAGCACTGCCACTCGCTGCGCGAGCGGTTCGCCGCCGTGCCGACCTGGCGCCAGTGGTACGCCGACGCGTGCGCGCAGTGCACCATCTCGTCGTCGTCGTCCGGCGTCCGGTCCTCCTTCTCCATCAGCGTCCACGTCTTGTTGAAGAGGTCGGCGCCGAGGCGGCGCTCCGTCTCCGGGTCGAGGGCTTCCGCACGCGTTTCCAAGACCGTCTCCTTCCCGTCGATCAGCGGTTGCAGCCGCTGCAGGATCACGTTCAGCTCCGCCTTCCGGATCGCCGTCCGGCGCTGGTGGTCGACGAGGACCCGCCGCACCCTCGCCGGGTCGTCGGCGCGGATCAGCGTCGCGATGTCGTCGAGCGGCATCTCGAGCCGGCGCAGGTTGGCGATCGCCTCGGCCACCGCGACCTGCGCCGGCGCGTAGTAGCGGTAGCCCGTCCCGTCGTCCACCGCGGCGGGCGGGAGCAGGCCGAGCTCGTCGTAGTGGCGCAGCGCCTTCACGGTCAGCCCGGTCAGCCGCGAGAAGCGGCCGATCGGGAGCAGCTGTTCCTGCAGGGACTCCATTGCGCCCCAGGATGGTGCCTCCCGCTAGGGGAGAGTCAAGCGTCGTCCCCCGCGCGGTCCGACTCGGCCCGCTGCTGGATCTCCGCGACGACCGTCGGGTCGGCGAGCGTCGTCGTGTCGCCGAGCCGCCGGTGCTCCGCGACGTCGCGGAGCAGGCGCCGCATGATCTTGCCGCTCCGCGTCTTCGGCAGCTCCGGCGTGAAGACGATGTTCGCGGGCTTCGCGATCGCCCCGATCTTCTGCGCCACGTGGTTCCGGAGCTCCTCGAGCTTCTCGACCGAGCCGTCGCGGCCGCCCTTCAGCGTGACGTACGCGACGATCGCCTCGCCGGTGACGGGATCCTTCCGCGAGCAGACCGCCGCCTCCGCGACGTCGTGGTGGTCGACGAGCGCCGACTCGACCTCGATCGTCGAGATCCGGTGGCCCGACACGTTCATCACGTCGTCGACGCGGCCGAGGAGCCAGAAGTCCGCGTCGCGGTCGACGCGCGCGCCGTCGCCGGCGAAGTAGACGCCGGGGTACTTCGACCAGTACGTCTCCTCGTAGCGGGCCGGGTCCTTGAAGATGCCGCGCAGCATCGACGGCCACGGCCGCTTCAGCACGAGATACCCCCCGCCGCCGGGCCCGACCTCGTTCCCCGCCTCGTCGAAGATGCCGGCGTCGACGCCGGGGAACGGCTTCGTCGCGGAGCCCGGCTTCAGCGTCGTGATCCCGGGCAGCGGCGTGATGAGGATCATCCCCGTCTCGGTCTGCCACCACGTGTCGACGATCGGCGTGCGGTCGGCGCCGATGTGCTCGCGGTACCAGACCCACGCCTCCGGGTTGATCGGCTCGCCGACCGAGCCGAGCAGGCGCAGCGACGAGAGGTCGTGCTGCTGCGCGTACTCCGGCCCCCACTTCATGTGCGCGCGGATCGCCGTCGGCGCGGTGTAGAGGATCGTCGCCTTGTAGCGCTCGACGATCGCCCACCAGCGGTTCTTGTCCGGGTAGTCCGGCGTCCCCTCGTAGAGCACCGACGTCGCGCCGTTGCAGAGCGGCCCGTAGACGATGTAGCTGTGACCCGTGATCCAGCCGATGTCGGCCGCGCACCAGTAGACGTCCTCGTCGGGCTTCAGGTCGAAGATGTAGTGGTGCGTCGTCGCGGCGCCGCACAGGTAGCCGGCGGTCGTGTGGACGATGCCCTTCGGCTTCGCGGTCGTGCCGCTCGTGTACATGAGGAAGAGCAGGTCCTCGCTGTCCATCGGCTCGCACGGGCACGACGCGGGGTCGTCCGAGGCGCCGTCCTCGAGCTCGTGCCACCAATGATCGCGTCCGTCCGTCATCGGGACCTCGTTGCCGGTGCGGCGGAGGACGACGGACGCGCGGACCACCGGAGCATCGGCCATCGCGTCGTCCGCGGTCCGCTTCAGCGGCACCGGCGAGCCGCGGCGCCACGCCTCGTCCTGCGTGATCAGCACCTCGCACTCCATGTCGTTCATCCGCCCGGAGAGCGAGTCGGCGGAGAAGCCGCCGAAGACGACGGTGTGCGGCGCGCCGATGCGCGTGCACGCGAGCATCGCGACGGGAAGCTCGGGGACCATTCCCATGTAGATCGCGACGGGCGTCCCCTTCTTCACGCCGATCGACTTGAGCGCGTTCGCGAACCGCACGACGTCGCGCTGGAGGTCGGCGTACGTGATCGCGCGCGTCTCGCCGGCGGGCTCGCCTTCCCAGTGGAACGCGACCTTGTCGCCGGCGCCGGCGTCGACGTGCCGGTCGACGCAGTTGAAGCAGACGTTGAGCTTGCCGCCGAGGAACCACTTCGCGTACGGCGCCTCCCACTCGAAGAGGTCGACGAACGGCTCGAACCACGTCAGCCGCTCGCGGCCCTCGCGCTCCCAGAAGGTCTCGAAGTCCTCGTCGTAGATGTCGGGCTTCGCGTTCGCCTGCGCCGCGAAGTCCGCGGGCGGCGGATAGCGCCGCTCCTCGAGGAAGATGGTCTCGATCGCGCCGTCGCTCATGGAGCGGGATCGTACGGGTAGCGCGCGGCGAGCGCCGCGAGATCCCGTCCCTCGCGTTCGTTCCGCGCCCCGACGATCGCGCCCGTGACCGCCGGGTGGTCGAGGACGAACCGGACCGCTCCCTCGACGACCGTCCCGCCGCGGGCGCGCAGCTCGTCGTGCAGTTCCGCGAAGTCGCGCTCGGCGAACGGATGCGTGCGGCGGAAGTCGTCCGGCGCGAGCGCGTCCACCGAGAAGCCGTCCGTGAGGAAGCCGCTCGCGAGCGGCGCCCACACGATGACGCCGAGGCCGCGCTCGAGCGCATGCGGCAGGACCGCCTCCTCGACGCGGCGCGCGGCCGCGCTGTACTCGACCTGGATCGCGGCGACCGGGCCGACGGCGAGCGCGCGGTCGACCTCCTCGGGCCGGTGGTTCGAGATCCCGCCGTGGCGCACCTTCCCCTCGGCGACGAGCTCGAGCACGGCGCCCCACGACTCCTCGATCGGCACCGACGGGTCGCGGTCGTGGAGCTGGAGCAGGTCGAGCCGCTCGCGGCCGAGGCGGCGGAGGCTCCCCTCGACGTCCTCGCGGATCGCCGCCGGCGAGAGGTCCATGTGGTCGTCCCCGTCCGGGCGCCGCTTCGTGCCGCACTTCGTGAAGACGAGGACGTCGTCGCGACCGCGGAGCGCGCGCCCGACGACGCCTTCGCCGTGGCCCCAGCCGTAGAACGGCGCGGTGTCGACCCAGTTCACGCCGCCGTCGAGCGCGGCGTGGATCGCGCGCGCCGAGTCGTCCTCGTCCTGCGGGCCCCAGTTCACCCACCAGACGCCGGGCAGGGACGAGATCGGCGCCGTGCCGACGCCGACGGGCGTGATCTCGAGGTCGCTCGCGCCGAGCCGCCGCCGCTCCACGGCGCCTACAACGCAGCCCTCACGCGATCCATGCCCGCGGGGGTAGATTCCGCTGGGGATGGAGGACGCGCTCGACCGCGCTGGAGAGCTCTTCGCCCGCTGGGAGGCGGAGCTGCGCGACGAGCTGCCGTCCGGCGTCGACATCTTCGACGCGCACGTCCACCTCGGGCACGACATCGACGGGATGGTCGGCCGCTTCGAGGAGCTCGGGGCGCTGATGGACAAGTACGGCGTCTCCCGCTGCAACATGTTCTGCCTCGACGAGCCCGACCGGCATCCGGGGTTCCGCGCCGGGAACGACCGGACGCTCGCGTTCGCCGAGCAGTCCGGCGGGCGGATGATCCCGTTCGTCCGGCTCGACCTCTCGGAGGACCCGATCGGCGAGGCGACGCGCTGCCTCGACGCCGGCGCGCGCGGGATCAAGCTCCATCCGCGGGCGCAGAAGTTCCTCCTCGACGACGAGCGGCTGACGCCGGTGTTCGAGCTCGCGGCCGACCGGCGCGTGCCGATCCTCATCCACGGCGGGCGCGGGCTGCCGCCGATCGGCGACCACCTGCACCGCCTCGTCGACGCGTACCCCGGCGCGCAGCTGATCATCGCGCACGCCGGCATCGCCGACCTCGACGCGCTCGCGGGACACTTCGCGGGCCGCGCGGGCGTCTTCTTCGACACGTCGGTGTGGAGCCCGATCGACCTGCTGAGCTTCTTCCGGCTCGTGCCGCCGGAGCAGATCGTCTACGCGTCGGACTACCCGTACGGGCAGCAGCCGGCGTCGCTCCTCATCGCGCTGCGCACCGCGCGCTTCGCCGGCCTCGACGAGGCGCAGGTGCGGAACATGCTGCACGCGAACGCCGACCGGATCGCGGACGGCGTCGCGCCGCTCGAGCCGACGCGTCCGTACGGCACGGACACGCTCGCGCAGCCGCTCGCGCTGGCGCGCATCCACCAGTACCTCTCGATGGCGACGCCGATGCTCTGGACGCGGCAGGGCGACACGATCGGCGCGCTCGGGCTCGCGCTCAACGCGTGCGACTCGCGGAACGGCCACGTCGAGGAGCTGGAGCAGATCCGCGAGCTCTTGACCGTCGCACGTGACCTGTGGCGCACCGTGCCGGAGATCGAGGACGAAGGCGAGCAGCGCGTCGTCGCGCGAACCGCCTTCCGGCTCATGCACATCGCCAACATCGTCACGGTGACGACGCGTGCCTGAGCTGCGGCTGACCGTCAACGGCAACGGGCACGCGCTCGACGCGCCGGTCGGCGAGAGCCTCGCGCACGTGCTCCGCGAGCGGCTCGGGCTCACCGGCACGAAGATCGCGTGCAACGAGGGACACTGCGGCGCCTGCACGGTGCAGGTCGGCGGCGTACCGACGCTCTCGTGCATCACGCTCGCGCACCGCGTCGACGACGAGGTGACGACGATCGAAGGGCTGCGCGACCATCCGCTCGTCGAGGCGTTCGTCCGCGCCGACGCCGTGCAGTGCGGCTTCTGCACGCCGGGCCAGGTCGTCTCCGCCGCCGCGCTCGTCGCGTCGAGCCCGGAGCCGACCGTCGAGGAGATCCGCCACCGGATGGCGGGGAACATCTGCCGCTGCGGCACGTATCCGAAGATCGAGGAGGCGATCCTGCATTGGCGCGACTGATCCGCACCGAGAAGGAGGTCGAGGGCCGCTACGAGGAGGTGTGGCTCGTCGTCGAGGAGGATCCGCTGGAGCAGTGGCCGGCGGGCCCCGGCGCGGTCGTCGGCCGTCCGGCGTCGCGGGTCGACGGGCTCGCGCGGGTGCGCGGCGAGGCGCGGTACACGGCCGACCTCCAGCTGCTCGGGATGCTCCACGCGGCGGTGCTCCGCTCGCCGCACGCGCACGCGCGTGTGACGCGGATCGACCTCGCGCCGGCGCTCGCGCTTCCGGGCGTGCGCGCGGCGCTCGGACCGGGCGAGATCGCGGCGCTCGTCGAGGAGCCGGGCTACGTCGGCGCACCGGTCGCGGCGGTCGCGGCGGACACGTTCGGTGCGGCGCGCGCCGCGCTCGACGCGATCGTCGTCGAGTGGGAGCAGCTCGAGGCCGTCCTCGACCCGGAGGACGCGGTCGCGCGCGGGGCGCTCACCGTCGAGCCGCGACACTACGAGCGCGGCGACGTCGACCGTGCGCTCGCGTCGGCGGACGTCGTCGTCGAGTCGACGTACCGCACGCAGACGCTCCTCCACAACTCGATGGAGACGCATCAGGCCGTCTGCGAATGGATCGGCGACTCGCTCACCGTCTACATCTCGACGCAGTACATCTGGGGCGTGCGCGCGGCCGTTGCGAAGGAGCTCGGGATGCCGGCCGACAAGGTGCGCGTCGTCTGCGAGTTCATGGGCGGCGGCTTCGGCTCGAAGAACGACCCGGGCGAGGTCACGTTCGTCGCCGCTGAGCTTGCGCGGCGCGCGGGCCGGCCGGTGCGCTGCGCGATGACGCGCCGCGAGGAGAACACCGCCGCCGGGAATCGCAACGCGACGATCCAGAAGCTCACGGTCGGCGCGACGAGCGACGGCACGATCGTCGCGCTCGCCGGCGAGTTCACGAACGCCGTCGGCTGGGCCGGCTGGAGCGCGTCGACGGAGGGCCCGATGCGGATGCTGTACGCGTGCGAGAACGTCCGCACGGTCACGTACGGCGCGAAGCTCAACACGCCGCCGATGAAGGCGTTCCGCGCGCCGGGCTTCGTCGAGGGGACGTTCGGGCTCGAGTGCCTGATCGACGAGCTCGCGGCGAAGCTCGAACTCGACCCGCTCGAGCTGCGCCGCCGCAACCACGCGGAGTCGAACGACGGGATGCCGTACTCGTCGAAGCATCTGCTCGACTGTTACGCGCTCGCCGACAAGCACTGGGAGCGCCGGCACGAGGTGCGGTCGCGTTCGGACGCGACGTGGCGCTACGGCGTCGGGACGGCGAGCCAGATCTGGTACGGCGGCGGCGGCCCGCCGTCGTACGCGTGGACGCGCGTCGGGTCGGACGGGCGCATCGCCGTCGTCACCGCGATGCAGGACATCGGCACCGGCACGCGCACGGCGATGGCGCAGATCGCGGCCGAGGAGCTCGGCGTCCCGCTCGACCGCGTCGAGGTCTCGCTCGGCGACAGCGCGCGCGGCCCGTACGCGACGCTCTCCGCCGGCTCGTCCACGCTCCCGTCGGTCGGCCCCGCGGTGCGCGCGGCGGCGGCGGACGCGAAGCGGCAGATCGTCGAGATCGCGGCGCAGCGCTACGGCGTCGCGGAGGACGCGATCGACATCCGCGACGGCGTCGTCGTCTCCGCGGACGGCACGGTGTCGGTCCCGCTGGAGGAGCTCGTCGGGATCCTCGACAGCGCGCAGATCCTCGGCAAGGGCGCGCGCGGCCCGAACCCGGCCGGGATGAGCGTCCTGACGTTCGGCGTCCAGGTCGCGGAGGTCGCCGTCGACGTCGAGACCGGCGAGGTGCGCGTGCTGCGCGTCGCCGCGATCCACGACGTCGGCCGCGTCGTCAACCCGCTCGGCGCGCAGAGCCAGGTCGAGGGCGGCGTCGTCCAGGGCATCGGCCACACGCTCTCGGAGGAACGGCTGCTCGATCCGGAGACGGGCGCCGTGCTCACGACGTCGCTCGACGCGTACCGCATGCCGACGATCGCCGACGTGCCGGAGATCGTGAGCGAGTTCGTCGACGTGCCCGACGCGCACCTGACGAACCTCGGCTCGAAGGGCCTCGGCGAGCCGCCGATCATCCCGACCGCCGCCGCGATCGCGAACGCGATCCGCGACGCGACGGGCGCCGACGTCCACGAGATCCCGATCTCGCGCGAGGAGATGCTGCGCGCGCTCGCCGAGGCGCGCGAGCGGGCGAAGGCCGGCGCGAAGGAGCGCGTTGGAGCTCGTTAAGGCCGCGTCCGCCGACGACCTGGACGGCGGCATCGCGATCCACGGCGGCACGGAGGTCGTGCCGCTGCTGCGGGACAAGCTGCTCGCGACCGAGCGCCTCGTCGACGTCCGCGACGTCGTCCCGCGCGGGATCGACGGGGCGCGGATCGGCGCCGGCACGTCGCTCGCGGAGCTCGAGGCCGACGGGACGATCCCGGACGCGCTGCGCGAGGCATGCCGGCTCGCGGCGTCGCCGCAGCTCCGCGCGATGGGCTCCGTCGGCGGGAACCTCCTCCAGGAGACGCGCTGCTGGTACTGGCGGCTCGACTATCCGTGCCGCCTCCACGGCGGCGACCGCTGCCACGCGCGTGAGGGCGAGCACCGGGAGCACGCGATCTTCGCCAACGACTTCTGCGCGTCGGCGCACCCGTCCGACGTCGCGGCGGCACTCGTCGCGCTCGGCGCGCGCCTGCGGACGACGCAGCGCGAGGCCCCGGTCGAGGAGCTCTACCGCCTCCCCGACGAGGCCGACCGGCGCGTGACCACCCTCGAGCCCGGCGAGCTGATCCTCGAGCTCGAGCTGCCGGAGGTCGAACGGAGCGTCTACCTGAAGGCGATGGACCGGAAGCGCTGGGCGTTCCCGCTCGTCGGCGTCGCTGCAGCGCGCGTCGGCGGCGAGACCCGGATCGCGCTCGCCGGCGTCGCCCCGGTCCCGTGGCGGATCGGCGGCCCGGACGGCCTCGATGCGGCGACCCCGCTGCCGCGGACGGCCTGGAAGCTCGAGGTCGCGCGGGCCCTCGTCGCCCGGGCCCTCGCCGTAGTCTCGACTTAGTAGGATCGGCGCCGGTGGGTACGCGGCTGCTCATCCTCCTCGGCGTGGCGTGCGCTGCGTGCCTCGGCGCGGTCGCCGGGTCGGCGCACGGGAAGGCGGCGGCGGCGGCCGTGCCGCCCGCGGTGCCGCGGATTCCGGCGCTGCCGGCGAAGAACACGCTCTCGCTCGGCCGCTGCCCGATCCCGGCGCGGTTCCGGCCCGCGTTCGTGCGCGCGGCGCGCGACACCGGCTTCCAGCTCTCGATGCTCGTCGCGGTCGCGGAGGTCGAGTCGCGCTTCAAGCCCGACGCGCGCTCCGAGGCCGACGCGCGCGGCCTGCTGCAGGTCCTCCCGTCGACGGGGAAGCTCCTGAACCTCGACGTGAACTCGCCGTCGGCGAACGTCCTCGCCGGCGCGCGGTATCTGAAGATCCTGCTCGACCGCTACTCGCGCACCGACCTCGCGCTCGCCGCCTACAACGCCGGCCCGACCGCGGTCGACCGCGCGGGCGGTGCTCCCGGCCCGGAGACCTTCGCGTACGTCGCGAACGTCCAGGCGCGGTGGGCGGCCCTCAAGGGCTGCTCATAATCGACGTGTGATCGCAGCCGTCGTCCTCGCCGCGGGCGCGTCGTCGCGGTACGGCGTGACGCCGCCGAAGCAGGTCGACCTCCTGCCGTCCGTGCTCGAGCGTGTGCGCGCCGCACGCTCGGTCGACGCGATCGTCGTCGTGCTCGGCGCGCACGAGGTCGAGACGGACGCCGCGACCGTCCGCTGCCCGGAGTGGGAGCTCGGCCCCGGCGCGTCGCTCCGCTGCGGGCTGGCCGCGCTGCCGGACGACGCGGAGGCCGCGCTCGTCGTCCTCGCCGACGGCCCGGACCTCGACCCGCGGGCGGTCGACCGGGTCGTCGCGTCCTGGCGGGAGGACGGCGGCGACGTCGTCGCCGCGGCGTACGGCGGGCAGCGGCTCCATCCCGTCCTGCTCGCCCGGGCCGCCTGGCCGCTCGTCCCGGACGCGGGCGCCCGGGCCCTGGAGGCCCGGCTCGTGGCCTGCGACGACCTCACCCCTCCAGGCGACGTCGATGTCCGCCGATGAGTTCCGGGAGGTTCCCGCCCCGGGACGCCGAATCCGGAAAGTCGCATGGAGTTCGCCCGCCCGCTTCCCCACCCCGAGCCCGCCGCGCCCCCCGTCGCGGCGCCGGTCGAGCACGTCGAGCCGAGCACCGGCCAGTCGCCGCTCGCCCACGCGCGCCTCCATCGCAAGCTGACCGTCGAGGAGACGGCGAAGCGCGCCGGCATCTCCGCGGACGAGCTGCGCTGGCTCGAGGAGGGCCGCCTCTACCGCTTCGCGAACCCGGACTCGGCGCTCCTCGCCGCGATGCTCGCCGCGAGCGCGCTCGGCGTCGACCACCGTGAGGCGCTCGAGCTCGCAGGCCTCCCGGTCCCGCCGAAGCCCGCCGAGATCAGTCCGCTCCGGAGGCTCCTCGCCGTCGCCGCGGTCGGAGCCGCGGTGCTCGCGCTGACGCTCGCCGTCGTGCTCGCCGCGCAGAGCCACAACCACAAGGTCGCCGGGACCACGGCGAAGGTCGCGACGCTGCCGCCGCCGTGGGCGATCAAGGTCGTCGTGCTGAACGGGAGCGGCGACATCGTGTGGACGCGCTCGGTCGCGAGCCGCATCCAGGCGCTGTCGTACCGCGTCACGCACGTCGGCAGGGCGTCGAGCTTCACGTACCCGCAGACGCAGGTCTACTTCCCGCCGGGCGGCCAGGCGATCGGCATGCGCCTCGCGCGCGAGCTCGACGCGCCGCTGCAGCCGCTCCCCGGCGGGACCGACCCGCGGCGGCTCCTCGTCATCGTCGGGCCGAAGACCGGCCCGTAGCGCGCCGGCTCAGTCGAGCGGGACGCGGAGCGCCGCGAGCTTCTCCTTCAGCTCGGGCGACATCTGCTCGGCGACGGCGAGCCGCACGTAGACGCGCAGGCTCTCCTCGAAGCGGTACCGCTTCCTGCACGTCTCGCACTCGTCGAGATGACGCTCCGCATCCCGTACCTCCGCGTCGCTCAGGACGTGGTCGAGGTACGGCTGCATCATCTCCTCGCAGTGCGAACAGCCGTCGTCGAAGTAGTCGGTCGTCATGCCTCACCCTCCGGAAGCGATTCCGCGAGCTCGCGCTTCAGGATGCGGCGTCCCCTGTGGAGCCGTGACATCACCGTCCCGATCGGGATGTCGAGGATCTGGGCCGCGTCCTGGTAGCTGAAGTCGCCGAGATCGACGAGCACGATGACGTCGCGGAAGTCGTGGGGCACCGCAGACAGCGCGGCCACGACGTCATCTTGAGAGAGCCGCTCGACGACGCGATCCTCGTCGGTCGCACCGTCGCCCGACTCCGCGAGCTTGTCGTAGAGGAAGTAGTCGTTCGCCTCGAGCGGCGTCATCTGGGGCGCCCGCTGCGTCCGCCGCCCGCGGTCGATGTTGAGGTTCGTGAGGATCCGCAGCAGCCAGGCGCGGAGGTTCGTCCCGGGCTGGAACGAGCGCCAGCTGCGGAACGCACGCGCGTACGTCTCCTGGACGAGATCCTCGGCCTCCTCGCGCGAGTTCGCGAGGTGGCGGGCGACGCGGTAGACCTGGTCGGCGAGCGCGAGCGCGTCCTCCTCGAACCGGACGCGGTCGCGGGCCTCCGTCGCTATCTGGAGCGGCTCGGCACCCTCGTCGTCGTCGTTGGCGTCCTCGCGCTCGGCCACGCAGGCAACGCTACCACTGCGCTCCATTGCCTCTGGAACGGGCGGCGGCGCGTTCCTATTCCGCTTCGCGGAAGCCGGCGCGGCGCATCGCGTCGAGGATCGCGTCGCGGCTCGTGCGCTCGTCGTCCCACGAGAGCGTGACCTGGCCCATGAGGTTCGCGTTCGCGTACTCGAGCCCGTCGTGCCCCTGCAGCGCGCCGGCGAGCCGGCCGACGCACCGCTCACAGCGGATGCCGGTTACCTGGAGCGTCTCGGTCTGCGTCGGCATTACGAGCGCCGAACCCCGTGCACGGGCCGGCCCGCGGCCTCCCAGGCGTAGTACGACGCGCTCGGGCCGAAGATCGACTCGTAGGTGACGACGCGCGGGTTGCGGCCGACCTCCTTCGCGCGCTGCGCGTGGCGCAGGAGATTCGGGTCGTCCTGCTCCTGCCAGACGAGCACGAGATGCGCGGCCGTCATGAAGACCGCGATGAACCCGCACCCTTCGGCAGGGCAGGGAAACGGGTCGGTCGCGACGCAGTACCAGCCGAGATGGTCGGCCTCGTCCTCACCGGTCCAAAGATCCTCGTCCTCGAGAGGAGTCCCTTCCTCGTCCACACGCTCGATCCGACCGAGCTGCAGTTCCTCCCGCTCCACCCGCCCAAAGGTAGCGGAGGAACCCAGGGTTCCTCCGCTGGCCCCCTCCTTCGGCGCTGGTGGCGGTTCCGGTCTGCGCTCCCGCCGGGAGCGCGGTCCCGGCTCCGCGGTCGTTTCGTCGTGCACCCTGAGCGATCTCTGTGTGGACCGCGCGTCGCGCGCGAAGGCGAGACCGCGCTCTCGCCGTAGCGCTCGACGCGACACGCCACGCGTGCCTCAACCCGCGCGAGAACCGCAGGTTCCCGCGCGGAAAGTGAGTCGGGGGCCCCGGGCAGGCGGTCGGGGCCCCCGTCTCATGCGCCCGTCGCCGCGCTGGCCTGCGGCAACGGGAGCCGGCCCCAAGGGGTGCGGGGCCGAGCGGTCGGGTCAGCAGCGCGATGTGAGCGGCTGCCGCCCAAGCTTCACCTTCAAGGTCGTGTTTTTCGTGCCGCGGTAGATCTCGAGCCGGAGCGAGTCTCCGGGCTTCTTCTGGCCGATGAGCGACCGCAGCTGCTCGACCGACGCGACGGGGACGCCGTCGGCCTTGACGATGATGTCGCCGCCGAGCGGCCACGTCTCGCCCGCGACGGTCACCTGCTGCGTCGCGCCGTGCAGGCCGGCCTTCGACGCGCCGGTCGCGGGGCAGACCGAGCTGACGAGCAGCCCGCTCTTCACCGGCAGGCGGAACAGTCTCGCGATGTCGGCGGTGATCGCGCGCGCGTCGACGCCGAGGAACGGATGCTCCACGACGCCGTTCGTGATCAGCTGCGCGGCGACGCTCTTCACCGTGTTGATCGGGATTGCGAAGCCGATGCCGATGTTCCCGTTCGAGCCGTCGGTCTGGATCTGCGAGTTGACGCCGATCACCTGACCGAACGTGTTCAACAGCGGGCCGCCGGAGTTGCCGTGGTTCAGCGCGGCGTCCGTCTGGATCACGTGGTCGATCGGCGCGCCGTTCGGAGCGACGATCTGCCGCTGCAGCGCGCTGACGATCCCCGACGTGATCGAGCGGTCCTCGCCGAGCGGGTTGCCGATGGCGACGACAGAGTCCCCGACCTCGACGGCGTCCGAGTTGCCGAGCAGCAGCGGCGTGAACGCGCGCGAGTGCGCCTTCACGTCGAGCACGGCGACGTCGGTCGACGGGTCGCGGCCGACGATCGTCGCGGGCAGCCGCTCGTTGTTCGAGAAGCTGACCTCGACCTTCGACGCGCCCTGGACGACGTGGTAGTTCGTGACGATGTGCCCGGCCTTGTCGATCACGAAGCCGGAGCCGAGCGCCTGCGTCGTCTGCGTCTGCGGGACGCCGAAGGGGTCGAAGAACGGGTTCGGCTGCGTCGTGACCTTCGAGGTCGCCGTCACCTGCACGACGCCCGGTGCCGAGCGCATGTAGATCTGGTGGATCGTGAGCTGGTGGGCGGCGTGCGCGAACGACGCCTCCTCCGGCGAGGACTGCGGCGCCGAGGACGGCAGGACTTCGCGGACCGTCGTCGACGCGGCGCCGATCCCGCCGACGGCCGCGACGATCCCGACGGCGATCGCCGCGCCGACGGCGCCCGCTGCGACGAGGGCGCCGCCGCGCGCGAGCGTGCGGGGCGATGGCTCGTTTCCCACAACCCTGTTCTTACCCCGGCGACATTTATCGGCCGGTTCCCGATGGTTAAGCGCGCGTTAAGCCGGTGGCGCGGTCCCCTTCTGCTTGAATCGGAGTGATGGTGGATCCCTTCGGCGCCCGGTCCCAGCTCACGGTCGGAGACCGCGCCTACGAGATCCTCCGGCTCGACGCCCTCCAGGAGCGGTGGGACGTCCACCGGCTCCCGTACACGCTGCGGATCCTCCTCGAGAACGTCCTCCGGTCGGGCTCCGAGGCCGAGGTCGAGGCGGTCGCAGGCTGGGTCGCGGCGGACGAGCCCTCGCGGGAGATCTCGTTCATGCCGGCGCGGGTGCTCCTCCAGGACTTCACCGGCGTCCCGGCGATCGTCGACCTCGCGGCGATGCGCGACGCGATGCGCGACCAGGGCGGCGACCCGGCGCGGATCAACCCGCTGATCCCGGCCGAGCTCGTATCGACCACTCCGTCCAGGTCGACGAGTTCGCGTCGCGGCTCGCGCTCGAGCGGAACGTCGAGCTCGAGTTCGAGCGGAACCGCGAGCGCTACGCCTTCCTCCGCTGGAGCCAGACCGCGTTCGACAACGTGAAGGTCGTCCCGCCGAACACGGGCATCTGCCACCAGGTCAACCTCGAGTACCTCGCGCGCGTCGTCGAGTCGCGCGACGGCGTCGCCTTCCCCGACACGCTCGTCGGCACCGACTCGCACACGACGATGGTGAACGGGCTCGGCGTCCTCGGCTGGGGCGTCGGCGGGATCGAGGCGGAGGCGGCGATGCTCGGCGAGGCGCTGTCGATGCTCGTGCCGCAGGTCGTCGGCTTCCGGCTCACCGGCTCGCTGCCCGAGGGCGCGACCGCCACCGACCTCGTGCTGACGGTGACGCAGATGCTCCGCAGGACCGGCGTCGTCGGGAAGCTCGTCGAGTACTTCGGGCCGGGCGTCGGATCGCTCGCGCTCGCCGACCGCGCGACGCTCGGGAACATGAGCCCCGAGTACGGCGCGACGTGCGGCTTCTTCCCGGTCGACGACGTGACGCTCGCGTACCTCCGGCTCACGGGCCGCGACGCCGGGCGCATCGCGCTCGTCGAGGCGTACTGCAAGGAGAACCTGCTCTGGCACGAGCCGGACGAGCACCCGACGTACTCGGAGGTCGTCGAGCTCGATCTCGGCGACGTCGAGCCGTCGCTCGCCGGGCCGCGCCGCCCGCAGGACCGCGTTCCGCTCGCGTCGGCGAAGGAGGCGTTCATCGAGTCGCTCGACACGTTCGGCGTCGAGTACACGAACGGGACGTACGACAAGGAGATCGCGGACTCGTTCCCCGCGAGCGACCCGCCGACGCCGGACGGCGTCGCGGACTCCGACCCCGTCCCGTCGCACACGGCGACGCTCGAGAAGAAGCGCGTGCCCGTGGCGGGCGAGGACTACGCGCTCGAGCACGGCTCCGTCGTGATCGCGGCGATCACCTCGTGCACGAACACGTCGAACCCGTCCGTGATGATCGGCGCGGGGATCCTCGCGAAGAACGCGGTCGAGCGGGGCCTCAAGCGAAAGCCGTGGGTGAAGTCGTCGCTCGCGCCGGGCTCGAAGGTCGTCACCGAGTACTACCGCCGGGCCGGCCTCGACCGCTACCTCGACGAGCTCGGCTTCAACCTCGTCGGCTACGGCTGCACGACGTGCATCGGAAACTCGGGCCCGCTGCCGGACGCGATCGCGTCGGCCGTGAACGACGGCGGGCTCGTCGTCTGCGCGGTGCTCTCCGGCAACCGGAACTTCGAGGCGCGCATCCACGGCGACGTGAAGGCGAACTACCTCGCGTCGCCGCCGCTCGTCGTCGCGTACGCGCTCGCAGGCCGCATGGACGTCGACCTGCTGAACGAGCCGCTCGGCCAGGACGACGCCGGGGACGACGTCTACCTTCGCGACATCTGGCCGACCCGTGAGGAGATCGACGCGACGATCGCCGGCTCGGTCGACGGTGAGATGTACGCGCGGACGTACGCCGACGTCTACACCGGCGACGACCGCTGGGCCGCGCTCGACACGCCGCACGGCGACCTCTTCGCGTGGGAGCCGGACTCGACGTACGTGCGCCTCCCGCCGTACTTCGACGGGATGCGGCGCGAGCCGGGGACGGTGGACGACGTCGTCGGCGCGCGCTGCCTCGTCATCCTCGGGGACTCCGTCACGACCGACCACATCTCGCCCGCCGGCGCGATCCGCCCGGACTCACCCGCCGGCGCGTATCTCACCGAGCACGGCGTCGAGCGCCGCGACTTCAACTCGTACGGCGCGCGCCGCGGCAACCACGAGGTGATGATGCGCGGCACGTTCGCGAACGTCCGGCTGCGCAACCAGCTCGTCCCGGGCTCCGAGGGAACGTGGACGGTGCACCTGCCGGACGGCGGGGAGACGACGATCTACGACGCGGCGATGCGTTACCGCGACGAGGGCGTCCCGACGATCGTGATCGCGGGGAAGGAGTACGGCTCGGGCTCGTCACGCGACTGGGCGGCGAAGGGGCCGAACCTCCTCGGCGTGCGCGCGGCGATCGCGGAGTCGTACGAGCGGATCCACCGCTCGAACCTCCTGATGATGGGCGTGCTGCCGCTCCAGTTCATGCCGGGCGAGAGCCGCGGGTCGCTCGGGCTCACCGGCCGCGAGGAGTACTCGATCCTCGGCGTCGACAACGCGGAGGCCGACGAGGTGACCGTGCGCGCCGACGACAGGGAGTTCCGCGCGATCGTCCGGCTCGACACGCCGCGCGAGCGCGAGTACCTGCGCCACGGCGGCATCCTCCCGTTCGTGCTGCGGCGCCTGCTCGGCTAGTAGCCGGCCTTCATCGCCCAGTCGCGCTTCGCGTCCTCCTCCATCTTCTCGAGCCGCGTGTAGTAGTCAGGGAACTCGTTCAGGTGCGCGAGCGCGATCTTCGCGGTCACGTGCGGGTCGTCGTCGGTGACGTTCGTCCCTGCGTCGTGGAGACCGTGCTCCAGCTCGACGTCCATCCCGTTCCTGAACTCGTCGACGCCGAACGGGGCACGCTGCCAGTCGATGCCGATCTCCGCGCCGTACTGCCTGGCCTCGTCCGCGGTGAATGTCTTCCGCTCGGTCACGATGCCTCCTCGCTTCGCGTCTGCCGGGTGTCGCCGACCCGAGGATAGGCTTTTCCGTGCATGAGCGACAGGACGCCGAGCTGGGGGATCACGCCGGTCCCGGAGCGCCTGCGGGTGCTCAGCGGCCTCGACTCGGCGCTGCTCTGGGGCAACCTCTCCGTCTCGCTGCTCGTGATCGTGATCGGCGCGCTGCTCGTGCCGGCGCTGTCGCTGCGCGACGCGTTCCTCGCGATCGTCGTCGGCGCGATCGTCGGCAACGTGCTGCTCGGGCTCGCCGCCCTGATCGGCGCCGACGCGCGCGTGCCGGGAATGGTGCTGCTGCGCGCGCCGCTCGGGCGCCGGGGCTCGTACGCGCCGACGGTGCTGAACGTCGCGCAGAACGTCGGCTGGTCGACGTTCGAGCTGATCATCATCGCGACGGCCGCGGCGGCGCTCTCCGACCATCTCCTCGGCTGGAAGGGGACGTGGCTCTGGACGATCGTCTTCGGCGTGCTGAGCTGGGGGCTCGGGATGCTCGGGCCGATCGGGTTCGTGCGCCGCTACCTCCGGAAGTTCGCGTCGTGGGCGCTGCTGTTCGCGATGGGGTACCTCACGTACTGGGCGATCTCGAAGTCGCACCTGCACGCGTTCTGGTCGGCTCCGGGGAAGGGCGGCTTCCCGACGTTCGGCCAGGCGGTCGACCTCGTGATCGGCAGCATCGTCTCGTGGACGCCGCTTGCCGCGGACTACACGCGCTTCTCGAAGACGAAGCGCGGCGCGGCGCTCGGCGCGGGCCTCGGCTACTTCATGCCGACGATCTGGTGCATCGGGCTCGGGATCCTGATCGTCCTCGCGCGCGGAGTCGCCGACGCGCAGTCGCTGCCGACCGCGGTCGCGGCCGCGGGCGGCATCGCGCTCGTCGCGCTCCTCGCGATCACGATCGACGAGAGCGAGAAGGCCTTCGCCGACATCTACTCGACCGCGGTCTCGCTCCAGAACCTCCTGCCGAAGGTGTCGCAGCGGCTGCTGATCACGATCGTCTCGGCCGTCGCGACGGTGCTCGCGCTCGCGCTGAACCTCGGCAACTACCAGAACTTCCTCTACCTGCTCGGCTCGTTCTTCGTGCCGCTCTTCGGCGTGCTCGTCGCGGACTGGCTCGCGGCCGGCGCGCACTACTCGCCGGCGGCGATCTTCGAGGGGCCGGCGTGGCGCGTGCCGCAGCTCGCAGCGTGGCTCGTCGGCTTCGGCCTCTACCAGTGGCTGTCGCCGGTCGGGCCGTCGTGGTGGACCGACGCCGTCGCGCACACGCACCCCGGCAACGTGAGCTTCGGCGCGTCGCTGCCGAGCTTCGCCGCCGCGTTCGTGATCGCGCTCGGGTTCTCGCTCGCGGCGCGCGGTTCGGCAGTACCGCTCGAAGCCCGGGACTAGGCTTCGCGGGTGCGCCCGCTGGCCGTGATCGGGCATCTCTCCCGCGACGTCGTGGCGGGCGGACCGCCGAAGATCGGCGGCGGGACGTGGCACGGGGCGCGCGCGTTCCGCGGGCTCGGGCTCGCGGCGACGATCTTCGCGAAGTGCGGCGAGCCGGAGCGGCGCGACTTCCAGCGGAAGCTCGCCACGTGCGGGCTGCCGTCGACGCTCGCCGTCGGGAGGACGACGACGGGCTTCTCCTTCTCCTACGACGACGCCGGGGTCCGGACGATGCGCGTCGAGGCGCTCGGCGACCCGTGGCGGCTGCGCGAGGCGTCGCCCGACCTGATGCGGCGCATCGACTGGCTCCAGGTCGCGCCGCTGCTGCGCGGCGAGTTCACCGCCGAGGTGGTCGCGGAGGTGGCGCGCGGCCGGCGGGTCCTCTTCGACGGGCAGGGCCTCGTGCGCCGGCGCGAGCTCGGGCCGCTGGCGCTCGACGACGACTTCGACCGCGAGCTGCTTCGGCACATCACGATCCTCAAGCTCGCCGAGGAGGAGGCGCGCGCGATCGTCGGCGATGACGACCTCGAGTCGCTGCGCTCGCTCGGCGTGCCGGAGGTGCTCGTGACGTTCGGGCTCGAGGGGTCGCTCGTGATCGCGGACGGGAAGGCGACGCGCGTGCCGGCGCGGCCGGTGCAGGTCGAGCCGACCGGCGCCGGCGACGCGTTCGGCGCGGCGTACCTCGCCGCGCGCGCGGACGGGCACGCGCCGGTGTCGGCCGCGCGGCGCGCGACGGCGCTCGTCGCAGCGCTCCTCGCGGGGAGCCTGCGGTGATCGCAGCGGTCGGGACGGCGGACGGCGTGCTCCTCGTCGACGTCGAGACGGAGACGGTGCTCGGGCCGGGCGCCGAGGTTCCCGCTGCCGACGCGCCGCGCGTCGAGCTGCCACGCGTCGTCGCGACTGCAGGCTCCGGCTCGACCGTCGTCGCGCTGCTCGACCGCCGGCCGCCGCTCGCGCTCTCGCACGACGGCGGCCTGACCTGGCGCGAGTCCGGCGGCGGCCTCCCGCCCGGGTTCGCCGTCGCGGTGGCGGACGACGACCCGGACCGGATCCTCTACGCGGCGCGCAACCGGCTCTACGTCTCGACCGACGGCGGCATCTTCTGGCGCTCGCTCGAGCCGGAGCTGCCGGACGTCGACGCGGTCGCCTGGATCGACTGAGGTGTCTGACACCAGAGCTCGATTTGGTGTCTGACACCAGACGGGCGCTTGGTGCCAGACATTCGGTCACGACTTCGTGTCAGACACCTGAGCGACGAACGCGCGCACCTCGTCGTCGCTCCGGAGCCGGTGCACGTCGAGGTGCGGGAAGCGCGCGAGCCGTGCGGGGTACTCGCGCCGGTTCTCGAAGCAGCGCTTGAACGCGGGCCAGATCAGGAGCGGGACCGACTCGCGCCAGCCCGGCTCGACGTTCCCGTTCCAGAGCTCGACGTTGTCGCGGCCGCGGACGTGCGTGCGCCGCACGAGCCGCCACATCACGAGGTGCACCGGGAGGTCGAGCCAGACGAACGTCTCCGCGCGCTCGTAGACGAGGTCGCCGAGCATGCCGCGGTATGTCGAGTCGACGATCCACCCGTCGCCCTCGAGCGCGGCGCCGACGCGCTCGCGCAGGACGTCGGCGCCGCACGACTCCCAGTTCGGCCCGTGGTGGAGCGCGTCGATCTCGACGTGGCGGATGCCGAGCCGGCGCGACAGCTCCGCGGCGAGCGTCGTCTTGCCGCTGCCGCTCGGGCCTGAGACCGCGATGCGCATCGCTAGAGGCGAAACTCGCCGCGCGCGACGACCACCGCGGAGCCGCCGACCTCGACGCGCTCGACGGCGTCGCGCGTACCCGTCACGCGTGCGAAGAGCGTCGACGGCCGCCCGATCTCCGCGCCCTGCGAGATCTCGATCTCGTCGCCGAAGGCGATCCGCTCGTGACGTGCGAGATGGAGCGCGAGCGGCCCTGCGGCCGATCCGGTCGCCGGGTCCTCTGCGACGCCGGACCCCGGCGCGAACATCCGCGTCTTCCATTTCGCGCCGCTACCGGCGAAGCAGTTGATGCAGTCGTTCCCGAACGCGGCGAGCCGCGACGAGCTCGGCGCGAGCTCAGCGACCTCCGCCTCCGACGCGAGCGCGACGTACACGTGGCGCACGCCGTTGTCGTAGACCTCGACCGGGAGCCGCGGCTCGACGCCGAGCGCCTCGACGAGCTCGTCCGCGCGCTCGTACGGGTCGATCGTCGGCAGCGGCTGCGTCATCCGCCCGAAGACGATCCGATTGCCGTCGCGCTCGAGCCGCACCGGAACCGTGCCGCGCCCCGTCTCGATCCGCAGCTCGTCGAGCTGCAGCGGCCCGGCGAGCACGAACGCCGTCCCGAGCGTCGGGTGCCCGGCGAACGGCATCTCGCGCGAGGGTGTGAAGATCCGCATCTTCACGTGCCCGTCGGCCTCGGGCGGATAGACGAACGTCGACTCCGAGTAGTTCAGCTCGCGCGCGAGCGGCTGGAGCGTCTCCTCGGGGATCTCGCGCGCGTCGGTGAAGACCGCAAGCTGGTTCCCGGCCAGCGGCGTGTCGGTGAAGACGTCGCAGACGACGTAGCGGAAGCCTGCCACGACGCGACTCTACCGCCACTATCCTGGCCGCCGTGAACGCGATCTCCGTCAGCGGGCTGCGCAAGTCGTACGGCCACCTCGAGGCCGTGCGCGGCATCGACTTCGAGATCGCGGCGGGCGAGGTCTTCGGCCTGCTCGGGCCGAACGGCGCCGGCAAGACGACGACGGTCGAGATCCTCGAGGGCTACCGGCGGCGCGACGGCGGCGACGTGTCGGTGCTCGGCAACGACCCGGAGAAGCCAGGGCCGGACTTCCGCGAGCGCATCGGCGTCGTGCTGCAGCAGTCGCAGCTCTCGCCGAACCTCACGGTGCGCGAGACGCACTCGATGTTCGCCGGGTACTACGCGCGGCCGCGTCCGGTCGACGAGGTGATCGAGCTCGTCGGGCTCGGCGAGAAGCGCGACGCGCGGGTGAAGACGCTGTCGGGCGGGCAGAAGCGCAGGCTCGACCTCGGCATCGCGCTCGTCGGCGACCCGGAGCTCGTGTTCCTCGATGAGCCGACGACGGGGTTCGACCCCGCGGCGCGGCGCGCGGCGTGGGACATGATCCGCTCGCTCCGGTCGCTCGGAAAGACGGTGCTCCTCACGACGCACTACCTCGACGAGGCGGAGCAGCTCGCCGACCGCGTCGCGGTGATGCGCGACGGCGCGATCGTGCGCGTCGGCACGCCGCGCGAGCTGACGACGGGCGATCTGGAAGTCGAGATCCGCTACCGCCGCGACGGCGAAGAGGTCGTCGTCACGACGTCGGAGCCGACCCGCGTGCTGCACGAGCTCACCGCGGACGCGGTCGCGCGCGGCGAGGAGCTCGACCGGCTCGAGGTGCGCCGTCCGACGCTCGAGGACGTGTACCTCGCGCTCACCGAGGAGGACGCCGAGTGAGCACCGAGGCGATCGCGGTGCGGGACGCGCGCGCGTCGCGCGGGCGGCTGCGCCTCTTCGGACACCAGCTGCGCAGCGAGCAGCTCCTGTTCTGGCGCAGCAAGGAGGCGGCGCTCTTCATCTTCCTCTTCCCGATGCTGCTGTTCGTGCTGCTCGGCTCGGTCTACAGCGGGAAGATCTACGGCGTGCCGGCGTCGCAGGCGCTGCTCGCCGGGCTGATCGGCTACGGCTGCGCGAACACCGCGTTCGCCGGGCTCGCGATCCAGCTCGTCGTACGGCGCGAGGCGGCGATCCTGAAGCGGCTGCGCGCGACGCCGCTGCCGGCGGCGACGTACATCGCGGCGTTGCTCACCTCGACGCTGATCGTGTTCGCGCTCCAGACGGTCGCGCTGTTCCTGATCGGGAAGGCGTTCTACTCGACACCGTTCCCGGGCGATCCCGGCTCGCTCGCCGGCGCGATCGTCGTCGGGACGGCGATGTTCGCGGCGCTCGGCGTCGCGACCGCGTCGGTGATCCGGTCGGCCGAGGGCTCGTCCGCGGTCGTGAACTTCATCCTGCTGCCGATGGCGTTCCTGAGCGGCGCGTTCGGACCGACGCTGCACTACCCGGCGTTCCTGCGCGCGATCGGCGACGTGCTGCCGCTGAAGTACTTCATCGACCTCGTCAACGCCGTCTACCTGCGCGGCGAGACGATCTGGTCGAAACCGGAGGACCTCCTGGTCATGGCGTTGTGGGGCGTCGCGGGCCTCGTGTTCGCGATCTTCCGCTTCCGCTGGGAGCCGCGCGACACCTAGCGCGCGCGGGCGGCGGTCAGCGCGAGTCGCCCGACCGAGGTCGGGATGCGCTGCGCCTTCCTGATCGTCGCGCGCAGCGAGTCCACGAAGTACTCGACGTCCTCGTCGGTGACGACGAGCGGCGGGAGCGCCTTCAGCACCGCGACGTTGTGTCCCGCGACCTGGCTCAGGATCCGGTGCTTGGCGAACAAGGGCCCGATCACGAGCTGCGCGAAGAGGCCCGGCTGCATCCGCTCGATCAGCCGCCACGAGCGGCTGCCGCCGGGCGGCTCGGCGAACTCGATCGCCCACATCAGGCCGAGCCCGCGCACCTCGCGGACGACGTCGAACTCGTCGACGAGCGGCCGCGTCAGCTCGAGCAGCTTCTCGCCGAGGCGCGCCGACTCCGCGACGAGGTTGCGCTCGTCGAGCTCCTGCAGCGTCGCGAGCCCCGCGGCCATCGCCATCTCGTTCGGCGCGAACGTCGAGCCGTGGCTGACGCCGTGCTCCATCGAGTCGAACACGGCCTCGTGCACCGCGCGCGCCATCAGGAGCGCGCCGACCGGGACGTAGCCGCCCGAGAGCGACTTCGCGACCGGCACGAGATCCGGCTCGAGCCCCCACCGCTCGAACGCGAACATCGTCCCGGTCCGCCCGAACCCGGTCTGCACCTCGTCGACGCAGAAGAGCGTCCCGTAGCGGCGGCAGAGCTCCTGGGCGCCGGCGAGGTAGCCGTCGGGCGGAAGGTTCACGCCCTTCCCCTGCACCGGCTCGACGAGGAAGACCGCGACGTCCTCGCGGCGCAGCTCCGCCTCGAGCGCCTCGAGGTCGCCGAACGGCACGCGCTCGAACCCGGGCAGGAGCGGCTGGAACCGGTCGGTGAACTCGGCGTTCCCGTTCGCGGACAGCGACCCGAGCGTAAGCCCGTGGAAGCCGTGGTCGCACGAGACGACGCGCGTCCTCCCGGTCGCGGTGCGCCCGAGCTTCAGCGCCGCCTCGACCGCCTCCGTCCCGGTGCTCGTGAAGAGGCAGCGCTCGAGCCGCGGCGGCACGCGTGCGAGCAGCGCCTCCGCGAGCAGCCCGGGCAAGAGCGTCGCGCCGAGCTGCACCGAGCCCGGCGTCTCGAGCTCGAGGAACTCGGCGAGCGCCGCGCGCACGCGCGGGTTGTTGCGACCGACGTTGACCATCCCGAAGCCGCCGAGCAGGTCGAGGTAGCGGTTCCCGTCCTCGTCCCAGAGGTACGCGCCCTCGGCGCGCGCCCAGACGCGGTCGAAGTCGATCGTCTTCAGGATCCGGACGAACTGCGGGTTGATCGTGCGCGCCCAGAGGTCGTAGTCCTCGCCGCGGCGGGACGCCAGGAGCGCGCGGAGATCGAGCCCTGCCACGACTCGAATCCTAGGAGGGTTTGGCGGGATGGTGCTCGACACAGCCGTCATGTCGCCAAACCCTCCTACTAGGGCCCGGTCAGATCGCGACGCTCGAAGACCGCGAGCGCAGCGACCGCCGAGGCCGCGGCGACGGCGAGCATGACCGCCGCGGCCGCGGGCCGGAACGGCTGCGCCGGCACGAGGCCGATGTGGTGGAACGGCGAGAGGTTCAGCGTCCACGACGGCGCGCCGACGATCGCGCCGAACAGCTCCCAGACGAACGCGAGCGACGCGAGGCCGTACGCCACGGCGGCGGTCGCACGCGGAACGGCCGCGAACGCGAGCATCCCGATCCCGAGGAAGAGGAGCGACGCCGGCAGCGCGTTCGCCCCGGCGCCGACCATCCCGCCGAGCGCCACGTCCGCCCCTTCCGCCGCCGCGCCCGCCCACGCGCACACGCCCGCGAGCATCGCGAGCACGCACGACGCGCCGGCGGCGAGGACGATGCGGCCGGCGAGCCAGCGCCGCCGCCCGACCGGGAGCGCGAGCAGCGTCTCGAGCAGCTGCTCCGCCTCCTCGCGCCGCGTCGCGGCCGCCTGCGAGCACGCGAAGAGCGCGATCGCGAACACGAAGAACAGAAAGGTGAACGAGAGGTAGCCGGACGGCGTCGTGATCGACGAGAGGCCGAGCTTCTCGAGCTGCTGCTGCAGCGACGCCGGGATGTCCGCCGGCGAGATGCTGTTCGAGATGACGCCGAGGATGAACGCGAAGCCGGCGATGCCGAGCACCCAGGCGGCGAGGATCCCGAGCTCGCCGCGGAGCGCCTGCGCGGTCGGCGAGCCGAGCAGACGGTCGCGCGGCGGCGCGCTGTCGTGTGCGTGGAAGAGGCCGGAGCCCACGTCGCGCCGCATCGCGATCGCCCGGGCGGCGACGAGCAGCGCTGTTGCCGCGGCGAGCGGGAGCAGCAGCACCGCCGGACGCGGCGACGCGAACGCACGAAGCTCCTCGACCCAGCCGAGCGGCGTCGCCCAGCGAAGCGCCTCGAGCCCCGACGACGTGTCCGCGACGACGCGAAGGACGAACGCGAGCGCGACGGCGCCGCTCCCGATCCCGAGCGCGAGCCTCCGCGTCGGCGCAACCTGGCTCGCGACCGCCCCGACGCCGACGAAGACCGGGACGACGGAGACGACCGCGAGCGCGAGGAACGCGGAGCCGCCCGCCGGAAGCCGCGCCGCGACGAGGCCGACGAACATCGCGAGCCACAGCGCCACGCCGCCCGTCGCGATCGCGACGAGCATCGCCCCGAACGCACCGCTCCGGCCGATCGCTCCCGCGAGCACGAGCTCCTGCCGTCCCGCGTCCTCCTCCGCGCGCATCGCGCGCACCGCGGCGAGCACTCCCCACACCGCGGCGGCGATCGAGAGCGAGCCGCCGGCGCGCCACGCGGCGTAGCCGCCGACGCTCAACAGATCGTGCGGCACCCCGTAGAAGAGACGGATGCTCTTGTTCGCGCCGAAGCCGACGGCGAAGCGGATGCGGTCGGCGACGGTGGGATACGTCTTGCGATAGCCGACGACGTTCACGGCGGCGATGACGGCGAAGAACGCCGCGAACGAGAGCGTCCGCACGCGTGAGTCGGCGAGCGTCCTCCGTGCGAACGCCCGCGCCGCGTCAGACACGGCCGTCGGCCGCGTCGTAGTGGTGGAGGAAGATCTCCTCCAGCGACGGCTCGCGGCTCGTGAGCGCGACGACGCGATGCGGCGCGAGCGCCTCGAGCAGCGGCCCGACGCTGCCGGTCACCTCGAACCGAAGCGCCTGCGGGCCGGCCCGGTCGACGTGCACGCCCGCGAGTGGCGGCAGCTCGGGCGCAGGCCCCTCGAACGTGACCTCGATCGCCTGCGCGCTCAGGTGCCGCAGCTCGTCGAGCGTCCCCTGATCGACGAGCCGGCCGCGGCGGAGGATCCCGACGCGGTCGCACAGCGCCTCGACCTCGCTGAGGATGTGCGACGAGAGGAACACCGTCTGACCGCGCTCCTTCGCCTCGAGCACGGTCGCGCGGAACGCGACCTCCATCAGCGGGTCGAGGCCGGCGGTCGGCTCGTCGAGGAGGAGCAGGTCGGCGCGCGTCGCGAACGCGGCGACGAGCTGCACCTTCTGGCGGTTCCCCTTCGAGAGCGCGCGGACGCGCTTGTCGGTGTCGAGCTGGAACCGGTCGACGAGGACGTCGCGGTACGCCGCGTCGGTCGAGCCGCGGAGCCGCGCGAGGTACACGAGCGTCTCCTCCCCGGTCAGCGCCGGCCAGAGGAACGGCTCGCCCGCGACGTACGCGGCGCGGCGGTGCGCGACGACCGGGTCGCGCCACGCGTCCACGCCGAAGAGGAACGCGCGCCCGGCCGTCGGCTTGTGCAGGCCGAGCAGCAGGCGGATCGTCGTCGTCTTCCCCGCGCCGTTCGGCCCGAGGAATCCGTACACCTCGCCGGAGCGCACGTCGAGCTCGAGCCCGTCGAGCGCGAGCGTGTCGCCGTAGCGCTTCGTCAGGCCCTCGGTGCGGATCGCAGCGTCGTCCACACGACGCAGTCTGCCAAGGCCCTCCGACGCGCTCTCTACGATCGTCGGATCGTGGAGTCCCAGGGCAACCGCACCCGGGCGTGCCACGTCATCCACGACGGCGGCAACGACAAGGTCGACTTCAGCCGCGAGCAGGCCGAGGCGCTCCTGGCCCGCGGCGACTTCTTCTGGCTCGACCTCGACTGCCCCGACGCGGACGACTTCACGGTCCTCCGCGAGGTCTTCAAGTTCCACCCGCTCGCGATCGAGGACTCCGAGAACTTCGGCCAGCGCCCGAAGATCGACGACTACGACAACGAGACGCTGCTCGTCGTCTACGGCGCGTCGACGGACGAGGACCGACTCGTCGAGGTGCACTGCTTCTACTCGGAGCGCTACCTCGTCACGATCCACCGCGACGAGGCGCCCGCGTTCACCGAGGTGCGCGAGCGCTTCGCGAAGCGCGCCGAGCCGGTCCGGCACGGGCCGCGCCTCCTCTACCGGATCGTCGAAGCGCTCGTCGACAGCTTCTTCCCGCTCCTCTCCGACTTCGACGACCGCATCGACGAGCTCGAGACGCAGACGTTCCGGAACGCGACCGACGAGCAGCTCCAGGAGATCTTCTCGATGAAGCGGCTGCTCGTCGGGCTGCGGAAGGCGATCGCACCGCAGCGCGACATGTTCGGGAAGGTCGCTGCCGGCATCGACGTCCTGCCCGGGATGACGCCGGAGGACGAGCGCTACTTCCGCGACGTCTACGACCACCTGATCCGGATCAACGACCTCGTCGACACGTACCGCGACCTGCTCACGAGCTCGATGGACGTCTACCTCTCGACCGTGTCGAACCGGCTGAACGCGGTGATGAAGCAGCTCACGATCATCGCGACGATCTTCCTGCCGCTCGCGTGGATCACCGGGTTCTTCGGCCAGAACTTCGGCTGGATGGTGCGCCACGTCGGCAGCTGGGAGGCGTTCGCACTGCTCGGGCTCGGGACCGAGCTGGCGGTCGTCGCGGTGATGCTCGTCTACTTCCGCCGGAGGAGCTGGCTGTGAGCGAGGCGCACGAGGAGCAGGTCGAGTCGCGCTGGGAGGCGACGCCCGCCGTCGCGATCCTGATCGGCGTCCAGGTCCTCCTCGCGCTCACGGCGAGAAACCACGGCTGGTCGATCTGGCACTACGGCTGGTGGCTCTGGCTGATGCCGGTCGTGCCGGAGGCGGCGCTCCTCGTCGCGCTCGGCTGGAGCCGGCCGCGGCACGCGCTCGAGCAGATGGGGATCCGGCGCCACGTCGCGATCGTCCTGCTCGGCCTCTTGAGCGCGGCGAACGCGTTCATCCTCCTCGCGCTCGTCGCGTCGCTCGTCAACGGCGGCGTCAAGAGCGGCGGCCAGCTCCTGTTCGAGGCGGTGACGGTGTGGGGGACGAACGTGATCGCGTTCGGCCTCTGGTTCTGGGCGGTCGACCAGGGCGGGCCGGTCCGCCGCCACGAGCCGAACCCGCCGCCGCACGACTTCCAGTTCCCGCAGGACGAGAACCCGCAGCTCGCCGAGCCGGACTGGCGCACGCACCTCGTCGACTACATCTACGTCTCGTTCACGAACTCGATCGCGTTCAGCCCCACCGACGCGATGCCGCTGACGCATCGGGCGAAGCTGCTGATGCTGGTCGAGTCGGGGGTCTCCGCGATGACGATCCTCCTCTGCGCGGCGCGGGCCGTAAACATCCTCGCATGACGAAGAAGCCGGAGCCCGCGGCGGAGCGCTGCCTGCGCTGCAGCGCGCCGATGGAGTGGCGCCACCAGACCTGGCAGTGCCCGCGGTGCCGCTTCAAGATCGGCTGCTGCGAGGGCGAGACGGCCGAGCACTGTGCCGGACGTTGAGGAGCTCGTCGCGCTCGCGCTGCTCGCCGGGCGCGACGTGCCGCTGGACGAGGACGAGCTGCGCGGCGCGCTCCGGCGGTCGCTGCTGCTCCTCGCCGCGGGCGGCGACCCGCATCGCGGGCTCGAGCTGGACGGCCGTGCGGTGACGGCGCTCGCCGACGAGCTCGACACGCCTGCGCGGCGCGAGGCGCTGCTCGCAGGCATGGGCTCGCTCGCCGGTGAGGCGCCCGACGCAGAAGCGCTCGCCGCCGAGCCCGAGCTCGCCTGGCGCCTGTACGCGTGTGGGCTCCTCGCCGAGGAGCTCGCGGCGGACTAAGACGATCTAGCTCATCTGGAGCGGCACCTCGAACGTCTCGACCGACCTGTGCCGGCCCAGGGCCCCCGGTAGGCGGGCTCATCCCCTCCAGCGCCGCGCTCCCCTGCCTCAGATCGTCCCCGGTGTCGAACAGCGTGATCCCGAGCGTCTTACCGCCGGCGCGGTCGACCAGCAGAAGGAACTCGGGCGCGGGCACGACGTCCGGTCGCCCTCCCGCCCTCATCTGCTCGATCGTCCCGTCGAACTCGGCCGCGTTTTCGCCTTCGAACGTCGCTACTCGGGCAAACATGCATCCTCCTTGGTCGGCTCGCCGCAAGGCTGTGACCTGTTTACGAGCTTGACAAGGGTGGGCCGCGGGCAGACAGTCACCCCATGCGGCGGCTTCGCTTTCACGCACGGCCGGTCACGTGGCTGATTGCCGCGGCGCTCGGCCTGGCGATCGCGGCGCGGCACTTCGGTTTCAAGCGGAGCAAGGCCGAGCAGGCGGCCGTCGACAGGCGTGTCCGGAAGGACCGGCGCTCGGGGACCGAGCGCCGTGCGGAGGAGGGCGCTCCGCCTCCGGATGGCGAGCGCCGCTCGGGCGCAGACCGCCGCTCGGGAGACGACCGGAGAGACTCCGGCTAGAACTGCACTAGGAAGGCTGCTTACCGCGGACGGTCACCGTGAACGTCGTCCGCGTCACGTTCCCGAAGGCGTCGGTCGCCGTGACGATCACGGTGGTCGTGCCGAGCGCGAAGAACGAGCCGGACGGGATCGAGTAGGTGATCGTGACCGGGCCCACCGCGTCGGTGGCCTTCGCCGCCGCGTACTTCACGACTGCGCCGTCGCTGTTGGTCGCCGTGACGACGAGGCTCGGGCTGACGAAGGTGAAGGTCGGCGGCGTTCTGTCGACGACGGTGATGGTGAAGGTCTTCGTCGTCCGGTTCCCGGCGCCGTCCTTCGCCGTGACCGTCACGATGGTCGTCCCGAGTCCAAATGTGGCTCCGGACGGCTTCGAGTAGGTGATCGTCACGGGCCCGACCGCGTCCGTGGCCACCGCAGCCGCGTAGCTGACGACGGCGCCCGCGGCGCTGGTCGCCTCGACGGTCAGGTCCTGGCTCACCGACCTGATTACCGGCGGCGTCGTGTCCTTCACCGTCACGGTGAACGACGCCTTGGTCGTGTTGCCCGCGCCGTCGGTCGCAGTGACGGTCACCCTCGTCGTGCCGAGGCCGAACGTCGAGCCGGGCTGGACCGAGTACGTGATCGTGACCGGACCGACGGCGTCGTAGACGGACGCGGGCTGGAACTTGACGACCGCGCCGGCCGCGCTCGTCGCCTCCACCACGAGATCGGGACTCACGAACCGGAACACCGGCGCCGTCGTGTCGCGCACCTTCACCAGGAAGGTCTTCGTCGAGGTGTTGCCGGCCTCGTCGGTCGCGGTGACGGTCACCGTCGTCGTGCCGAGCGGGATCAGCGACCCGGACGGGATCGAGTACGAGAGCTCCACCGGCCCCACGGCGTCCGTCGCGCTCGCCGCGAAGTCGACGAAGGCGCCGCCGGGATTCGTCGCCTCGACGACCATGTTCGGCGCGGTGATCACCGGCGGGGTGGTGTCGCGAACGATCACGGTCAGCGTGAGGGTCGTGTAGTTGCCGCCCTCGTCCATCGCGACGACGCTGACCTGGCTGCGGCCGAACGGGAGGATCGTGCCCGGGCCCGGCGTGAAGGTGTAGGTGACCCGACCGACGTCCCCGGTGACCGGCAGCGTCGTCGGGAACACCGCCGGGGCGCCGTCACGGCTCGTGGCCTCGATGAAGATCGCCGGGAGGAGCTCGCCGTCGATCCTCGGCGGCACGCCCGCGCCCCGCTCGTTCGGCAGGATGATCGGCTGGCGCTCGGGCACGGTGTTGCAACCGAAGTGATCGGCATGGCTGAAGTCCTGCGGGTTCCCGGCGGCGTGGTCTTCCTGGTTGCCGACGTCCGTGCAGAGCAGCGCGTCGAGCGACCGCTGGCCCGCCGCCGGCGGCGCGTCGATGCTCGAGAGATCCGGCCGCGACGGCGCGACGGCCCACTGGAAGGTCGGCGCCGGGATGTCCGGATCCGGCGGCGGCTCGGCCGTGAGCGCCTTGACCGGCTGGAAGGAATCGGTGGCCGGGGGCTCCGGGTTCGCTGTGAGGCGGACGAAGAACGGCAGATACCAGTTGGTCGAGTCGAAGGTGACGAACGCGACGATTCCGTTCTCCGTCGAGAAGCGCCCGTCGCTCGGGTCGGCCGCCGACGCGAGCGTCTGCCCGTCGGTGACGATCGCGACCGTCATCTGCCCGCCGCGCTCGACCTTGATGGCCGGCAGGCCGCCGACCGGAGGGGCGGTGAGCCGGACCGAATAGATGTCGCCGGCTGGGTCGCCCTTGACGACGAGCGTCGAGAGGCCCGACTCGACGATGTAGGCATGCGGCGTGTCGCTCACGAGCACCGACACGCGCACGTCGGTGGGCGCGTGCGCCGAGCCGTAGTTGCGGTAGCGGGGATCGGTGCCGCCGACCGTGTTGACGATCGCCGTGTCGACGGGCGGGCCGGGCGGGCAGATCGCGGTAACCACGAACGTGACCGGTGTCGTCCAGTTCGTCGAGTCGAACGTCGCTGTCTGGGTCGCCGCGTTGTAGCGCGGGTCGGTAGTCGTCACCGAGAGCACGGTCGAGTCGAACGAGATCGTGATCGTCGCCGTCTTGCCCACGCTCGGCGCCATCGTCGGCGCGATGCGATAAGCATCGACGATCCCCTGGCCCTCCGCGCCCGGCAGGACCGTCGTCCCGCCGCCCGACTCGGTCACGACGACGCCCGCCGTGTCGTTGTCGATCACGTCGACGGTGACGTTGTGGATCGCGACGTGGTCGAACGTCGGGTCGTCACTCTGGCTGCTGAAGTTGATCGTCGCGTTGCGCGCGCCC
>DATJOZ010000022.1:0-10902 GCA_035506655.1 Gaiellaceae bacterium
CGACGCGGGCGGCGAGCGGCTGCTCGTGCGGCGCGCGGCGGCGACCGTCATGCATCACGACACGCTCTCCCTGGCCGACGAGTTCGCAGTGCTGTGCGCGGCGTTCGAGGCGGGCGTGAGGGTGCCGAGGCCGTACGGCTATGTCGCGGAGCTCGCGGGGCGCGAGGCGTTCGTGATGGAGCGGCTCGAGGGGGAGACGATCGGCCGGCGGATCGTGCGGCGCGACGAGCTCGCGGCGGCGCGGGCGCGGCTGCCGGCCCAGATGGCGGAGGAGCTCGCGAAGATCCACGCCATCCCGGTCGCGCGGCTGCCGTTCCTGCCGGAGGCCCAATTCGAGCGGATGGTCGCCGAGCTCGACGAGGTCGGCGAGCCGCATGCGGCGATCGAGCTCGGGCTCTGGTGGCTGCGCGAGAATCGTCCGCCGCCGCGCCCCGCCGTCGTCGTGCACGGCGACTTCCGGATCGGGAACCTCGTCGTCGGCCCGGACGGGCTCGTCGGTGTCCTCGACTGGGAGTTCGCGCACCTCGACGATCCGGTTCGCGACGTCGCATTCGGGCTCGTTCGTGCGTGGCGCTTCGGCGTGCCCGAGAAGCGGCTCGGCGGGATCGGCGACGTCGGGCCGTACCTCGAGCGCTACAACGAGCTGACCGGCTTCGACGTGTCCGAGGCGGAACTGGACTACTGGGAGCTGGCCGGAAACGTCGGCTGGGCGATCGGCTGCCTCACGCAGGCGCAGCGCCACCTGAGCGGGCTCGACCGGAGCGTCGAGCTCGCGACCCTCGGCCGCCTCGGCGCCGAGGTCGAGTACGAGATCTGCCGCTTGCTCGAGAAGGCGGCCGCATGAGCCGTGTCTTTCGGGCGGTTTCCGGGTTGCAAGCGTGGCTTGGCCACGACAATTGTCGTGGCTACGCCAAGCTACGCCACGTGGCTACGCCAAGCTTGGCCAAGCCGGGGAACAACGCGTGAGCGAGCGGCCGACCGCGCAAGAGCTCGCGGAAGCGATCCAGGAGTTCCTCGCCGGCGAGATCCTGCCGACGCTCGAGGACCACCGGCTGCGGTTCCGGATGCTCGTCGCGCTGAACGCGCTCGGGATCGTCTACCGCGAGCTCGCGGCGCTCCCGCCCGAGGACGACTCCGAGCAGCGAGCGCTCGCGGCGCGGATTCGCGCCGGCGACGTTCCGCCCGGCGCGCTCGAGCGCGTCAAGGCCGACGTCGAGGCAAAGCTCCGGATCGCGAGCCCGAGCTTCCTCGACGCGTACGAGGGCGTGGATTGACCGTGCCCGAACGGAGCGACACGATCGCCGCGTTCCGCGTCGTGGCCGAGCAATACGTGGCGGTGATCGACGCGGCTCGTGCGCATGGGATCGCGCGGCTGTACGGAGACCTCGTCAGCGCCTTGCCCACGCTCTACGCGGCGGCCGTGCAACTACCGGACATCGAGCCAGAGTCCGCCGACGCCCCGTACAGGAGCATGACCCACGGGCAATGGGCGACGGTGTTCGACGGCCTGCTGGGCATGTTCCTGGAAGACGACCGTGAGACCGCGGGAAGTCTCGCGGATGATCTCGCCGACATCTACCGCAACGTCAAAGAGGGACTCGACGCATTGTCGGCGGGCCGGTCCGAGGCCGACGTCGTCTGGGAGTGGCGGTTCTCGTTCTGGTCGCACTGGGGCGAGCACGCAGCCAACGCGCTGCGCATCGTCCACGCGCGGCTCGCCGACGCCTACGGGCCACCCCACTAGACGAACGCGCCCTCGCCGGTCAGCGCGCGCCCGATCAGCAGCTTCTGCACCTGGCTCGTTCCCTCGTACAGCGTCAGCACGCGCGCGTCGCGGAGGTACCGCGCAACCGGGAACTCGTCCACGTAGCCGTACCCGCCGTGCACCTGGAGCGCCGCGTTCGCCGCGCGCACCGCGACCTCGCTCGCGTAGTACTTCGCCTGCGACGCCGCCAGGGTGTACGACTCGCCCGCGTCGCAGAGCGCCGCCGCGCGCCACGCCATCAACCGCGCCGCCTCCGTCTCGACCGCGGCGTCCGCGATCAGCTCCTGGACGAGCTGGAACCCGGCGATCGGCTTCCCGAACTGCGTCCGCTCGGTCGCATACGCGGTCGCCGCCTCGACGCAGCCCCGAGCCAGCCCGACGGCGCCGGCCGCGAGCGAGATCCGCCCGTTGTCGAGTGCCGACATCGCGACCTTGAACCCGGCGCCCTCGTCGCCGAGCCGCGCCGAGTCCGGCACGCGCACGCCGTCGAGAAAGAGCTCCGCCGTGTCCTGCGAGCGCAGCCCGAGCTTCCCGGTGATCTTCCGGGCCGAGAACCCGTCCGACCCGGTCGGCACGAGGAAGCACGTGATCCCGCGCGGCCCCGGCCCGCCGGTCCGCGCGAACACGAGCGCGACGCCGGCCCACGACCCGAGCGTGATGAAGATCTTCGAGCCGGAGATGATCCAGTCGCCGCCGTCGCGCTCGGCGCGCGTCACGAGCGACGCCGGGTCGGAGCCCGACCCCGGCTCCGTCAGCCCGTAGCACCCGAGCGCGCTCCCGTCGGCGAGCCGCGGCAGCCACTCCTCCTTCTGCGCGTCCGTCCCCCACTTCGCGATCGTCTTCCCCGCGAGCCCGTTGTTGACGGAGACGATCCCGCGCACGGACGAGTCCGCCCGCCCGAGCTCCTCCATCACGAGGCAGTAGGAGACGGTGTCGAGCCCCATCCCGCCGTACGCCTCCGGCAGCGCGCAGCCGAGGAAGCCGACCTCGGCCAGCTTCGCGACGATCCCGCGGTCCATCGTCTCCGTCCGGTCCCACTCGCCGGCGAACGGGACGATCTCCCGGTCGCAGAACTCGCGGGCCGAATCGCGGATCAGCTCCTGTTCCGGCGTGAGGAAGAAGTCCATCCGCGTATTCTCCACCCATGCCGAATCTCACGGGAAAGGTCGCAATCGTCACAGGCGCGGGCCGGGGTATCGGCCGCGCCCACGCACTCGCGCTCGCCACGGCGGGCGCAACGGTCGTCGTCAACGACCTCGGAGGCTCGCTCGGCGGCGAGGGCACCGATGCCTCGCCCGCCCACGAGGTCGTCGCGGAGATCGAGGCGGCGGGCGGGAAGGCCGTCGCGAACGGCGAGAACGTCGCCGACTACGCCGGAGCCGGGAGGCTCGTCCAGCAGGCGGTCGACGAGCTCGGCCGGCTCGACATCCTCGTCAACAACGCGGGGATCCTCCGCGACCGGATGCTCGTCAACATGACCGAGGCAGAGTGGGACGCCGTCATCAACGTCCATCTGAAGGGCCATTTCTCCCCCACGCAGCACGCCGCGACGTACTGGCGCGAGCGCTCGAAGGCCGGCGAGGAGGTGCGCGGGCGCGTCATCAACACCGCGAGCCCGTCCGGCGTCTTCGGGAATGTCGGCCAGGCGAACTACGGGGCCGCGAAGGCGGGCATCGCCGCCTTCACGCTGATCGCGGCGCAGGAGCTCGGCCGCTACGGCGTCACCGTCAACTGCATCGCGCCGAACGCACGCACGCGCATGACCGAGGACACCTTCGACATGGGCGACGCGCCGGAGGGCTTCGACCCGCTCGACCCCGCGAACAACTCGGTCGTCGTCGTCGCGCTCTGCGCCGACGAGGCGCAGGGGATCACCGGCCAGGTCTTCCACGTCTGGGGCGGCGCGGTGAACGCGCTCCGCGGCTGGAGCGCCGGCGAGCTGTTCGAGTCGCCGGACGGGTGGGAGCCGGACGCGCTCCTCGCGCAGCTTCGGGAGCGCTACCCGGACGGCGTCGGCGTGCCGGGGATGGCCGCGAGCATGGAGTCCGTCGGGGCACGGTCGCTCAGCACGAAGTGACCCGTCCCAGGCGCCGCATCTACCTGATGCGCCACGCCCAGGTGCGGTACTTCGAGGGCGTCCACCCCGAGCAGGTGCTCCTCACCGACGAGGGCCGCCGCCAGGCGCAGGCGGCGGCCGGCGCGCTCGCGGGCCTCCCCTTCGACCGCGTGCTCACGAGCGGCCTCCCGCGCACGCTCGAGACGGCGCGGATCGTCGCGCCCGGCGCGGAACCGGAGGAGCACCCGGCGCTCCGCGAGATCGAGGGCGGCGACATCCGCGGCCTGGACCCCGACGAGGTGCAGGCGATGATGGCGACCGCGTTCCGCGGCGTCGTCCCGCTCGAGACGCGGTTTCTCGGCGGCGAGACCGTCGGCGCGCTCCTCGACCGCGTCCTCCCCGAGCTCGACGCGCTGCTCGCCGACCCGTCGTGGGACGTCGTCCTCCTCGTCCTCCACGGCGGCGTCAACCGCGCGATCCTCAGCCGCGCGATCGCCGGCGAGCGCGTGTTCCTCGGCGGCTTCGAGCAGTCGCCGGGCTGCGTCAACGTCCTCGACGTCGGCGACGGCGGCGAGTTCATCGTCCGCGCCGTGAACCACACGCCGTACGACCCCGCGCACGTGGACGCGCCGCGCGCGACGACGATGGAGAGCCTCTGGACCGAGTACGTGGAGGCACGGCGCCGCCGTTCCGCGTCGGAGCTATAGGGTCCCGCTCCGGATGGCTCTCCTCGAGATGCGGAACGTGGCCCTGCGGTTCGGCGGCATCCTCGCGCTCGACGACGTGTCGCTCGCGGTCGAGGAAGGGACGATCGCCGGACTGATCGGCCCGAACGGGGCCGGCAAGACGACCGCCTTCAACGTCATCACGCGGCTCTACCGCTGCGACTCGGGCGACGTCCTCTTCGACGGCAAGTCGATCCTCCACACCGCGACGAGCGGCGTCGTGAAACTCGGCATCGCGCGGACGTTCCAGAACGTCGAGCTCTTCCCGACGATGACCGTGCTCGAGAACGTCCTCGTCGGGGACCACGCGCGCTCGCGCTTCAAGTCGGAGCGCGAGGTGCAGCGCGACGCACTCGAGATGCTCGAGCTCGTCGGCGCCGCGGACGTCGCGCACCGGCCGGCCGCAGGCCTCCCGTTCGGCACGCTGAAGCGGATCGAGCTCGCGCGCGCGCTCGCGTCGAAGCCGCGCCTCCTCCTCCTCGACGAGCCGGCCGGCGGGCTGAATCACGAGGAGGTCGGAGAGCTCGGCACGTTCATCCTGCGCCTCCGGGACGAGCGGAAGGTGACGGTGCTCCTCGTCGAGCACCACATGAACCTCGTGATGCGGATCTCGGATCACGTGCACGTCCTGAACTTCGGCCGCACGATCGCGAGCGGCCCGCCGGAGGAGGTCCAGCGCGACCGGACGGTGATCGAGGCGTACCTCGGCGGCGAGCTCGAGGAGACCGCGTAGGTGACGGCACTCCTCGAGCTGGAGCGCGTCGAGGCGCGGTACGGGCCGGTGAAAGTCCTCCACGGGGTCTCGCTCGCGGTCGAGGACGGCCAGATCGCCGCCGTCCTCGGTGCGAACGGCGCCGGGAAGACAACGACGCTCCGCGCGGTCTCGGGAACCGTCAAGCGCAGCGGGACGATCCGCTTCGCGGGCAAGGCGCTCGGGCGCACCGGCCCCGACGGCGCCGCGCGCGCCGGCATCGCGCACGTCCCCGAGGGCCGCGGCACCTTCGCGGAGCTCAGCGTCTGGGAGAACCTCCGCCTCGGCGCGTACTCGCGGCGCCGCGTGCCGAAGGACGACTACCGGCGCGTCCTCGAGTACTTCCCGTGGATCGAGGGCCGCCGCCACCAGCAGGCCGGGACGCTGAGCGGCGGCGAGCAGCAGATGCTCGCGCTCGCGCGCGCCTTCATGCAGCGCCCGCGCCTGCTCCTGCTCGACGAGCCGTCGCTCGGCCTCGCGCCGGTGCTCGTGACGGAGATCTTCCGGATCATCCAGGAGCTGAACCAGCACGAAGGACTGACCGTGCTCGTCGTCGAGCAGAACGCGCACATCGCGCTGCAGCTCGCGCAGACCGCGACCGTCCTCGAGGTCGGCCGCGTCGCGCTGTCGGGCCCGAGCGCCGAGCTCGAGCAGGACGAGTCGATCCGGCGGAGCTACCTGGGCTACTGATGTCGAGCATCGCCCAACGACTCGGCGCCCGCGGCAGCGCCGGACGCGTCGGCACCGGCGCGTCGCCGATCACCGTGCTGTGCCTCGTCGCCGCGGCGATCTTCCTGCTCGTCGGCTCGCTCGTGAGCCCGATCTTCGCGCAGCAGACCGTGGCCGGCCTCGCGCAGGGCGCGATCTTCGCGAGCCTCGCGCTCGCGCTCGTACTGATCTACCGCGCGACCGAGGTGATCAACTTCGCGCAGGGCGAGATGGCGATGGCGACGACGTACTTCGCCTACCAGCTCACGCTCTGGGGCCTGACGTACTGGGCGGCGTTCTTCCTCGCACTCGTGATGGGCTTCTTCCTCGGCCTCGTGATCCAGGTCGTCGCGATCCGTCCCGTGCAGCACTCCGTGATCGCGGTCGTGATCGTCACCGTCGGCCTCTTCGTGCTCATCGACGGGCTCGTCACCTGGAAGTGGGGCGCCGACCTGAAGTTCATGCCGGCGCCGTTCGGGAACCAGGTCTACCACGTCGGCAGCGTCGCGTTCTCCCGCCAGGACCTCGGGACGCTCGTCGTCGTGATCGGGACGGTGCTGATCCTCTGGGCCCTCTTCCGCTTCACGAAGCTCGGGCTCGCGATGCGCGCGGCCGCGCTCCGCCCCGCGTCCGCCTCGCTCGTCGGCGTCCGCGTGAACTGGATGCTCGCGATCGGCTGGGGCCTCGCCGCGGTCGTCGGCGCCGTCGCGGGGCTGATGACCGAGCCGACGGTGTTCCTCCAGCCGACGATGATGCAGGCCGTCCTCCTCTACGCGTTCGCCGCCGCGGTGCTCGGCGGGCTCGAGAGCCCGGCCGGCGCGGTCGTCGGCGGGCTGGCGCTCGGCGTCTTCCTGAACCTCGTCGGCCAGTACGTCGGCTTCGCGACCTCGGAGCTGCGCCTGCCGATCGCGTTCGCCGTGCTGCTCGTCGTGCTCCTGATCAAGCCGCAGGGACTGTTCGGCCGGAAGCAGGTGAGACGCGTATGAGGAAGCACCTGCCCGCGATCGTCTCGCTTGCGATCGTCGCCGTCGTGATCGCGCTGCTCCCGTTCGAGCTCGACGGCTACCACCAGGGGCTGATGGCGCGCGTCGGCGTCTTCTTCATCGCGATCCTCGGGCTCAACATCCTCACGGGCTACACCGGCCAGATCTCGATCGGCCACGGTGCGTTCATGGCGATCGGCGGCTACACGACCGCCGTCATGTCGCACTACCACGGCACGAACCTGATCCTGACGCTGCCGCTCGCGTTCGCGATCTGCTTCGGCTTCGGCGTGCTCGTCGGCATCCCGGCGCTGCGCTTCTCCGGCGTCTACCTCGCGCTCGTCACGTTCGCGCTCGCGGTGTCGGTCCCGCAGTTCGCGCTGAAATGGTCGACGTTCTTCGGCGGCAGCAACGGGCTCCAGACGAAGACGACGCCGACGCAGCTCTGGCTCTTCGTCGTCACCTGGTCGTGCGCCGGGATCCTCTACCTCGTCGCGTGGCTCGTGCTCCGCGGCCGCACGGGACGCGCGTTCCGCGCCGTGCGCGACAGCGAGATCGCGGCCGCGGCGTCCGGCGTCGCGCTGCCGATCTACAAGACGCTCGCGTTCGGGATCTCGGCCGCGTTCGCCGGCGTCGCCGGCTCGCTCCTCGTCCTCGCGACGAACGGCTTCGCGCAGCCGAACGAGTTCACCGTGTTCCTCTCGCTCGAGATCCTCGTCGGCGCGGCGGTCGCGGGGTTCGGCTCGCTCTGGGGGATCCTCGTCGGCGCGCTCTTCATCGGCCTCCTGCCCACGGTCTCGGCGGACGTGCCGCTGATCGGGTCGTCGCACGGCCAGGACGTCGTCTTCGGCCTGATCGTGATCGGGATCATGCTCCTGCTCCCGACCGGGTTCGCGGGCCTGCTGCACCGGATCCGGACGCTGCCCGGGATCCGCACCAAGGAGACGTGAGGCCCGAGCGGGCCCCGACTAACAAATCGGATCCGAAAGAGTCATACTCCTGAACTCGAATCGGCTCGTTCCAAGCGGTGAACCCACTCTGAGGAGGGTCGGATGGGCATGAAGGCCAGGATGTCGGCGGCGCTCGCCGGCGTACTGATTCTCGCGGCGGTCGCGACGACCGCAGCTTTCGGGGCGCACAAGGCGGATCCCGGTGTGACCTCGACGTCGATCTCGATCGGGGGAACGTTCCCGCTCACGGGCGTGGCGTCGCTCTACAAGACGATCCCCGCCGCCGAGAAGGCGTACTTCGACTACATCAACGACAAGGGCGGCGTCAACGGACGGAAGATCAACTTCACGATCCTCGACGACGCGTACAACCCGGCGCAGACGGTGCCGCTGACGCAGCAGCTCGTGCAGCAGAACAACGTGTTCGCCGTGTTCGGCAGCCTCGGCACCGCGCCGAACCTCGCCACGTGGGGCTACCTGAACCAGAACAAGGTCCCGCAGGTGCTCCTTGCCACCGGCGACTCGTACTGGGGCTACTCGTACAAGAAGTACCCCTGGACGACCGGCTGGCAGCCCGACTATCCGGGTGAGGGCAAGATCTACGGCAAGTACATCGCCGCGAAGATGCCGAGCGCGAAGGTCGGCGTCCTCTATCAGAACGACGCGTTCGGCAAGAACTACTACGCGGGCCTCCGCGTCGGTCTCGGTGCGAAGAAGGGCCAGATCGTGGACGCCGAGTCGTACGACGTGACGGCGACGAGCCTCACGCAGCAGATCCTCGCGCTGAAGGCGAAGGGCGCCGACACGCTGGTCATCTTCGCGACGCCGTCGGCGGCGATCACCGCCCTCGTCACGACGACGAAGGTCGGCTGGACTCCGACGGAGTTCCTCGGCAACGTCTCCGCGAACCCGGTCTTCATGCACCTCGCGGCGGCGAACGGGGCGAACATCAGCGGGCTCATCTCGACGAGCTACCTCGTCTCGGCGACGTACGCCGCGCAGGCGAACACCGTCGGCGTGAAGCTCGCGAACCAGGTCATCTCGCAGTACGCTCCCGGGCTCGTCGCGAGCCTGAAGGGCGGCGACGCGAACGTGATCTACGGTCTCGGCGCAGCGTGGACGATGGTCTACGCCCTCCAGCACGCCGGCAAGACGCCGACGCGCGCCGGCCTGATGAAGGCGCTGAAGAGCATGACGAACGTCGTCGACCCGTTCACCTACCCGGGCATCAAGATGAGCACCTCGGCGACCGACAACTTCCCGATCGAGCAGGAGATCCTCGTCAAGTGGAACGGCGGGGCGACCGGCGACTTCACGCCGTTCGGGACCCTGTACAGCGGCGTCCGCTAGACGGCTCCGCGATCTGATGGACTACGGGGGAGCTTCGGCTCCCCCGTACTCCTTCCATGACGAGCGTCCATCCCACCGCGCTGAAGCTCCAGGACCGGCTCCGCGCCCGCGGCCTCGAGGTCGAGGCGGTCGTGCTCCCGGACTCGACGCGGACGGCGGCGGACGCTGCGGCCGCGTGCGGCTGCGAGCTCGGCGCGATCGTGAAGTCGCTCGTGTTCGTCGTCGACGGCGCGCCGGCGATGGTGCTCTGCGCGGGAGACCGGCGCGTCGACACATCCGCGCTCGGCGGCGAGGCACGGACCGCGACGGCGGACGAGGCGCGCGCGGCGACCGGGTTCGCGATCGGCGGCGTGCCGCCGCTCGGGCACGACGCGGAGCTGCCGACGCTCGTCGACGCGTCGCTCCGGCGGTTCGAACGCGTGTGGTGCGCGGCCGGGACGCCGAACGCCGTGTTCGAGGTGCGGCTCGACGACCTGCTCGCGGCGATGCCCGGCGCCGAGGTCCGCGAGCTCTCGGCGTGAGCGTCCCGTCCTCCGCCGACGCGGTCGTCGTCGGAGGCGGCGCGCTCGGCGCGAGCGCCGCGTTCCACCTGCGCCGGATCGGCGTCCGCGACGTCGTGCTGCTCGAGCGGGACGCGCTCGCGTCCGGCTCGACGAGCAAGGCCGCGGGCGGGATCCGCACGCAGTTCGCCGACGAGCTGAACGTGCGCATCGCGCTGCGCTCGCTCGAGGAGTTCGAGCGGTTCGAGGAGCTCACGGGCGCCGACATCGCGTTCCGGCAGCACGGCTACCTCTTCCTGCTCGACAACGAGGACGACGCGGCGACGTTCCGCGCCGCGCTCGCACTCCAGCACGAGCTCGGCGTGCCGTCGCGCGCGCTGACGCCGGCGGAGGCGGGAGCGATCGTCCCGCAGCTCTCGCTCGACGGCCTCGTCGCCGCGACGTTCTGCGGGCGCGACGGCTATGCGACGCCGGAGGCGGTCGTCCAGGGCTACGCGTCCGCGTCCGGCGCGACGATCGTCCAGGGCTGCCCGGCGACCGGGATCGACGTCGACGGCGGCCGCATCGTCGCGGTCGAGACGCCGCGGGGACGGATCGCGACGGACACCGTCGTCTGCTGTGCCGGGATCTGGTCGCGCGAGGTCGGCGCGCTCGCGGGCGTCGAGCTGCCGGTCGACGGGGAGGCGCGGTCGATGTGGTTCACGCCCGAGGACGGCGGCCTGCCGGAGCGGCTGCCGTTGACGATCGACTTCTCCACGGGCTTCTACGTCCACCGCGAGGGGCCGGGCCTCGCGTTCGGCGGCCGCGAGCGCGAGCTCGAGCACGTCGCGGAGGCCGCTGCACGACGGCTTCCGGCCCTCGTCGAGCTGCCGGTGCAGTCGTCGTGGTGGGGCTGGTACGACGTGAGCCCCGACTGGAACGCGCTCGTCGGCGAGACGGCCGAGCCGTCGCGCTTCCTCTACGCGACGGGCTTCTCCGGGCACGGCTTCCAGCAGGCGCCCGCCGTCGGCGAGCATCTCGCCGAGATCGTCGCCGGCCGTGCACCGACGCTCGACCTCTCCGCGTTCGCCGTCGACCGCTTCGCGTCGGGGACGCCGCGCCCCGAGACGTTCGT
>DATJOZ010000023.1:0-41827 GCA_035506655.1 Gaiellaceae bacterium
CCTCGGGATCCAGGCCTTCGAGCCGACCCTCGTCGAGGGCAAGGCGATCCAGGTGCATCCGCTCGTCTGCCACGCGTTCAACGCGGACTTCGACGGCGACCAGATGGCCGTCCACGTCCCGCTGTCGGCGGAGGCGCAGGCCGAGGCGCGGATCCTGATGCTCTCGGCGAACAACATCCTCTCGCCGGCATCGGGCCGCGCGCTCGCGACGCCGACGCAGGACATGGTGCTCGGGTCGTACTACCTCACGTACAGCGACCTGAACTTCGACGAGCTCGAGCTCGAGAAGATGGACCCGCGGCCGAGCCGCTTCCGCACCGAGGAGGAGGTCGAGTTCGCGCTCGACGCGAAGCAGATCACGCTCCAGCAGCCGATCCAGTACCTGTGGGAGGGCGAGCTGATCCTCACCACGGCGGGCCGCGTGATCTTCAACGCCGAGGTCGACCGCGCGCTCCGCGAGGCGGTCGGCGAGCTCGAGTCCGAGCACACGACGTACCACGACTTCATCAACCGCACGCTCTCGAAGAAGGAGCTCGGCGACTTCATCGCCACGCTCGTCGACGAGTACGGCGCGCACGCGGTGGCCGTGGTGCTCGACACGATCAAGGAGCTCGGCTTCCACTACGGCACGAAGGCCGGCGTCACGATCTCGAAGAACGACATCGTGATCCCGCCCGAGAAGGAGAAGATCCTCGCCGAGTACGAGGAGCGCGTCGGGAAGGTCGAGCAGGCGTACGAGCACGGGCTCATCACCGAGTCCGAGCGGCACGAGTCGATCGTGAACATCTGGACGGAGGCGACCGACACGGTTGCCGACGCGATGGTCGACAACCTGAACGAGCTCAACCCGATCTACATGATGGCCAACTCCGGCGCCCGCGGCTCGTTCACCCAGCTGCGCCAGCTCGCCGGGATGCGCGGCCTGATGGCGAATCCGAAGGGCGAGATCATCGAGCGCCCGATCAAGGCCAACTTCATGGAGGGCCTGTCGGTGCTCGAGTACTTCATCTCGACCCACGGCGCCCGCAAGGGCCTCGCCGACACGGCGCTCCGCACGGCCGACTCGGGCTACCTGACGCGGCGTCTCGTCGACGTCTCGCAGGACGTGATCATCCGCGAGGAGGACTGCGGTTCGAAGGAGTTCATCGAGCTGCCGCTGTTCGGGCCGGACGGGCTCAACAAGAGCATCACGGGCCGGATCCTCCCCGACGACATCTACCGCCCCCTCGCGTCCGGCAAGCCGGGCAAGACGGTGATCGCGGAGGCCGGCGAGGAGATCACGATGCCGCGCCTGCGCGAGATCGTCGAGGGGCTCGGCGAGTTCGCCGAGGACTTCGTCGTCCCGGTGCGCTCGGTGCTGAAGTGCAAGGCCGACACCGGCGTGTGCCAGGCCTGCTACGGCACGTTCCTCGCCACCGGCGAGATGTCGGAGATCGGCGACGCGGTCGGGATCATCGCCGCGCAGTCGATCGGCGAGCCGGGCACGCAGCTGACGATGCGGACGTTCCACACCGGCGGCATCGCCGGCGCGGACATCACGCACGGCCTCCCGCGCGTCGTCGAGATCTTCGAGGCGCGGAACCCGAAGGGCGCCGCGCAGCTCGCGGAGATCGGCGGCACGGTCGGCATCGAGGAGACCGAGCGGCAGATCAAGATCACGATCCTGCCGGAGAGCGGGAACGAGGAGGACGAGCGCTCCTACACCGTCCCGCGCCGCACGCGGCTGCTCGTCGCGCACGGCCAGGTGATCGAGGCGGGCGACCCGCTCCACGAGGGCTCGATCGCTCCGGCCGACCTGCTGCGCCTGAAGGGCTACACGGCCATCGAGCTGTACCTCGTCGACGAGGTGCAGAAGGTCTACAAGTCCCAGGGCGTCGAGATCCACGACAAGCACATCGAGCTGATCATCCGGCAGATGCTCAAGAAGGTCCGGGTCGAGAACAACGGCGACACGGAGCTCCTGCCGGGCCAGCTCGTGGACAAGGTCGTGCTCGAGCGCGAGAACGCGCGCGTGAAGAAGGAGAAGAAGGAGCAGGCGACGTCGGAGCCGCTGATCCTCGGGATCACGAAGGCGTCGCTCGCAACCGAGTCGTTCCTCTCCGCGGCGTCCTTCCAGGAGACGACGAAGGTGCTGACCGACGCGGCGATCGAGGGCAAGGTCGACCGGCTGCTCGGCCTGAAGGAGAACGTCATCATCGGGAAGCTGATCCCGGCGGCGACGGGGCTGAAGCGGTACCGGACGATCGAGATCGGCCCGTCCGACAGCGTGCCGGTGACCGCGTACACGCGGCCGGAGACCGAGGAGCAGCTGCTCGCGGCGCTCGAGGAGATCGGCTCGGACGGCGGCGACGCGCTCGCCGGGCTCGGGCTCGACTTCGGCGACGACGACGCAGGCAACGGCCGGCCGACCACCGAGGCCGAGGAGGTCCCGGAGGTCGACACGCCGCTCGACTCCGAGTAGCCCGGACGCGTCACATGAACGTAAAAGGGGCGGCCGGTCGGCCGCCCCTTTTGCTACCAAGGACACGGGTCGTCCGTTTGAAGACCGTCGCAGCCCTCATCCTCGCGTGCGCCGCCGCAGCGGCGTGCGCGCTCCCGGCCACCGCGGCCGCGCCGCCCGCTTCGTACGCGGGCCAGTGCGGGATCCCGGCCACGCAGCCGGTCTGGGGCGACTTCGGCTGGCCGACCGACGCGTTCAACGCGATCCTCGGCAAGCCGGGGATCGTGATCGGCGCCTCGAGCGGCCAGTACCCGGAGACGATGCGCGCGACCGGCGCGGCGACGGTCTACTTCGACCTCAACTTCAACAAGCGGATCGGGACGACGACGAAGCCCGCCGCGCCCTCGACGATCGCGGCGAAGGCGCAGAGCCTCTTCACGTACGCCGTGGCGCAGACCGGGTGCCAGACACCGCTGATCGTCCTGAACGAGCTCGCCGGCGCGAACCTCGTCACGCCGTGGTCGGACAACAACGCGCAGTACCGGCAGAACGCGCTCACGTTCGTCCAGACGCTCGCGCAGCTCGGCGCGCACCCGGTGCTGCTCGTCGCGACGCGCCCGTACACCGGCGGCGATGCGCTCGTGTGGTGGCAGCAGGCCGCCGCGTCCGCCGAGCTCGTGCGCGAGGTCTACGTCTCCGCGACGGCGACGTGGAAGTCCGGCCCGGTCCTCGGCAACCGCAACCTCCGGATCGCGTACCGGCAGGGGGTCTCCGACTTCACCTCGATGGGGATCCCCGCGACGAAGCTCGGCCTGATGATCAGCTTCGCGACGACGAAGGGCTTCGGCGGCCGGAACGAGCTCGAGCCGGCGTCGGCGTGGTACCAGGTCGCGAAGTGGCAGGAGCTCGCCGTGGCGCAGGTCGCGGCCGAGACCGGCATCGCGTCGGTCTGGTCGTGGGGCTGGGGCGAGTGGAACGCGGCCGAGCTGGACCCCGACAAGCCGTACGCGATGTGCGCGTGGCTCTGGGCCCGGTCGCCGACGCTCTGCAACGCGCCGGAGGCGATCGGCGCGTCGTTCGACACGTCGCGCACCGAAGGCCAGCTCAGCGTGCTGAAGGCCGGCGTCCAGTGCCTCGTCGGGAAGAGCACGCTCACGAACACGGCGATCGCGCAGCTCCAGGCGGTGACCGGCGACCGCGAGACCGCGTACAGCGCGCTCTTCGAGCGGCTCGTCGAGTCGGCGCACATGCCGGTGTCGACCGCCGACGTGCTCCAGGCGGAGAAGGCGGTGATCCTCCAGAGCTTCGGCGGCAGCCGCGCGGCGTACGACCTCGCGCTCCGGCGGCTGCACGCGACCGTGCCCGTCGCGCGCGCGATCCTCGCCGACGAGCTGCGCGAGGCGCGGATCGAGGCGTACCTTCCGTCCGTCGCCCCCTCCGCGACGCAGCTCCAGACGTTCTACACCTCGTACCCGACGCTTCCCGTGCGGCTCGTCCAGGCGAAGCCGTCCCCGTCGTGGCTCGGCAGCCAGGCGAAGGGGTACGCGCTCTCGCAGGTCGCGCCGGACCGTCTCTTCGCCGCGGCGACGGGGCGCAAGGAGACGCTCCGGACGAGCAACGGCGTCTACACGGTGACGGCGCTCGCCGACCCGCTCCCGCTCGGGGCGGTGCCGTTCGGCCGCGCGAAGCCGGCGATCGCGTCGGCGCTGCGGCAGTTCTCGCGCGGCGCCGTGTTCGAGGACCGGACGGTCGCCTGGCAGCGCGGGACGCTGAACACGGCGACCTGCGCGAAGGACGACCTGCCGCAGCCGGCGGCCGTCGACCTCACGCAGTACATCCCGTTCCTCCGGCTCGGCTAGACGCCGCCGACCGCGCGGCCCTTGCCGGCCTCCTTCGCGCGGTAGAGCGCCTCGTCGGCCCGCTCGAAGAGGCCGACCGAGTCGTCGCCGGGGCGGAGCTCCGCGAGCCCGGCCGAGAGGAAGATCCGGCCCGCCTGGCCGATCGGCCGCTCGGACACCGCCGCGCGCACCCGGAGGTGCAGCCGCTCGGCGTCCGGCAGCCCGGACTCCGGCATGATCACCGCGAACTCGTCGCCGCCGATCCGGCACGGGATGTCGGCGCTGCGGACGACGTCGCGCACGCGCTCCGCCGCCTCGGCGAGGACGGCGTCGCCGGCGAGGTGGCCGATCCGGTCGTTCACGTCCTTGAAGTCGTCGAGGTCGAAGACGACGAGCGCGACCTTCCGGTTGTAGCGGTGCGCCCGCGCGGTCTCCCGGGCGAGCGTCTCGTGGAAGTAGCGCCGGTTGTGGAGCCCGGTGAGCGCGTCGAGGTCGGCGAGCTGCCGCGCCTCGCGGAAGCGGCGCGCGTTCTCGATCGCCGGGCCGGCCCGCTCGGCGAGCTCCTCGAGCTGCTGCACCTCGCCCTCGTCGAAGCGGCGCTCCTCGGTCCGGGTGAAGACCGTGAGGTAGCCGATCCGCCGGCCGCCCTCGTTCAGCGGCACGGCGAGCCCGCCGTGGATCAGCTCCTCGCCCTCGCCGGCCGTCCCCTCCGGATAGCGGTAGAGGATCTCGATCGACCGCGCCGGCCGCCCGTCGGGCGGGCCCGCGATCGCCTGGCGGTCGGCCTCCTCGACCGAGAGCCCGAGGGTCGCGACGATCGGCTTCTCGTGGTTCTCGAGCCGGATCAGCGCGGCGCTCGCGCCGGGGAGCCCGCTCGCCGCGTCGAGCGTCCGGCCGAGCACCTCGTCGAGGTCGATCGAGCCCGCGATCTCGCCGAGGAAGCGGCTCCGGCGTCCCTCCTCCTCGGCCCGGGCGACGGCGCCGGCGAGCTCGTGGACGAGCTCGTCCATCCGCACCTCGAGCGTCCGGACGACCTCCTCGACCCGGGCGTCCGCCCGCCGGGACGAGCGCCGGACGGCGAGCCACACGACGACGCCGGCGAGGATCAGGCAGGCGGCGAAGGCCGCGGAGATGCCGATGACCGTGCTCGTCACGCCCTCACCCCGTGAAACGAAGGAACCCTGTGCCTCCGCCGGCCGCAGCCGGGCCGTCTCACTGTAGTGAGGTCGGCGCGCCGAATCTACGGCTGGTTTGACGTTCTCCGACGCGCTTCGCTACCATTCCGCGGGCCGGTTGGCAGGGGACACGTCCCCGCCGACCGTCTCTTTGTGTGAGCAGGAACCAACCGGAGAACGCATGCCGACCGTGAATCAGCTCGTCCGGAAGGGCCGCAAGGTCCCCCAGGCGAAGACCAAGACGCCAGCCCTCGCAGGATCGCCGCAGAAGCGGGGCGTCTGCACGCGCGTCTACACGACCACGCCGAAGAAGCCGAACTCGGCTCTCCGGAAGGTCGCGCGCGTCCGGCTCACGAACGGCGTCGAGGTCGGGGCGTACATCCCCGGCGAGGGCCACAACCTGCAGGAGCACTCCGTGGTGCTCGTCCGCGGCGGCCGCGTCAAGGACCTCCCGGGGTTCCGCTACAAGATCATCCGCGCGGCCCTCGACACGGGCGGCGTCGCCGACCGCAAGCAGGCGCGCTCGAAGTACGGCGCGAAGCGAGGCTCGTAATGCCCCGTCGTGCTGAGGTCCAGGCGCGGAGCGTCGAGGCCGACTCGGTCTACGGCTCGCCGCTCGTCACGCAGGTGATCAACAAGGTGATGCTCGACGGCAAGAAGTCGATCGCCGAGCAGATCGTCTACACCGCCCTCGACACCGTCAGCACGAAGACCGGCCGGCCCCCGGTCGAGGTGCTGGAGCAGGCCGTGAAGACGGTCACCCCGGTGCTCGAGGTGCGCGGCCGCCGCGTCGGCGGCGCCAACTACCAGGTGCCCGTCGAGGTGCCGCAGCGCCGGGCCCGCACGCTCGCCGTGCGCTGGCTCGTGACGTACGCGCGCGAGCGCCGCGAGAAGGGCATGTCGAACAAGCTGGCCAACGAGATCATGGACGCGCTGAACCAGCAGGGCGGGGCGTTCAAGCGCAAGGACGACGTCTACCGCATGGCGCAGGCGAACAAGGCGTTCGCGCACTACCGCTGGTAGACGCAGGAGAGGGAGATTTGAGCACCAAGGTCACAGAGACGAGCGTCGCACTCGACCGCGTCCGCAACATCGGGATCATGGCCCACATCGACGCGGGCAAGACGACGACGACGGAGCGGATCCTCTACTACACCGGCCGCACCCACAAGATGGGCGAGGTCCACGAGGGCGCCGCGACGATGGACTGGATGGCCCAGGAGCAGGAGCGGGGCATCACGATCACGTCGGCGGCGACGACCGCGTCGTGGCGCGACTATCGGATCAACATCATCGATACGCCCGGGCACGTGGACTTCACGGTCGAGGTGGAGCGGAGCCTGCGCGTCCTCGACGGCGCGATCGCCGTCTTCGACGCGGTCGCCGGCGTCCAGCCGCAGTCCGAGACGGTCTGGCGGCAGGCCGACAAGTACAAGGTCCCGCGGATCGCGTTCATCAACAAGATGGACCGGACGGGCGCGAACTTCTTCGCCTCCGTCCAGTCGATGCGCGACCGGCTCGGCGCGAACCCGATCCCGGTGCAGATCCCGATCGGCGCGGAGGACAACTTCCAGGGCGTCGTCGACCTCGTCGAGATGCAGGCGATCGTCTACAAGGACGACCTCGGCCAGCAGTACGACACGACGGAGATCCCCGCCGAGCTCGTGGAGCAGGCGCAGGAGTACCACCACCAGCTGATCGACGCGATCTCGCACTTCGACGACGAGGTGCTCGAGGCGTACATCGAGGACGAGAGCTCCGTCACGCCGGAGATGATCCGCCGCGCCGTCCGCGCGGGGACGCTCGCCGACGAGATCACGCCGGTGCTGCTCGGCTCCGCGTTCAAGAACAAGGGCGTGCAGCCGCTGCTCGACGCGGTGATCGACTACCTGCCGAGCCCGCTCGACGTGCCGCCGATGATCGGCGTCGACCCGAAGTCGGAGCAGGAGGTCGTGCGCGAGCCGTCGGTCGACCAGCCGTTCGCGGCGCTCGCCTTCAAGGTCATGTCCGATCCGTACGTCGGCAAGCTGACGTACTTCCGCGTCTACTCCGGGAAGATCAAGGCCGGCGACCGCGTCCTCAACACGGCGACCGGCAAGACCGAGCGCATCGGCCGCATCCTCCAGATGCACGCGAACCACCGCGAGGAGCGCGAGGAGATCACGGCGGGCGAGATCGCGGCCGGCGTCGGCCTGAAGAACACGACGACGGGCGACACGCTCGCCGCCGAGAACGCGCCGATCGTGCTCGAGTCGATGACCTTTCCCGAGCCCGTGATCCAGGTCGCCGTCGAGCCGAAGTCGAAGGCCGACCAGGACAAGCTCGGCTCGGGCCTCGCGCGCCTCGCCGAGGAGGACCCGACGTTCCGCGTCTCGACCGACGAGGAGACCGGCCAGACGCTGATCGGCGGCATGGGCGAGCTCCACCTCGAGATCATCGTCGACCGCCTCAAGCGCGAGTTCAGCGTCGAGGCGAACGTCGGCCGCCCGCAGGTCGCCTACCGCGAGACGGCGGGCCGCCCGGTCGAGAACATCCGCGAGAAGTTCGTCCGCCAGACCGGCGGCTCGGGCCAGTACGCGGACGTCGTGATCAACCTGACGCCGCGCGAGCCGGGCGCCGGGTACGAGTTCTCCGACAAGATCACCGGCGGCAAGGTCCCGAAGGAGTACATCCCGGCGGTCAACGCAGGGATCACGGAGGCGATGGACTCGGGCGTGCTCGCGGGCTACCCGGTCGTCGACGTCGGAATCGAGCTCGTCGACGGGTCGTACCACGAGGTCGACTCGAGCGAGCGCGCCTTCAAGATCGCCGGCTCGATGGCGTTCAAGGAGGCGATGAAGCGGGCGAAGCCGAAGCTGCTCGAGCCCGTGATGGCCGTCGAGGTGACGACGCCGGAGGACTACCTCGGCGACGTGATGGGGAACCTCAACAGCCGCCGCGGCCGCATCGAGTCGATGGCCCCGCTGGGCAACGGCCAGGTCATCAAGGCCATCGTGCCGTTGTCGGAGATGTTCGGCTACGCGACGGACCTGCGCTCGATGACGCAGGGGCGGGCCGATTTCACCATGCAGTTCGATCGCTACGAGGAAGTGCCTCAGTCGATCGCGAGCGACATCATCGACGCTCAGGGCTAAGTCGAGACCACGAAGGAGATCAGGGAGCCACTCATGGCAAAGCAGAAGTTCGAGCGCACGAAGCCGCACGTCAACGTCGGCACGATCGGTCACATCGACCACGGCAAGACGACCCTGACCGCCGCGATCACGAAGGTGCTCGCAGAGTCGAGCGGCGGCACCGCGGTCGCCTTCGACGAGATCGACAAGGCGCCGGAGGAGCGGCAGCGCGGCATCACGATCAACACCGCGCACGTCGAGTACGAGACGGCGAACCGCCACTACGCGCACGTCGACTGCCCGGGTCACGCCGACTACATCAAGAACATGATCACGGGCGCCGCGCAGATGGACGGCGCGATCCTCGTGGTCTCGGCCGCCGACGGCCCGATGCCGCAGACGCGCGAGCACATCCTGCTCGCCCGCCAGGTCGAGGTGCCGGCGATCGTCGTCGCCTTGAACAAGGCCGACATGGTCGACGACCCCGAGCTGCTCGAGCTCGTCGAGATGGAGGTGCGCGAGCTCCTCTCGAAGTACGAGTTCCCCGGCGACGACATCCCCGTGATCCAGGTCTCGGCGCTGAAGGCGCTCGAGGGCGACGCGGAGTGGACGCCGAAGATCCTCGAGCTGATGGAGGCCGTCGACACGTACATCCCGGAGCCCGTCCGCGACGTGGACAAGCCGTTCCTCATGCCGATCGAGGACGTCTTCACGATCACGGGCCGCGGCACCGTCGTCACCGGCCGCATCGAGCAGGGCCAGTGCAAGGTCGGCGACGAGATCGAGATCGTCGGCATCCACGAGAAGACCGAGAAGACGGTCGTCACCGGCCTCGAGATGTTCCAGAAGGTGCTCGACTTCGCGCAGGCCGGCGACAACGCGGGCGCGCTGCTCCGCGGCGTCAAGCGCGAGGAGGTCGAGCGCGGCCAGGTGCTCGCGAAGCCGGGCTCGATCACGCCGCACACGCACTTCAAGGCCGAGGTGTACGTCCTCTCGAAGGACGAGGGCGGGCGCCACACGCCGTTCTTCAACGGCTACCGGCCGCAGTTCTACTTCCGGACGACGGATGTCACCGGCTCGATCAAGCTCCCGGAGGGTCAGGAGATGGTCATGCCGGGCGACAACACGAACATGGAGATCGAGATGATCCAGCCGATCGCCATGGACCAGGGCCTCCGCTTCGCGATCCGCGAGGGCGGTCGCACGGTGGGCGCCGGCGTCGTCACCGAGATCATCAAGTAGAGACGGAACGAGAGAGGAGGGGGCGCCGGTGCCGCAACAGAAGATCCGAATCAGGCTGAAGGGCTACGACCACCAGCAGGTGGACAAGTCCGCGAAGGACATCGTGGACACGGCCCAGCGCACCGGCGCCACCATCACCGGTCCCGTTCCGCTGCCGACGGAGAAGAACGTGTACTGCGTGATCCGGTCCCCGTTCAAGGACAAGGACTCGCGCGAGCACTTCGAGATCCGGACGCACAAGCGGCTGATCGACATCCACTCGCCGACGCCGAAGACGGTCGACTCGCTGATGCGGCTCGACCTCCCGGCCGGCGTCGACATCGAGATCAAGCTGTAGCGATGCGCGGGATCCTCGGCAAGAAGCTCGGAATGACCCAGTTGTTCGACGCGGAGAGCGGCAGCGTCACGCCCGTGACCGTGATCGAGGCAGGCCCGTGCCCCGTCGTCGCCGTCCGCACGCCTGCGGCCGACGGCTACGAGGCCGTGCAGCTCGCGTGGGAGCCCGTCGCCGACCGCAAGCTCTCGAAGGCGGAGCGCGGCCACCTCGCGAAGAGCGGCGTCGACGGCGCGTACCGCCACCTCGTCGAGTTCCGCGGCCACTTCGGCGACGCGGTCCAGGGCGAGAGCGTCACGGTCGAGATCTTCCAGCCGGGCGACAAGGTGAAGGTGTCCGGGACGTCGATCGGCAAGGGCTTCCAGGGCACGATCAAGCGCCACAAGTTCCACCGCGGCCCGAAGACGCACGGCTCGCACAACATCCGCAAGCCGGGCTCGATCGGCGCGTCGGCCACGCCGTCGCGCGTGTTCAAGGGCATCCGCATGTCCGGCCGCATGGGCGGCAAGCGCGTCACGCAGGTCGGGCTCACCGTCCACGCGGTCGACACGGAGCGCAACCTGCTGCTGATCAAGGGCGCCGTCCCCGGCCCCCGCAACGGCGTGCTCGAGATCCGGGAGATGTCGTAGTGGCCGCGCCGAAGGCACCGCTCCTCGACAAGGCCGGCCGCTCGTCGAAGGACGTCGCCCTCGAGGCTGCCGTGTTCGGCGTCGAGCTGAAGCCGCACCTCGTCCACGAGGCGGTGCGCGCCGAGCTGAACGAGGCGCGCCAGGGCACGCGCGCGGCGAAGAACCGCAGCCGCGTCGCCGGCGGCCGCTCGAAGCCGTGGCGCCAGAAGGGCACCGGCCGCGCGCGCCAGGGCACGATCCGCGCGCCGCAGTTCACCGGCGGCGGGGTCGCATTCCCGCCGAGCCCGCGCTCGTTCGACCTGAAGGTGAACAAGAAGGCGTTGAAGGCCGCGCTCCGCAGCGCGCTCTCCGACCACGCGCAGGCCGGGACGGTCGGCCTCGTCGACGCGTCGAAGTTCGAGGAGCCGTCGGCGAAGACCGCCGCGGCGCTCCTCTCCGCGTGGGGCCAGGAGACGCCGACGGTGCTCGTCGCGACGACCGACGAGGACAACCTCGTCAAGAGCTTCCGCAACCTCGACCGCGTCGTCGTGCTCTATCCGCACGAGCTCGAGATCGCCGCGATCGTCTGGGCGCGCTCGCTGCTCGTGAGCGAGGCCGCGCTCCCGCTGGTGCAGGGGAGGGCCGCGTCGTGAGCCTGCATCCCGGAGAGGTCGTGATCGCGCCGATCATCTCGGAGAAGAGCTACGCCCAGGTCGCGGAGCACCGCTACACGTTCAGGGTGCACCAGGACGCGCACAAGACGCAGGTGCGCCAGGCCGTCGAGCAGCTCTTCGACGTGAAGGTCGTCCGCGTGAACATCATCAAGGTGCAGCCGAAGCCGAAGCGCCGCGGCATGACGAAGGGCATCCGCCCCGGCTGGAAGAAGGCCGTCGTGACGCTGGATCCCAAGGACACGATCGAGATCTTCGAGGGGGCTCAGCTTTAGTCATGCCGATCCGCCGTTACAAGCCGACCTCGGCCGGGCGCCGCTTCATGTCGGTCTCCACGTTCGAGGAGATCACGAAGACGACGCCGGAGAAGAGCCTGCTCGAGCCGGTGACGAAGAAGGGCGGCCGCAACAACAACGGCCGCATCACGACGCGCCACCAGGGGGGCGGACACAAGCGCCGCTACCGCGTGATCGACTTCAAGCGCCGCAAGGACGGGATCCCGGCGAAGGTCGCCTCGATCGAGTACGACCCGAACCGCTCGGCGCGCATCGCGCTGCTCCACTACGCGGACGGCGCGAAGGCGTACATTCTCGCCCCGGCGCAGCTGAAGGTCGGCGCGACGGTCGAGTCGGGCCCCGAGGCGGACATCCGCGTCGGCAACGCGCTGCCGCTCGAGAACATCCCGACGGGCACGCTCGTCCACAACGTCGAGCTGAAGCCGGGCCAGGGCGCGAAGATGGCGCGCTCCGCCGGCTCGGGCATCCAGCTCGTCGCGAAGGACGCGGGCCACGCCGTCCTCCGCCTCCCGTCCGGCGAGATGCGGCGCGTGCCGCTCGAGTGTCGCGCGACGGTCGGCCAGGTCGGCAACGTCGACCACCAGAACATCACCGGCGGCAAGGCCGGCCGGAGCCGCTGGCGCGGCAAGCGCCCGTCGGTGCGCGGCTCGGCGATGAACCCGGTCGACCACCCGCACGGCGGCGGCGAGGGCAAGTCGAAGGGCGGCCGCCACCCGGTCACCCCGTGGGGCGTGCCGACGCTCGGCAAGCGCACCCGCCGGAAGCACAAGGAGTCCGACAAGCTGATCGTCCGCGGCCGGCGCCGCGGCAAGGAGGGTCGCCGCTAAATGTCGAGGTCGAGCAAGAAGGGGCCCTTCGTGGAGGAGCGGCTCTACAACCGGATCCTCACGATGAACGAGGCCGGCCAGAAGAACATGATCAAGACGTGGTCGCGCTCGTCGACGATCTTCCCGGAGATGGTCGGCCACACGATCGCGGTCCACGACGGCCGCAAGCACGTGCCCGTGTTCGTGTCCGAGCAGATGGTCGGGCACAAGCTCGGCGAGTTCGCGCCGACGCGGACGTTCCGCGGCCACTCCGGCGACAGGGCAGCGAAGGTCAAGAGGTAGGTCATGGCCGCAGTCGAGACACCGCAGCAGCAGACGGTCCGCGCCCAGGCGAAGTGGGTGCACTCGAGCGCGCGCAAGGCGCGGCTCGTCACCGACCTCATCCGCGGCCGCTCCGTCCCGGAGGCGCGGACGATCCTCGCGTTCTCGCAGCGCGCGGTCGCCCGCGACGTCGAGAAGGTGCTGCGCTCCGCCGTCGCGAACGCGGAGTCGCGTCCCGACCTGTACTGGAACGGCGACGACCTCGTCATCGCCGCGGCGTACGCCGACGAGGGCCCGACACTGAAGCGCTGGCGCGCCCGCGCGCGCGGCCGCGTCGCCCGCATCCGCAAGCGGACCTGCCACATCACGATCGAGCTGATGCAGAGCCCGGTCGCCGTCGCCGCCGCGGCCGCCGCGGCCGAGGCGAAGCCGGCCCGCGCGCGGCGCGCGCCGAAGGCCGAGCAGGCGCCGGCGGCGGAGGAGACCGTCGTGGAGCAGACCGACACCGACACCGAGACCGAGAGCGAGGATCAGTAGTGGGCCAGAAGATCCATCCCGGCGGGATGCGCGTCGGCGTCATCCACGACTGGAAGTCCAACTGGTACACGGGCACGAAGGAGTTCCCGTCGTACCTGCTCGAGGACGTCAAGATCCGCGAGCACATCTACCGCAAGCTCTCGCACGCGGGCCTCTCGGACATCCTGATCCGCAAGGACAAGCAGCGGATCACCGTGGACATCTACACCGCACGGCCGGGCATCGTCATCGGCAAGTCCGGCGTCGAGGTCGACGCGCTCCGCAAAGAGCTGCACGCGATGACGCAGAAGAACGTCCACATCAACATCAACGAGATCAAGCGCCCCGAGCTCGACGCGAAGCTCGTCGCGCAGTCGATCGCCGAGCAGCTCTCGAACCGGGTCGCGTTCCGCCGCGCCATGAAGCGCGCGCTCGCGTCCGCGATCCGCTCCGGCGCCGCCGGCGTGAAGATCTCCTGCGCCGGCCGCCTCGGCGGCGGCGAGATGAGCCGGCGCGAGACCTACAGCGAGGGCCGCGTGCCGCTGCACACGATCCGCGCCGACATCGACTACGGCTTCGTCGAGGCGCGCACGACGTACGGGCGCATCGGCGTGAAGGTCTGGATCAACAAGGGCGAGATCATGCCCGAGGGCTTCGACACCGCAGGCGGCGCAGACGCGCGCCTCGGCGACCAGGACGCGCGCCGCCGTCGCGGCGGCGCGACCGAGGGCCTCGGCGCGTCGCGCGAGAGCGGGCGCGGCCGCGGTCCCGACCGCGAGGGCCTCGGCCCGGTGCGCCAGCGCCGGCGCGGCCCGGGCGGCGGCGGTCCCGGCGGCGGCGGTCGCGGCGGACGCGGCCCCGGCGCGGGCGCCCGCCCGGCGGGCTCGCGCGGGCGCGGCCGGGGCGGCGCGCCCTCGCAGGAGGCGCCGAAGCCGCCGGTCGACGAGACGAAGCCCACCACGGACGCCCCGGTCGAGCCGGCCGAGCCGAAGGTCGAGGAGACGCCGAAGGCGCCCGAGGCCACGGAGGGGGAGAGCTAGATGCTGCTCCCGAAGAAGACGAAGTTCCGGAAGGTCCACCGCGGCCGCCGGCGCGGCCTCGCGAAGGGCCAGACGTCGGTGCAGTTCGGCGACTACGGCCTCAAGGCCCTCGACGCCGGCTGGATCACGAACCGCCAGATCGAGGCGGCCCGGATCGCGATGACGCGCAAGATCAAGCGCGGCGGCAAGGTCTGGATCAACGTCTTCCCGGACAAGAGCTACACGAAGAAGCCCGCCGAGACCCGCATGGGCTCCGGCAAGGGCTCGCCGGAGGGCTGGGTCGCCGTGATCAAGCCCGGGCGCGTGATGTTCGAGCTGGCCGGCGTGCCGGAGCCGCTCGCGAAGGAAGCGCTGAACCTCGCGGGCCAGAAGCTGTCGGTGAAGACGAAGATCGTGAAGAGAGAGGCTGAGCTCTTTGACTAGGCCGAGCGAACTGCGTGAGATGACGGACGACGAGCTCGAGCACCGGCTCATCGAGCGGCGCCAGGAGCTCTTCAACCTGCGGTTCCAGTCGGTGACCGGCGCGCTCGAGAACAACGCGCGCCTGAAGCTGACGAAGCGCGAGATCGCGCGGATCCTGACGATCGTGACCGAGCGTGAGGCCGAGGCTGCGAAGGGGAACGGGAACTAGATGGCCGACGAGAAGGACGACGTGACGACCGAAGAGACAGAAGAGACCGTGGAGGCTCCGGCTGTGCCGGAGCCCGTGGAGGAAACCGCCGAGGCCGAGGCGCCGGCCGAGGAGCCTGCCCCCGCTGCGGAGGCTCCCGCCGAGGAGCCCGCAGCCGAGGCTGCGCCCGGGCCGGAGCCGAAGAAGAACAAGAAGCGGCTCCCGCGCGCCGAGCGCCCGAAGAAGACGCGCCCGCGCCGTGTGCCGTCGGCCGGCGAGCGCAAGCCGATCGTCCGCGAGGCGGCGCCCGAGTCCGAGCGCGGCCGGCGCCAGGAGCGCCGCGGCGTCGTCGTCTCGAGCGCGATGGACAAGACGATCGTCGTCAAGGTCGACGTGATCACGTCGCACCCGAAGTACAAGAAGGTCATCCGCCGCTCGGTGAAGTTCCACGCGCACGACGAGCAGAACTCCGCGAACGTCGGCGACGTCGTCCGCATCGTCGAGACGCGCCCGCTGTCGGCCACGAAGCACTGGCGGCTCGCCGAGATCGTCGAGGTCGCGAAGTGATCCAGCAGGAATCCCGCCTCAAGGTGGCCGACAACACGGGCGCCCGCGAGCTCCTCTGCATCCGCGTGATGGGCGGCCACCACCGCCGGTACGCGCGCGTCGGGGACATCATCGTCGGTACCGTGAAGACGGCCACGCCGCAGGGCGCGGTCAAGAAGGGCGAGGTCGTCCGCGCGGTGGTCGTGCGCACGAAGAAGCCCTTCGGCCGCGACGACGGCACCACGATCGCGTTCGACGAGAACGCGGCCGTGATCATCGACGCGCAGCGCAACCCGCGCGGCACCCGCATCTTCGGGCCCGTCGCGCGCGAGCTGCGCGAGAAGAACTTCATGAAGATCGTCTCGCTCGCACCGGAGGTGCTCTAGCCGTGTCGCAAACGTTGAAGGTCAAGAAGGGCGACACCGTGCGCATCCTTCGCGGCAAGGACCGCGGCAAGGAAGGCCGCGTGATCGAGTCGATCCCGAAGGACGGCCGCGTCATCGTCGAGAACCTGAACGTCGTCAAGCGCCACCGGCGCCCGCGGCCGATCCAGAACGCGAGCCGGATGGGCGGCGCGCAGATGATCCCCGGCGGGATCTTCGACGTCGCCTCGCCGCTGCCCGTGTCGAACGTCCAGGTCGTGTGCCCGGTCTGCAAGAAGCCGACCCGCGTCGGCACGGTCTCGAAGACCGTCAAGGACAAGACCGTCCGCGTCCGCATCTGCAAGAACGAGGGCTGCGGCCAGGAGATCGACCGGTGAGCGTAGGCTTGACGGAGCTCGCCAGAGAGCGGAGGCGCGGGCTCCGCCTGCGCCGGGAGCGCGCATGATGGCGACGACCGAGACCTACACGCCTCGCCTGAAGGAGCAGTACGAGCGCGAGATCCGGCCGCAGCTGCAGCAGGAGCTCGGGCTGAGCTCCGTCATGCAGGTGCCGCGCCTCGAGAAGATCACGCTGAACATGGGCGTCGGCGAGGCGAAGACCGACGCGAAGCAGCTCGACGCCGCGATCGAGGAGCTGACGACGATCGCCGGCCAGCGCGCGCAGGTGCGCAAGGCCCGGAAGTCGATCGCGCAGTTCAAGATCCGCGAGGGGATGCCCGTCGGCGCGAAGGTGACGCTCCGCGGCGCGCGCATGTACGAGTTCCTCGACCGGCTCGTCGCGATCGCGCTCCCGCGCATCCGCGACTTCCGCGGGCTCAACCCGGGGTCGTTCGACGGCCGCGGCAACTACTCGCTCGGCATCCGCGAGCAGATCATCTTCCCCGAGATCAACTACGACGACATCCAGCAGGTCCGCGGCCTCGACGTGACGATCACGACCAGCGCGAAGACCGACGACCACGCGCGCGCGCTCCTGACGGCGATGGGAATGCCGTTCAGCGCCGACGCGCAGAGGAGGGACTGAAACACGTGGCGAAGACATCGCTCGTCGTCAAGCAGTCGCGCCCGGCGAAGTACAAGACTCGGGCGTACCACCGCTGCAACCGGTGCGGCCGCCCGCGCGCGGTCTTCCGCAAGTTCGGCCTCTGCCGGATCTGCCTGCGCGAGCTCGCACACCAGGGCGTGATCCCGGGCATGACGAAGTCCAGCTGGTAGGAGAGAGAACGTGCTGACCGATCCGATCGCAGACATGCTGACCCGCATCCGCAACGCCAACAAGGCGCTGCACGAGCACGCGACGATGCCGAGCTCGAAGATGAAGGTCGAGATCGCCCGCCTCCTGAAGGAGGAGGGCTACATCCGGGACTATCACGTCGAGAAGGGCGAGTCCTTCGATACCCTGGTCGTCGACCTGAAGTTCGGTCGGAACCGCGAGCGGGTCATCTCCGGCCTGAAGCGCGTGTCCAAGCCCGGACGGCGGGTCTACGCGCGGAAGGACCGTCTGCCGCGTCCCCCGCTCGGCGTCGCGATCCTCTCCACCTCGACCGGCCTCGTCACCGCCAGGACGGCCCAGGAGCGCGGGATCGGCGGCGAGGTTCTCTGTTTCGTCTGGTGACCCCATGAGTCGAATCGGCAAAAGACCCATCGAAGTCCCCTCCGGCGTCAACGTGACGATCGAGCCGGGTCGCGTCAGCGTGACCGGGCCGCTCGGCGCGCTCGAGCAGGCCGTCCCGACGCGCATGCAGATCGCGCACGAGGACGGCACCGTCACGGTCACGCGCCCGACCGAGCGCGGCGAGGACCGCGCGCTGCACGGCCTGACGCGGACGCTGATCGCGAACATGGTCGAGGGCGTCACGAAGGGCTTCGAGAAGAAGCTCGAGATCCAGGGCGTCGGCTACCGCGCGGCGATGAAGGGCTCGGACCTCGAGCTGAACGTCGGCTACTCGCATCCCGTGACGGTCGTGCCGCGCACCGGCATCTCCTTCGAGGTGCCCGCCCCGACGCAGATCATCGTCAAGGGGACGGACAAGCAGCAGGTCGGCCAGACGGCCGCGGAGATCCGCAAGGTCCGCCCGCCCGAGCCGTACAAGGGCAAGGGCATCCGCTACGACGGCGAGTACGTGCGCAGGAAGGTGGGCAAGCGTGCCTAGCGTCAGGGAGGCCCGTCTCCGCCGGCACCGCCGCGTGCGCGGCAAGGTGAGCGGCACCGCCGAGCGCCCGCGCCTCGTTGTCTTCCGCTCGAACCGCGGGATCGAGGCGCAGCTCGTCGACGACCTCGGCGGGAAGACCGTCGCCTCCGCGTCGTGGCTCGCGCTCCGGAAGTCGTTCAAGGGCGACAAGTCGGCGCAGGCGACCGAGGTCGGCAAGCTGCTCGCGTCGAAGGCGAAGAGCGCCGGCGTCGAGACGTGCGTGTTCGACCGCGGCGGCTACCTCTACCACGGACGTGTCAAGGCGCTGGCCGACGGGGCCCGCGAAGGAGGGCTCAGCTTCTGATGGCAGTCGATTTCTCCGAGACCCGCGAGCTGAAGGAGCGCGTGGTCGAGATCAACCGCGTCGCCAAGGTCGTCAAGGGCGGCCGGCGGTTCTCGTTCACGGCGCTCGTCGTCGTCGGCGACGAGGTCGACCGCGTCGGCGTCGGCTACGGCAAGGCGCGCGAGGTCCCGCTCGCGATCACGAAGGCGGTCGAGGACGCGAAGAAGAACATGTTCACGGTGCCGAAGCACGGCTCGACGATCACGCACGAGGTGCTCGGCCGGTTCGACGCGGCCCGCGTGCTGCTGCGCCCGGCCAGCGAGGGCACCGGCGTCATCGCCGGCGGCGGCGTCCGCGCGGTGCTCGAGCTCGGCGGCGTCCGCAACGTCCTCGCGAAGAGCCTCGGCACGACGAACCCGATCAACATGGCGAAGGCGACCGTCGTCGCGCTCCAGGGGCTCCGCCGCCCGGAGGACGTCGCGAAGATCCGCGGCAAGCAGATCTCCGAGGTGCTCCCGCTCTCCGAGCTCGCGCTCGCCGAGGCGCGGGCTGCTGCGGCCGCGCCGCCCGCCGCGCCGGCACCCGTCGTCGAGGAGCCGGTCGCCGAGGCGGAACCCGCGCCCGAGCCGGAGCCCGCGCCCGAGCCGGCCGCCGAGGAGGCGCCCGAGCCCGTCGCCGAAGCGCCTGTCGCCGAGGAGCCTGCCGCCGAGGCGCCGGCCGCCGAGGCCGCGCCCGCCGAGGCGCCGGCCGAGGAGAAGCCGAAGCGCCGCGGACTCCGCCGGAAGAAGACGGAGGAGTAGGACGTGGCGAAGGTCAAGATCACGCAGGTCCGCAGCCAGATCGGCCAGAGCGAGCGCCACCGCGGCACGCTGCGCGCGCTCGGACTCGGCCGGATCGGCCGCTCCGTCGAGCATGACGAGAGCCCGGTCCTCGCAGGCATGCTGCGGAAGGTCCGCCACCTCGTGAAGATCGAGAGCGCCTGATGGGCAAGACGATGAACCTGTCGAACCTCCAGCCCGCCCAGCAGCGGACCGACCGGAAGCGTGTCGGCCGCGGCCCGGGCTCGGGCAAGGGCAAGTTCTCCGGCCGCGGCATCAAGGGCCAGAAGTCCCGCGCGGGCTCGCACAAGATGCGCCCCGGATTCGAGGGCGGCCAGATGCCGATCTACATGCGGATCGGCAAGCTGCGCGGCTCGACGTCCGCGGACGCGATGCCGATCGGGCCGTTCCGCACCTCGACCGTGCCCGTCAACGTGCGCGACCTCTCCCGGTTCGAGGCGGGCGACGAGGTCACGCCGGAGACGCTCGTCGAGAAGCGGCTGATCAAGAACACGAAGACGGACGTCAAGCTGCTCGGCGTCGGCGAGATCTCGGTGAAGCTCACCGTCCGCGTCCACGCGATCTCGGCGACCGCGCGCGAGAAGATCGAGGCGGCCGGCGGCACCGTCGAGCTCCTGCGCGAGCCGAAGGTGAAGAAGGTCCGGCACAAGGCGAAGCATCCGACGTCGGCGCCCGAGGACGAGGCCGAGACCGCGGAGGAGACTCCCGCGGACGAGCCGGCCGAGGCCGAGGAGCCCGCAGCGGACTCCGAGGAATAGCGCGTGCTCTCCTGGCTCGCGAATGCATGGCGCGTCCCCGAGCTGCGGAAGCGCGTCCTCTTCACCGCCTTCGTCCTCGCCGTCTACCGGTTCGGCTCGTGGGTGCCCGCGCCGGGCATCGACCCGGCCGCGATCCAGAGCTACTTCAACGGCGCCGGCGGCTCGATCCTCACGCTGCTGAACCTGTTCTCGGGCTCGGCGCTCTCGCGCTTCTCGCTCTTCGCGCTCGGGATCATGCCGTACGTCACGGCGTCGATCATCCTCCAGCTCCTGACGGTCGTGATCCCGTCGCTCGAGCGGCTGCAGAAGGAGGGTGAGGCGGGCTACGCCAAGATCACGCAGTACACGCGCTACCTCACGGTGATCCTCGCGGCGGCGCAGTCGACCGGCTACGCGTTCCTCTTCAAGCGCCAGGGCGCGCTCCCGAACGTGAACGCCGGCAAGCTCGTGATCATCGTCGTCACGCTCACCGCCGGCTGCACGCTCCTGATGTGGATGGGCGAGATGATCACGAAGCGCGGCATCGGCAACGGCATCTCGCTCCTGATCTTCGCGTCGATCCTCGCGTACGCGCCCGCCGGCATCAGCGCGTGGCTCCACGGCGGGACGATGGAGCGGCTGTTCTTCCCGCTGATCGCGCTCGGGATCGTCGTCGCCGTCGTCTTCGTCCAGGAGGGCCAGCGGCGCATCCCGATCCAGTACGCGCGACGGCAGCTCGGGAACCGTACGACGGGCGGCGGCTCGACCTACATGCCGCTGCGCGTGAACATGGCCGGCGTGATCCCGGTCATCTTCGCCGCCGCGATCCTCGCGCTCCCGCCGACGCTCGCCGAGTTCGTGCCGTCCTGGTCGGGCCCGATCAACCGGCACTTCCTCCCGTCGAGCTGGCCGTACCTGCTCACCGAGGCGATCCTGATCATCGTCTTCACGTACTTCTACACCTCGGTCCAGTTCAACCCGGTCGACCAGGCCGACAACCTGCGCAAGCAGGGCGGCTACATCCCCGGCATCCGCCCGGGCCCGCCGACCGCCGCCTACCTCGACCGCGTCCTCCAGCGGCTGACGCTGCCCGGCTCGCTCTTCCTCGCGACGATCGCGGTCGCGCCGAGCGTGTTCATCAGCTACTTCGGCTTCTCGCAGGCGACGTCGCGCGCACTCGGCGGCACGTCCGTGCTCATCGTCGTCGGCGTCGCGCTCGACACGATGCGCCAGATGGAGTCGCAGATGATGATGCGCCATTACGAAGGATTCCTGCGCTGAACGTCCTCGTCCTTGGGCCGCAGGGGTCGGGAAAGGGGACGCAGGCGAAGAAGATGGCCGCGACCTACGGGATCCCGCACATCGCGACCGGCGACATGATCCGCGAGATGAAGGAGATCCCGAACGATCTCGGGCGGGAGCTCAGCGCGATCTACGACCAGGGCCTGCTCGTCGAGGACGAGCTGATGATCCGGCTGATCCGCGCGCGGCTCGACCGCGGCGACACGCTGCCGGGCTTCGTGCTCGACGGCTTCCCGCGCACGATGGTGCAGGCCGAGGCGCTCGACGTCCTGCTGGACGAGCTCGGCCGCGAGATCGACATCGTCTTCGAGTTCCAGGTCCCCGACCGGCAGCAGCTGCTCGACCGGCTGCTGAAGCGCGGCGCGGAGGAGAACCGTTCCGACGACACGCCGGAGGCGATCCAGACGCGGCTGCGCGAGTACGACGAGAAGACGGCGCCGCTCGTCGAGTACTACCGCTCGCGGCGCGGCAACGTCGTCGGCATCCACGCCGACCGGACGATCCCCGAGGTGTTCCACGAGATCCAGGAGTCGCTCGCGTCGGTGGAGGCGCGGGCGTGAACCGGTGATCATCCGCAAGTCCGCCCAGGAGATCGAGGGCATGGCGCGCGCCGGCGAGCTCGTCTACGAGACGCTGCAGCTCTGCGGCGAGGCGCTCGAGCCCGGCATCTCGATGCTCGAGCTCGACCGCATCGCCGAGGAGCACCTCCGCTCGAAGGGCGGCGTCCCGACGTCCAAGGGCTACAAGGGCTTCCCGGCCGCGCTCTGCATCTCGCCGAACTCGATGGTCGTCCACGGGATCCCGAACGCCTACGTCGCGCGCGAGGGCGACGTGATCTCCCTCGACCTCGGCGTCACGCTCGACGGGCTCGTCGCCGACAGCTGCGTCACCCTCGGCGTCGGCGAGATCTCCCCGGAGGCGCAGCGGCTCCTCGACGTCTGCCAGGACGCGCTCGCCGCCGGGATCGAGCAGGCCCAGCCCGGGAACCGGCTCTCGGACATCTCCCACGCGATCCAGGTGGTGGTGGAGGACGCCGGCTTCTCGGTCGTCCGCGCCCTCGTCGGCCACGGCGTCGGCCGCTCGTACCACGAGGACCCGCAGATCCCGAACTACGGCCCGCCGGGCCGCGGGCCGCTCCTCCAGGAGGGGATGACCCTCGCGATCGAGCCGATGATCACCGCCGGCGGCCCCGAGGTCTTCGTCCACGACGACGCGTGGTCGATCTCCTCGGTCGACGAGTCCCTGGCGGCCCATTTCGAGCACACCGTCGCGATCACCGCCGACGGCCCGCGCGTGCTCACGAAGCCGCTGGAAGTGTCGGCGGCGAAGCCGCCGGCACCCGGCCAGGAGACGGAGCCGCCTCCGGCGACTCCGGGGGCGGGAGCCGCTCTGCTACGATGATTTCCCGCCGCGCACCGGCTTTGCCGTGCGCGGGTCTCGCTGTGTAGAGGCAGAATCGCGAAAGGATCATGCCGACGAAGGAAGAGAAGATCGAGGTCGAAGGCGAGGTCGTCGAGGCCCTCCCGAGCACGATGTTTCGGGTTCAGCTCGACGGCGGCCACGCCGTTCTCGCGACCATCTCCGGGAAGATGCGCAAGCACTACATCCGCATCCTCCCGGGCGACAAGGTGAAGGTCGAGCTCAGCCCGTACGACCTGAACCGCGGTCGGATCACCTACCGGCACCGGTAACCACCATGAAAGTCCGCCCGTCCGTCAAGCCCATGTGCGAGCGCTGCCGCGTGATCAAGCGGCACGGCACGACCATGGTCATCTGCTCGAATCCCCGCCACAAGCAGAGGCAGGGCTAGCTCGTGGCGCGCATCGCCGGAGTCAACCTGCCGAACACGAAGCGGCTCGAGATCGGGCTCACGTACATCTACGGGATCGGCCAGCCGACGGCGCGCAAGGTCGCAGCCGAGCTCGGCCTCTCGCCCGACACGAAGATCAAGGACCTCACCGACGACGAGGTCACGAAGCTCCGCAACTACATCGACGCCAACCTCGAGGTCGAGGGCGACCTTCGCCGCGACCGCCAGCAGGCGATCAAGCGCCTGTCCGAGATCGGCGCCTACCGCGGCCTCCGCCACCGGCGCGGCCTGCCGGTGAACGGGCAGCGGACGAAGACCAACGCTCGGACCCGCAAGGGCCCGAAGAAGACCGTCGGGCGCGGAAAGAAGGCGAAGTAGCGTGGCACCTCCCCGTCGTCAGGCGACCAGAGGTCGCACGCGCCGCCGCGTCCGCAAGAACATCGCGATCGGCCAGGCGCACATCAAGACGAGCTTCAACAACACGATCGTCGCCCTCACGGACAAGGAGGGCAACGTGATCGCCTGGGAGTCCGCCGGCTCGGCCGGGTTCAAGGGCTCGCGCAAGTCGACGCCGTTCGCCGCGCAGGTCACCGCCGACGCGTGCGCCCGGAAGGGCATGGAGCACGGCCTGCAGAAGGTCGAGGTCTTCGTCAAGGGCCCGGGCTCCGGCCGCGAGACGGCGATCCGCTCGCTCCAGGCCGCCGGCCTCGAGATCCTGTCCGTGAAGGACGTGACGCCGCAGGCGCACAACGGCGTCCGCCCGCGCAAGAGGCGGAGGGTCTAGCGTGGCCCGCGACCTCGGACCGAAGTGCCGCGTCTGCCGGCGCGAGGGCATGAAGCTCTTCCTCAAGGGCGAGCGCTGCCTGACGGAGAAGTGCGCGATCGAGCGCCGCTCGTATCCGCCGGGCGAGCACGGCCGCGGCCGCATCAAGCAGAGCGAGTACCTGACGCAGCTGCGCGAGAAGCAGAAGGCGCGCCGCTTCTACGGTCTGCTCGAGAAGCAGTTCCGCACGTATTACGAGAAGGCGGCGAAGCGCTCCGGCGTCACCGGCGAGGAGCTGCTGCGGATGCTCGAGACGCGGCTCGACAACGTCGTCTACCGCCTCGGCTTCGCGGCGTCGCGCGCGCAAGCGCGCCAGCTCGTCCGCCACGGCCACTTCCACGTGAACGGGCGCCGCGTGAACATCCCGAGCTACCAGGTCCGCCCGAACGACATCGTCACCGTGACGCCGAACTCGTCGGCGCAGCAGGTGATCCGCGACGCCACCGACCTCGTCTCGACCGTCGCCCCGTGGCTGCAGGCCGACCACGACGGTCTCACGGGCAAGGTGCTGAAGCAGCCCGAGCGCGGCGAGATCGACACGCCGGTGCAGGAATCGCTCATCGTCGAGCTGTACTCCAAGTAGTAGGAAAGGAACCTCTTTGGCAACGCGCGCTATGGACTTCCAGATTCCCAAGATCGTCCACGAGGAGGCGGACGAGCATCAGGGCGTCTTCGTCATCGAGCCGCTCGACCGCGGCTTCGGTCACACGTTCGGCAACTCGCTGCGCCGCGTGCTGCTCTCGTCGCTGGAGGGCGCAGCGGTCACCTCGGTCAAGGTCGAGGGCACCGCGCACGAGTTCACGACGCTGCCGGGTGTCCGCGAGGACATCACGGACATCGTCCTCAACCTGAAGAACCTCATCTCGCGCCTCCACGGCGATTCGCCCGAGGTCGAGGTGCACATCGCCCGCAAGGGCCCCGGCGTCGTCACCGCCGCGGACATCGAGGCTCCCGCGGAGCTCGAGATCCTCAACCCGGAGCTCGAGATCGCGAACCTCTCCGACCGCGGCCGGCTCGAGCTGACGCTGACCATCGGCCGCGGCCGCGGGTACGTCCCCGCCGAGCTGAACCGCGGGCCGCAGCACACGATCGGCGTGATCCCGATCGACTCGATCTTCTCGCCGGTGCGCCGCGTCGCCTACGCGGTCGAGTCCGCCCGCGTCGGGCAGCGCACCGACTACGACAAGCTCTCGATCGACATCACGACCGACGGCTCCGTCGAGCCGAAGGACGCGCTCGCCGAGGCGGCGGAGATCCTCATCCGCCAGCTCTCGATCTTCACCGACATCGACAAGATCGTCCCGCGCGACGACGTCCCGTCGATTCCGGACGGCGTCGGCCCCGAGGGCCTGCCGGACGAGCGGGCGAAGTTCCCGATCGAGGAGCTCGAGCTGGGCGTGCGGTCGTACAACTGCCTCAAGCGCGTCGGCATCGAGACGATCGGCGACCTCGTGATGAAGACGGAGAACGAGCTCGCCGCGATCCCGAACTTCGGCAAGAAGTCGATCGAGGAGGTCAAGGAGACGCTGGCTCAGCAGGGTCTCACCCTCCGCGGCGACAACGGCGGCTCCGGGCTCGAGTAGCGCCGTGAGGCACGCGAGCAGAGGCAGGAAGCTCGGACGCGACGCGTCGCACCGCAAGGCGCTGTACGCGAACCTCGCGTGCTCGCTGATCGAGCACGGGCGGATCAAGACGACCGAGGCGAAGGCGAAGGCGGTGAAGCCGTTCGCCGAGCAGATGATCACGCTCGGCCGCCGCGGCGACCTGCATGCACGCCGCCAGGCGCTGTCCGAGCTCCGCTCGCAGGAGGTCGTCCACAAGCTGTTCGCCGACGTCGGGCCGCGCATGGCCGACCGGCCCGGCGGCTACTCCCGCATCGTCAAGATCGGCCCCCGTCCCGGCGACGCCGCCGAGATGGTCTACCTCGAGCTCGTCGACTACGCCCCGTAGCCTCAGCCGAGGTTCGAGCCGCCGAGCGCCGAGCCGAGGCCAGCGCTCACCGCGGCGATGATGACGCCGCCGAGCGTCACGAGCCCGAGCGCGCGGACGAAGCTGTCCTCGAAGAAGCGCCAGCGCAGGTAGGCGAGGACGACGAGCTCGACCGCGACGACGGCCATCGCGATCGCGAGCGCGACGTTGAAGTGGGGGATGAGAAACGGCAGCGTGTGGAGGATGCCGCCGAGGAACGTCCCGAAGCCGGTGATCGCGCCGCGCATCAGCGGGTTGCCGCGGCCGGTGAGCTCGCCGGTGTCGGAGAGGCCCTCCGAGAAGCCCATGCTGACCGCCGCCCCGAGTGCGGTGACGAGGCCGGCGATGAACGCGTACCGCGGCGTGTGCGTCGCGAGCGCGATGCCGAAGATCGGCGCGAGCGTCGACAGCGACCCGTCGATGAGCCCGACCATGGCAGGCTGCACGCGCTGGAGGAGGAAGACGTGCTCGTCGGACATCCGCTAATTAGAGTGTATCATTTGATGTGCAAAGAACTAGAGCATAAGGCACTCCTGACAAGTAGTGTCAGGAGCGCCTGACGTGCGCCTCAGACTGACGATCGAGTACGACGGCACGCCCTTCCACGGCTGGGCGGCGCAGCCCGGCCTGGCGACGGTCGAGGGCGCGCTGCGCGACGCCCTCGCCGCGACGTTCGCGTCGTTCGACGGTCTCGCGGTCGCGGGGCGCACGGATGCGGGCGTGCACGCGCTCGGCCAGGTCGCCTCCGTCGACGTCGCCGGCGGCCCGCCGCCGCGGCACGCGGCCGAGGCGCTGAACACGCGGCTGCCGGACGAGGTCTCCGTCGTCGCGGCGGAGGAGGCGGCGCCGGACTTCCACGCGCGGCACTCGGCTCGCTCGCGGAGCTACCGCTACCGGATCCTGAACCGCCGCACGCCGTCGCCGTTCGAGACGCGCCGCAGCTGGTGGATCCCGCGGACGCTCGACGACGACCGGCTCGCCGCGGCGGCGGCGCTGCTCCCCGGCGAGCACGACTTCCGCGCGTTCACCCCGACGGACACGCAGCACGAGATCTTTGTCCGGATCGTCGAGCGCGCCGTGTGGATCCGCAGCGGCGACCACCTCGACTTCGAGATCACCGCGGACAGCTATCTCCGCCACATGGTGCGGAGCCTCGTCGGCACGATGCTCGAGCTGGAGCCCGCCGCGATCGCGCCGCTCCTCGAGGGCCGCGATCGCGCCGACGCGGGCGCGACCGCACCGCCGTGGGGCCTCTACCTCGTCTCGGTCGCGTACTCCCACAGCGTCACGACGTAGTCCGCGGCGGGAATCGCGAGCGCGACGAGCATGATCGGTGCGGCGATCCCCGACCCGGGAAGCAGCGTCGCGAGGGGCGCGACGCTCGCGGCCGCGACGAGCCGCACCGCCATCCGGCTCCGCGTCGTGCAGCGCACGGCGAGCGCGATCGCGACGCCGACCCCCGCGTAGGTCGGGACTGCCGAGTTCCACCGGCCGCCGAGATAGAGGCCGATGCTGAGCGCCAGGAGTGCGACCACGGTTGCGCGCGTCCGCGCAGGATGGCGAGAGACGAGAGCGGCCGCCGCGAGGCCCGCGGCGAGCGCGACGACAGCGAGCAGCGCAACGGCGATCGCGACGCGAACGTCGGTCGGGCCGACGAGCAGGCGGTGCCTGCCGAGGCCGGTGTCCGCGAGGCCGGACCAGGCGAGCCGGCTGTCCCCGACCACGATGAGCGCCCCTGCGAGCAGGGCGGAGCCGAGCGTCCGGAGATCGGCCGCCGGCAGCCGGTCGATGCCGGCGACCAGATCGAAGATCTCCGGGGAGACGCTCTCGACCGGGCTCCGCGACCGGCCGAGGCCGGCGACCGAGACGGCGCTCGTGTCCGGGATCAGCGGTGCGACCACGGCGACCACGGCCGCCGCCGCCGCAATCCCCGCCCACACGGTCGGATGCCACAGGCATGCGCCGACGCCTACGCTCAGCGCCACGGCGTGATACCAGTGGCGCTGCCTCGTCATCCACATGCCGGCGCAGACGAGCGCGACGAGGCACAGGAGCGCCCCGATACCGAGGGCGAGTGCCTTCGCCGCATTCGGCTGCTCGGTGCAGAAAACGGGGAAGTCGGTGTCGGCCGGACACTTCGAGCCCACGACCGCCGACCCGAGGGCGTAGATGCCCATGTAGAAGAAAAGGATGACGACGACGAAGGCGGCGGCCGTCTTCCGCAGCGGGTCCATGCGTCATCTGTATAGCAAGATTGCTATCTCAAACGTCCCCTGTTCGGGTGATCCGCGCGCGTAGGCTGTCGTACTCATGCGGTTTCCGGTCGTCCTCTTCGACTTCGACGGCACCGTCGTCGACTCCGGCGGGATCATCCTCGCGTCGATGCGGCACGCGACCCGCGAGGTGCTCGGGCTCGAGTTCACCGACGCGGAGCTGATGGCGTCGGTCGGCGGGCCCGGCCTCGACGCGCAGATGGCGGCGTTCGCGCCCGACCGCGTCGACGAGCTCGTCCGCGTCTACCGCGCGCACAACGAGCCGCTCCACGACGAGCTGCTCGTCTGCGACGGGATGGACGGCGTGCTCGAGCGGCTCCACGCCGAGGGGCGACGGCTCGGGATCGTCACCGCGAAGCGGCGCTCGACCGTCGAGCTCGCGTTCGAGCACGTCCCGATCGCGCATCTCTTCGAGACGGTCGTCGGCGGCGACGAGACGGAGCATCACAAGCCGGACCCCGCGCCGCTGCTGCTCGCCGCGGAGCGGATGTCGGCCGACCCCGCGGAGACCGCGTACGTCGGCGACTCGCCGTTCGACATGCGCGCGGCGAAGGCGGCCGGCATGCACGCGGTCGCCGTGACGTGGGGGCGGATCCACGACCGCGCGCTGCTCGAGGCCGAGGAGCCGGACGCCGTCGTCGACACCGCGGAGGAGCTCCTTGCCGCGCTCTGACCCGGCCGCCCGTGCGGCCGAGCTTCGCGATCTGCTGAACCGCGCGCTGATCGCGTACCACGTCGACGACGCGCCGATCATGGAGGACTCGGCGTACGACACGCTCTACGACGAGCTCGTCGAGATCGAGCGGCAGCATCCGGAGCTCGTCACGCCGGACTCTCCGACACGGCGCGTCGGCGCGCCGCTCTCCGACCGCTTCCGGAAGGTGCGCCACCTCTCGCCGATGGGGTCGCTCGACAAGGTGACGACCTCGGAGGCGATCGTGAAGTGGGCCGACGACGTGCGGAAGCGGCTCGGCACCGATGAACCCGTCGCGTACGTCCTCGAGCCGAAGATCGACGGCTCCGCGATCAACCTCGTCTACGAGAGCGGCGTCTTCGTCCGCGGCGAGACGCGCGGCGACGGCGTCCAGGGCGAGGACGTGACCCCGAACCTCCGGACGCTCAGGTCGATCCCGCTGCGCATGAGCGGCGACGACCCGCCGCCGCTCGTCGAGGTACGCGGCGAGGTGTACATGCCGCTCTCCGGCTTCCGCGCGATGAACGAGCGCTTTGCCGCAGAGGGGAAGGCGACCGCGCCGAACCCGCGCAACGCGTCGGCGGGCTCGCTCCGCCAGAAGGACTCCGGCGTCACCGCGCAGCGGCCGCTCGCGCTCTGGGCGTACGGCGTCGGCGTGCACGACGGGCTCGAGCTCGCGACACACTGGGAGACGCTCACGTGGCTCCGCGGGCGCGGCTTCCCGACGAATCCGTTTGCGCAGCGGCTCGAGTCGGTCGACGAGGTGGCCGAGGCGTGCATCGCGTGGGAGCGGCGCCGCTCGGAGCTCGACTACGAGATCGACGGGATCGTGATCAAGGTCGACTCGCTCGACCAGCAGGCGCGGCTCGGCTCGCTGCACGAGCGGCCGCGCTGGGCGCGCGCGTTCAAGTGGGCGCCGATGACGGCGACGACGCGGCTCAACAAGATCGCGATCCGCGTCGGCCGGACGGGTGCGTTGAACCCGTGGGCGATGCTCGAGCCGGTTGAGGTCGGCGGCGTCACGGTGTCGCGCGCGACGCTGCACAACGAGGAGGACATCAACCGCAAGGACATCCGCGAGGGCGACGACGTCATCGTCCAGCGCGCCGGCGACGTGATCCCGCAGATCGTCGGGCCGGCCGGCGCGCACCGTCGCGGCACGAAGCCCTTCAGGATGCCGACGCACTGCCCGCTCTGCGGCACGCCGGTCGTGAAGCCCGAGGGCGAGGCGATGCACCGCTGCCCGAACCGCGCCTGCCCCTCGCGCGGGCTCGAGTCGCTGAACAACTGGGTGATGGCCGCGGCGGACATCGACGGCGTCGGCGAGCAGACGGTGTGGCGGCTCTGGGAGCTCGGGCTCGTGCGCTCGATCCCGGAGCTCTACCGGCTCACCGCGGAGCAGCTGCTGGAGCTCGAGGGCTTCGGCGAGATCAGCGCCGGGAACGCGATCGCCGCGATCCGGGCGTCGAAGGAGGCGGTGCCGTTCTCGCGCGTTCTCTTCGGGCTCAACATCCCCGACGTCGGCTGGGTGACGGCGCAGACGATCGCGCGGCACTTCGGCAACGTCGACGCGCTCATGAACGCGAGCCTCGACGAGCTCGAGGAGGTCGACGGGATCGGGCCCGAGCGCGCGGAGGCGCTCGCGGAGTGGTTCGCCGACGAGGACAACCGCAGGCTCGTCGCGGAGCTGCGCGAGCTCGGGCTCCGCTTCGAGATCGCCGCGGACGAGCTGCCGACGGAGGGCCCGCTCACCGGCTCGACGTACGTCGTCACCGGCACGCTCGAGAAGTACACGCGCGAAGAGGCGAAGGCGGCGCTCGAGGCGCGAGGCGCGAAGGTCACGGACTCCGTCTCGAAGAAGACGACGGGCGTGATCGTCGGCGAGGAGCCCGGCGCGTCGAAGCTGACGAAGGCCGAGAAGGCGGGCGTGCCGCTGCTGACGGAGGCGGACCTCGACGCGCTGCTACGGCGTTCGGGCTAGGACTGCTGCGAACCGGTCCTGGGCCGTCCGGGCCCACGTCGTCGAGACCGGCCAGCCGTTCTGCAGGACGGCGAAGACGTATCGGTCGCCGACGAAGCCGGAGAGCGCCGACGCGTTGTCCGTGGTTCCGGTCTTCGCGCGAACCACGCCTGCCGCGGCCGTGTGGCGCATCCGGTACTCGAGCGTGCCGCTCCGGCCCGCGACCGGGAGCGAGGCGAGCAGCTCGGGTCGCACGCCGGGGTCGCTCCACATCACGGACAGCAGCGAGACGAGCGCCCGCGCCGTCATCCGGTCGAGGAGCGAGAGGCCCGAGCCGTCGACGATCCGGACGCCCTGCATCGGCACCCCGGCGCGAACCAGGAGGCCGGTCACGACGCCGACCCCGGCGGCCGTCGTCCCGCGGTCGGACTGGACCGCGCCGAGCTCCTTCAGCAGCATCTCCGCGGTGAAGTTGTCGCTCTCGTGGTCCATGAACGCGACGAGAGCAGCGAGCGTCGGCGAGTCGACGGAGCCGAGCACGACCGCCGTCGGGACCGCGGCTCCGAGCACCGCGCCCCCGGCGACGTGGACGCCGGCGCGCACGAGCGCCTTCCGGAAGAGCTGCGCCGCGCTGAGCGCCGGGTTCCGCGACGTCCAGCGCCCGACGAGGCCGCGGTCGACGATGAGCGCCGAGAGCGGCGGCGACTCGTCGACGAAGAACGACGCCTTCCAGCCCGGCGAGGTGCGCCGCGCGTCGAACCACGTCTCGTCGCCGACGACGCGTCCGGCGATCCGCGTGATCCCGGACGCGCGCACCTGGCGCGCGAGCGACGCGAGCCCGGCGGTCGAGAGCGTCGGGTCGCCGTAGCCCTTCAGCACGACGTCGCCGCGCCAGACCGTCCCGTCCTGCCGGCCCTCGCCGAGCACGTCGGTCTCGATCCGGAACGCGGGGCCGAGCGCGGTCAGCGCCGCGTACGTGATCGCGAGCTTCTCGTTCGAGGCCGGCAGCAGCGGCAACGACGGGTTGCGCGAGAAGACGACGCGGCCCGTGGACAGGTCGACGACCGTGGCGCCGGACGCGGCGGCGCTGACGTGCGGGACGCGGAGCGCGTGGGCGAGGCGCTCGCCGAGGGTCGCGGGCGCGGCCGTGGCGGAGGCGGGGAGGAGCACGGCGGCGAGCAGGGCCCCGACGGCGGCGCGGGCGCGGAGACGAACCACGGCGCCATTCTGCCTGGATGGGTCGGGCGGGCCCCGAAGATGGGCCGGGCGGCCCTTTCCGGGGCCGGAGACGGGTCGGATAATCCGGCGACCGTGGACGCGACCGGGCAGGCCACCGTGCTCCGAGCCATCGAGGAGCTCCTCAGCGCCCCGCGCGACGGCGCCGGCGCGCCGAGCCTCGCGCGGCTCGAGACGACGCTCACCGACGGGTACGCGCAGGCGCTCGCGCTCGAGGTCGAGCGGCTGCGGCTCGAGCGGCGGCTCGGCGAGGTCGCGCGCGACCCCGACGCTCCGGATCCCGCGGAGCTCGCGTCGCTCGGAAGCCGGCTGACGTGGGCCGACGGCGAGCTCGCGCGGCTGCGCGGCCTGCTCGGCCCGCTCCGCGAGCGCCGCCGGCTCGCGGCCGCCGCCGCCCGGGCCTAGACGATCCCGCTCCGGACCGCGTAGACCGCGGCCTGGATGCGGTTGTCGATCTGGAGCTTCATCAGGATGTTCGAGATGTGGTTCTTCACCGTCTTCGGGCTGATGTGCAGCTCGGCGGCGATGACTGCGTTGTCCTTCCCGTTCGCGATCAGCTTCAGCACCTCGATCTCGCGGTCGGAGAGCTCGGCGCGGATCGTGTTCGCGATCTCCGGCTGCGTGCTCGTCGCGCGGACGCGCTGCAGCACCTTCGCGGCGATGTGCGGCGAGATGAGCGACTCGCCGCGCGACGCGGCTTCGATGCCGGCGATCAGATCCTGGATCGACGCGTCCTTCAGCAGGTAGCCGCACGCGCCGGCGAGGATCGCGTCCATCACGTCGCCGTCCTGGTCCGAGATCGTCAGCATCACGACCCGGGTGAGCGGCGCGACGGCGGCGATCTGGCGTGTCGCGTCGATCCCGCCCATCCCCGGCATGTTGAGATCCATCACGACCACGTCCGGGCTTCGCTCGCGCACGAGCCGCACCGCCTCGACGCCGCCCGCGGCCTCGCCGATCACGACGACGCCCTGCTCCTCGAGCAGGTTCCGGAGGCCGGTGCGGAAGAGGTCGTGGTCGTCGACGATCAGGACGCGGAGTGCGTCGACGTGCCGCTCCTCGGCTGTCTCGAGAACCTCGCTCAGGAGTGCCCCCTCGGGCGCCGGGAAGTCTAATGGAGCGTGATCGTCACCGTCCGGCGCCCCCAGGCGCGGGCCTGCGCGAGGGTCGGGAACCAGAGGTCGATCGTCGCGCCGCGGACGCCGCTGCCGACGTCGGCCGCGACCGCCTCGCCGTAGCCCGGCACCGTGAGCTTCGTGCCGAGCGGGATCACCGACGGGTCGACGGCGACGATCCCCCAGCCGACCGGGAGCCCGGTCGCCGTGTGGCCCGGGAGCGAGTAGCCGGTCGAGCTGACGACGAGCGTGCGCTCGCCCTGCGCGTTCGTGCTCGTCGTCGGCGCGGACGCGGCGGGCGGATCGGTCGTCTGCTGCTGGATCGTCTGCGACTTCTGCGCGACGCGGCTCGCGATCGTCTCGAGCGCGCCGATCTGCGCGGTGGCGAGCTGCCGCTGCCGGTGGAGGCTGCCGATGTACGCGACGCGGTCCGCGCGCGCGGACGCGAGAGAGCTCGCCGCTGCACGTGCGCCGGCGACGGCCGCGTCGATGCGTGCACGATGCGCCGCGAGCGTCGTGCGGAGGCGTCCGAGCCGCGTCTGCGCCGATCGCATCGCCGCGACCAGCTCGCGGTTCTGAACCGTCACGTGCGAGAGGTCGTCGAGTTGCGTCAGCGCGTCGTCGAGAGACTGCGCACCGAGCACGATCGCGAGCGGGTCGACGTCGCCCTGCTCGTAGAGCGCGCGGAGATGGTCGTTGAACTGCTGTTGCGACACGACGAGCGTCGTGCGCGCCGCGGCGACCTGCTGCGTGAGGTCGCGCTGCTGCGCCCGGAGCCGGCGGGACTCCGCCTCGAGGCCGGCGAGCTGCCGGCGCGCCGTCCGGAGGCGCGAGTCGAGCGAGTAGAGCGACAGCAGCGCCTGGTGCGCCCGCGTGTCGAGCGTCTGCGCCTGCACGCGGAGCCGCGCAGCCCGCGAGCCCGGGTTCGAGGCCGCCGCCGTGGAGACGAGCGCCCCCGCCAGCAGCGCGGCGATGCCTGCGAGGCGTGCCGCGGATCGTGTCCTTCGGCCGCTCACGGACGCGGACCGTAGCACAGTCAAGGCGCGATTTACCGTGACTTTGTGCGGTCCGAACTTGTGTCGTTTCCGGCGGTTTCATGGCCCAAATGCAGCAACTTTGAGCGCTCTTCCCGGTTGCAGGTGTCCGGGGACGCTGATAGCCTCTTGAGCTTGTGACGTACCGGCCCGCCCGGTGCAGCTGCCGCAAGCAACCGTCGGAGACAGTCATCCGGTTCTTCAAACGACAGGCACCGGTCATCGTTATCGCCCTTGCCGCGACATTTGTCGGGGCGAATACGGCGACCGGCGACCCCTCGATCTCCGCGAAGCAGGCGGAGGCGCAGCAGGTTCTCGGACGGCTCCAGCAGCTCGACGGGAGCGTCCAGCGCGCGGTCAACCAGTACAACATGTCGACCGCGCGGCTGTACCAGATCGAGCGCAGCCTCAGGATCAACAAGCAGGCGCTCCACGTCGCGCGCGGGAACCTCGCCAAGGCGCAGGTCGCGCTCGCGCACCGGCTCGTCGCGATCTACACGACGCGTGACGAGCAGTCGACGCTCGCCGTGCTGCTCGGCGCGCAGAGCATCGACGACCTCGTGACCCGGATCGAGACGGTGCAGTCGGTCTCGTCGCAGGACGTCGCGGTCATCGACCAGGTCGTGACGTTCAAGCGGCAGGTCAACCGGCACCAGCGGATCCTCGTGCGCGCGCACATCGAGCAGAAGAAGCTCGTGAGCGAGCGCGCCGACGCGAAGAACCGGATGATCGCCGAACGCAGCCACGAGCAGGCGCTCTACAACTCGATCAAGGGCGAGATCCAGCACCTGATCGCGCAGCAGCACGCACGGCAGCTCGCGCTCGCGAGCGCGGCGCGGTCGCGGCTCGCGGAGCAGAGCCTGCTCGCGACGTCCGACCCGGGCTTCGGGGCGACCGCGTCGACGCCGGACGGGATCAGCGTCGCGCCGCCGTCGCAGTACACCGGCGTCGTCGGGATCGCGCTCCACTACCTCGGCGTGCCGTACGTGTGGGGCGGCTCGAGCCCGGCGGGCTTCGACTGCTCCGGCTTCGTCGCCTACGTCTACGCGCAGGTCGGCGTCTCGCTCCCGCACTACACCGGCGCCCAGTGGAACATGGGCGTCCCGGTGTCCCGCTCCGATCTCGAGCCCGGCGACCTCGTCTTCTTCGACGGGCTCGGGCACGTCGGGATCTACATCGGCGGCGGGCAGTTCGTCCACGCGCCGCACACCGGCGACGTCGTGAAGATCTCGAGCCTCAGCGAGTCCTGGTACGCCGCCACGTACGACGGCGCGCGGCGCATCACCGGATAGCGCGGCGCAGCGACAGCGCGAGCACGAGGGCGACCGCCGGCGGGAGGAACCACCACGCCGGGGCCCCGGTGGCCGCGATCGCCGCCGTGATGCCGATCGAGACGAGCACGCCGGCCGCGGCGCGCGGGTCGTCGCCGACGACGAAGTCCCACCAGAAGCGGCCGAAGGCGCGGACGCGTCTCATGCCGTCGCGACCGCGAGCCGGCGGCGGCGCCTCAGCAGCGCGACCGAGCCGAACGAGACGAGGACGACGAAGCCGAGCACGAACGGGAGCGAGGCCTCGTCGCCGGGCCAGTCGGCGCCCGCCCCTTCGGCGGCCCAGAAGATCCCGAAGGTCGTCAGCATGATCCCGACGGCGAACTTCAGCGCGTTCTCGGGAACGCGGGCGAGCGGTGCGCGCACGAGCACGCCCGCGACCGCGACGACGAGGAGCGCGACCGTCGCGGCAAGCGTCGCGAGCGGGATGTTCCCCGCGGAGCTGCCGAACGTGAGGACGATGAACGCGACCTCGAGCCCCTCGAGCAGCACGCCCTTGAAGGAGAGCGTGAAGCCGTACCAGTCGATCCCGGCGTGCGTCTCGTGGCCGGCGGTGCGCGCCTCGGCGAGCTCGCGCGCGAACACGGCATCCTCGTCCTTCTGATCCTTGTAGCCGCCGGCCCGGAGGATCGCCTTGCGCAGCCACTGGAGCCCGAACGCGAGGAGAAGCGTCCCGACGATCAGCCGCAGCGCGGTGATCGGTATCTGCGTCAGCGCGGGGCCGAGCGCGGCGACGATCACCGCGAGGACGACGAGCGCCGTGCCGAGGCCGACGAGCGACGAGCGCCACCCGCGCGTGAGGCCCGACGCGAGCACGATCGTCAGGGCCTCGACCATCTCGACGGCGCTCGCGAGGAAGGCGGAGGCGAAGAGGAAGACGGAGCTCATGCGCCCGTCAGCTGTAGAGCGCGTCGATCTCCGAGGCGAAGTGCTCGTGGATCACGCGGCGGCGCAGCTTCATCGTCGGCGTCATCTCGCCTTCCTCCTGCGAGAACTCGCGCGGCACGATCGTGAAGCGCTTGATCTGCTCGACGCGCACGCGGTCGCGGTTCACGTCGTCGACGAGCTCCTGGACGATCTCCTGCGGGTCGCGGCCCGACGCGGCGACCTCGGGATCGTCGAGCGTGATCAGCGCGACGACGTACGGGCGGCGGTCGCCGACGACGATCGCCTGGGAGACGAAACGCGACGACTTCAGCGCGTTCTCGAGGTTCTGCGGCGCGATGTTCTTGCCGCCGGCGGTGATGATCAGGTCCTTCTTGCGGTCGGTGATCCTGACGAAGCCGTCCGCGTCGATCTCGCCGACGTCGCCGGTGCGGAACCAGCCGTCGTCGGTGAACGCGGCGGCGGTCGCCTCCGGGTCCTTGTAGTAGCCGGCGAAGATCGTGTCGCCGCGGACGAGGATCTCGCCGTCGTCCGCGAGCCGGAGCTCGCTGCCCGGGACCGGGCGGCCGACGGTGCCGAACTTGAAGTCGTCGGGCTCGTTCACCGTCGTCGAGCTCGACGTCTCCGTGAGGCCGTAGCCCTCGACGACGAGCAGGCCGAGCCCGTTGAAGAACTCGAGCACGTCGACGCCGAGCGGCGCCGCGCCGGAGATGCCGAGCCGGAGCCGGCCGCCGAGCCGGTGGCGGACTTTCTCGAAGACGAGGCGGTCGGCGATGCGCTCCTGGAGGCGGAGCGCCGCCGGGACCGGCTTGCCGGAGCGGCGCAGGCGGCTCGCCCGGGCGCCGATCCGGAGCCCCCAGCGTCCGATCGCGCGCTTCGCGCCGCCGCTCCGCTCGATCTCGCCGAGCACGTTCGTGTGGATCTTCTCGTAGACGCGCGGAACCGCCGGCAGCACCGTCGGGCGGATGCGCTGGATCGCCTCCGGCACGCGCGTCGCCTCGGCGCAGAACGCGACCGTGGCGCCGTAGTGCGCGGCGGACTGGTGGACGAGCCGGCCGAAGCTGTGGGCGAGCGGAAGGAAGAGCAGGATCACGTCGTGCTCGTCCTCGAGCTCCGGGTCGACGCGGAGCGCAGCGGTGACGAGGTTCTTGTGCGTGAGCATGCAGCCCTTCGGCGGGCCGGTCGTGCCCGACGTGTAGATCAGCGTCGCGAGGTCGTCCTCGGCGACGGTCGCCGACGCGTCCGCGACGGCGTCCGGATGCTCGGCGCGGTGCGCGCGACCGTCCGCCTCGAGACTGTCGAGGCCCGCGAACGGGACGACGTCGCGGAGCGCCGGCAGCTCGCCGCGAACCGACTCGAGCTTCGCCCGCTGGTCGTCGTCCTCGGCGAATGCGAGCACCGTCTCGGAGTGGCCGAGGATGTACTCGCACTCCTTCGCCGAGTTCGTCGGGTAGAGGCCGACGACGATCCCGCCGATCGCCATGATCGCCCAGTCGAGGAGTACCCACTCGAGCCGGGTGCGCGCGAGCACGGCGACCGCGTCGCCGCCGCGGACGCCGCGCGCGAGCAGTCCGTGCGCGATCGCGTCGACCCGGTCGGCGGCCTCCTCCCACGGCACCGGCCGCCAGCCGTCCGGCCCTTCCTCGAGGTGCGCAGGCTGGTCGCGGTGCTGGTCGAGCGCGTACTGCCAGAGGGCCGGCGCCGTGCGCGTCTCGAGGGGCGACGGGGCTTCGGGTGCGGAAACCTCGGTCGTCGTCACGTTTCCAATCGTACGGGGAAGGGAACGGGCCCGGGAGGGCGAAACTCGCTGGTCCCTCTAGACTTTCCTGTACCTATGCGCACGATCTGGAACGGCTCGATCAGCTTCGGCCTCGTCAACATCCCCATCGGGCTCGCGCTTGCGACCCAGCGGGAGGACGTGTCGTTCCGGACCCTCCATCGCGAGTGCGGGACGCCGATCAAGCAGAAGCGGTGGTGCCCGTTCCACGAGCGCGAGGTCGAGGCCGACGAGCTCGTCAAGGGCTGGGAGGTCGCGAAGGGCGAGTTCGTGCTCGTCGAGGACTCCGACCTCGAGGCCGTCGCGCTCCAGCGCTCCCAGTCGATCGACATCCTGCGCTTCGTCCGGCTCGGCGACGTCGACCCGGTGTACTTCGACCGCACCTACTACCTCGCGCCGGCGAGCGCGGAGGCGCAGCGCCGCCCGTACGTGCTGTTGCTCCGCGCGATGCAGGAGAGCGGGATGGCGGCGGTCGGGAAGTTCGTGCTCTGGAACAAGGAGAACCTCTGCCTGATCCGGCCGCAGGGCGACGCGCTCGTGCTCGAGCTGCTGTTCTACGCGGAGGACATCCGCTCGAAGGCGGACGTCGAGGAGCTCGTCGGCGGGACCGAGGTGAAGAAGGCCGAGCTCGACCTCGCCGACCAGGTGATCCAGAGCCTCGTCGGCGAGTGGAGCCCCGCGGACTTCGAGAACGGCTACCGCAACGACCTGAAGGCGATGCTCGACGCGAAGCTCGCGGGCGAGGCGATCGCGCGGCCGGAGCCGGCGCCGGAGACGCCCGTCGTCGACCTGATGGAGGCGCTGCGCCGCAGCGTCGAGGACGTGCAGGAGCGGCGCGCCGCCGAGAAGACGAAAGCCGCCCCGAAGAGCGGCTCTCGATCGCGCAAGGCGCCGGCGCGAAAGACCGCCTGACGCCGGAAGCCGTCCTGCCTACGTGTGCTGCGACGCGGGGCCGATCGCCTGGAGCTGCGCCTGGAAGAGGGTCTTGTCGATCTTCCCCTGATAGATCGGCACCCCTTCCTGCATACACACGCGGATCACCTCCTGCCGATCGATTCCCAACTCCTTCGACAGTTCCTCGGGCGTGAGGTGATTCGCCATTCCGCCTTGCTCCTTCCTCGGGTACGAAAAAACCCGCCGGCGCCATGCGCTCAGACGGGCTTCTCGACACCCTCGCTTGTCGATCCGACGGGCCTCACTCGACCCGTCCCACCGAAGCATCCATACACCTGAAGAATAAGCCCTCGTGACGACGGACGCCAGGCCCCTCCTGCCCGGGTTCGAGACGAGGGAGCTCGACCATCGTGGGACACCGCTCCGCTACGCGGTCGGGGGCGCGGGACCAGGGGTCGTCCTCGTCCACGGGCTCGGCGGCGCCGCGACGAACTGGCGGGCGCTGGCGCCCGCGCTCGCCAGGGAGCGGCGCGTGATCGTGCCGGAGCTCCCGGGCCACGGCGGCTCCGCGCCGCTGCCGGCGACCCCGACGGTCGACCCGCTCGCGGACGCCGTCCTCGCGGTGCTCGCCGCCGAGGACGCGCTGCCGGTGCCGTGGGTCGGCCACTCGCTCGGCGGCCTCGTCGGCCTGCGCGCCGCGATCCGGCGGCCCGGCGCCGTCGCGGGAGTCGTCCTCGCCGCCGCGCCCGGGATCTCCTCGAGCAGCCGCGTGTCGGAGGTCGTCGTCTCCCTCATAGGTTTGGCCCAGCCCGGTCGGCTCGTCGCGCGACGGAAGGACGCGTGGTCGGCGTCGCCCCTCGGGCGCACGGTCGCGTTCGGCTGGTGGGGGCTCGCCGACCCCGTGGGCATCGATCCCGAGCTCGCCGAGTCGTTCCTCGCAGGCCCCGCGGAGCACAGCGACACGCTCTCCGTCGGGAAGGCGCTCGTCGCGTCCGACCCGAGGCCCGACCTCGACCGCGTCGGCTGTCCGTGCCTGTGCCTCTGGGGAGGGCAGGACAACTGGGTGCCGCTCGAGGACGGCATGGAGTACGCGCGCCGGCTGCGGGCGCCGCTGCGGGTGATCGCGGACTGCGGTCACCTGTTGATCGGCGAGCGGCCGGACTCGTGTCTGAAGGCGATTCGCTCCTTTCTCTCGACGCTCCCCGCGGCCTAGCCCGCCGCGGCCGCCTCGAACGGGATGACGTCCGCGCCGGCGGCGCCGTCCCCGCGCGCTCCGCCGCCGAGGAACTCGACGCGGCGCGCCACCACCTCGACCGCCTCGCGCCGCACGCCGTCCTGCTCCCAGCTCCGGCTCCGCAGCCGGCCCTCGACCGCCACGCGCCGGCCCTTCGCGAGGTACTCCGCGCAGAGCTCGCCCTGCCGCTCCCAGGCCGCGATCCGCAGGAAGTCCGCGCCGCCGTCGACGCTGTCGCGGTCGACCGCGAGGAGGAAGTTCGCCACCTTCTTCTCGCCGACGTCCTTCAGGTCGACGTCCGTGGCGAGGTTCCCGATCAGGCTCACGTTGTTCATGAGTCGACCGTAGCCGCGCAACCATCACGAAACCGTTGCAGCTTTCCGGAGACTTCCCGGATTCCCGGCTAGACTCGTAAGCGGCCATGGGCCTCTTCTCCTCGATGACAGGGTTCGGCGGACGCGACATGGCCGTCGACCTCGGCACGGCCAACACGCTCGTCTACGTCCGCGGCCGCGGGATCGTGCTCTCCGAGCCGTCGGTCGTCGCGATCGACCAGCGCTCCGGCGAGGTGCACGCCGTCGGCGTCGAGGCGAAGCGGATGCTCGGCCGCACGCCGGGGACGATCCAGGCGATCCGCCCGCTCAAGGACGGCGTCATCGCCGACTTCGACGTGACCGAGCAGATGCTCCGCCACTTCATCCAGAAGGTGCACCAGCACCGCTTCGCGCACCCGCGCGTCGTCGTGTGCGTCCCGTCCGGCGTGACCGGCGTCGAGAAGCGCGCAGTGGAGGAGGCGACGCTCTCCGCCGGCGCGCGCCAGGCGTACCTGATCGAGGAGCCGATGGCCGCCGCGATCGGCGCGGGCCTCCCCGTCGCGGAGCCGACCGGGAACATGATCGTCGACATCGGCGGCGGCACGACCGAGGTCGCGGTGATCAGCCTCGGCGGCATCGTCGTCTCGCAGTCGCTGCGCGTCGGCGGCGACGAGATGGACGAGGCGATCATCAATCACATCAAGCGCGACTACAAGCTTCTGATCGGGCAGCAGACCGCCGAGGAGATCAAGCTCGAGATCGGCTCCGCCTGGGACATGAAGGAGGAGCTCCAGGCCGAGGTCCGCGGCCGCGACATGCTCACCGGCCTGCCGAAGACCGTCATCCTCACCTCGGAGGAGATCCGCCGCGCCCTCGACGAGCCGGTCACGCAGATCATCGAGGCGATCAAGTCGACGCTCGACAAGACGCCGCCCGAGCTCGCCGCCGACATCATGGATCGCGGCATCGTCCTCGCCGGCGGCGGCGCGCTCCTCAACGGGCTCGACGAGCGGCTGCGCCACGAGACGCAGATGCCCGTCCATCTCGCCGAGAGCCCGCTCACGTGCGTTGCCGTCGGTTCCGGCCGGAGCCTCGAGGAGTTCGAGGCAATCCACCGCTCGAACCGCGCCCGCGCCCGCGGCCGCAACGGCCGCCGCTACTAGCCCTCGCGAGCCCCCAGTCATACACTGGCCGCGTGAGGGTGACCGCGACTGCGGCTGTGCTCTTCCT
>DATJOZ010000024.1:0-13767 GCA_035506655.1 Gaiellaceae bacterium
GGGGCCCCCGACCCTCCTCGCCGCGGCCGAGCGGGACGAGGTCGAGGTAGTTGTACGCCGTGTTCGGCAGGTCGATGCCGCGCCCGTATGTCGAGTACGTGCGGTAGACGGCCCCGGCGTCGTCCTTCGCGAAGACGCTGACCCCCTCGCGGTCGGCGGGGCCGGGCGCGAGCGTCCCGAGGTTGAAGACGGGCTGGCGCGCGGCGCCGCCGGAGCAGCGTGCGCCTCGCCTCGAGCCACTCCTCCCGGCCGTACCTCGTTCGAGTGATTCTCGCCGACCGTCACCCTTCGGGGGGATGCCTCGGATCCCGCTGAACCTAGGGTGAGCGACGGAGCCGAACGTTGGGCTCATGCGGAACTGCGGCAACTGCGGCCTGCGTTTAGGGGGCGCAGTGAAAGGACACTCGTCTATGAAGCCAAGCTCGAGTAGCGGAGGCAGTAGGGCCAACGCACTCTGGGGCAGAGGAGGCCGGCAGGGGTCTCGAGGGCGCGGTCCGGTGATCGGAACCGTCGTTGCTCTCGCGGCCACGGCAGCGCTCGCGTTGCCGGCAGCCGGCGTCGCGGCGAAAACTCCCGCACCGGGCGTTCCGGGCGCGGTTTCGGCGTTCACCGACGCTTTCGGCGGCAGCCACAAGGCTGCCCCGGGTCTGCCGCACTTCGGCGGGCAGAGCGGCACCATGGTGGCGTCGAGCCTCATGACCAAGGCGCAGTCGCGCCCGGGTCAGGTGTTCCACGTGATCGTCACGGGAACGGGCGCCGCCACGAATGCCTCGCTCGCGAAGGCCATCAACAGCCTCGGAAAGACCGGGCGTCAGTTCAAGTCGCTCACCAGCGTCACTGCGACGATCACTGGTGCCGACCTCCAGACGCTCGCCAAGAAGTACCCGAAGCTCGTCCAGTCGATCACGCAGGACCGGATCGTCAAGACGGCGGACTACCAGGACGCGACGATGTGGACGTCCACGACGGACATCGCGCCGCTCTGGAGCAACGTCGACCCGACGACCGGTGCGATCGGCCCTGCTCCGCAGGCGCCGGCCGTGGCGATCGTCGACAGCGGTGTCAACGCGGCTGACGCGGCGGACTTCGGTTCGCGTGTCGTCCACAGCGTCGACTTCTGCTCGCTGTGCACGGACGGGCAAACGGGCGCCGATCTCGAGGGTCACGGCACGATGGTGGCGGGCGTGCTCGCCGGCCAGAACGCCGATCACCCCGGCGTCGCGCAGAACGCTCCCCTCGTCAGCATCCGCGTCGCGAACGCGGACGGCGAGTCGATGGAGAGCGACGTCATCGCTGCGTGCAACTGGGTCTCCCAGAACGCGGCGACGTACGGCATCAAGGTCGTCAACATCTCGATGGCGGGCTCGACTCCGACGAGCTTCCGCTTCGACCCGCTCGACCAGGCGGTCGAGCAGCTCTGGTTCCAGGGCATCGTGGTCGTCGCGGCGGCTGGCAATTTCGGTGACGGCTCCGCGGTCGACATGTCGGCGGCTCCCGGCAACGACCCGTTCATCATCACGGTCGGCGCCACGGATCAGAATCAGACGGCTGACCCGTCTGACGACACGATCGCTCCGTGGTCGGCCTATGGGTACACGGCGGACGGGTTCTCCAAGCCTGACATCGCGGCCCCGGGTCGCTACATGGTCATGCCGGTGCCGATGGGGACGACCATCCCCGGCGCCGTGCCCGACCGCGTGGTGAGCCCCGGCTACATGTGGATGTCCGGCACGTCGTTCTCCGCCCCGATCGTCTCGGGCGCAGCGGCTCAGATCCTCGCGCGGCATCCTGACTGGACGCCGGACGAGGTGAAGGGCGCGCTGATGCTGACGTCGGCGTACCTGCCGAACGTCGACACGCAGGCGGCCGGTGTCGGTGAGGTCGACGCGGCGACGGCGGCGAGTCTCGACTTCGACCCGCCGAACCCGAACGAGAACCTCGACACGTTCGTCAGCTCGGACGGCTCGGGCAGCGCCCCGACGTTCGACCAGGCGGCATGGGCCAGCGCGGTGTCCTCGGACGCGGCGTGGAGCTCGGCGGCCTGGAGCTCGGCGGCGTGGGCAAGCGCGGCATGGGCCAGCGCGGCATGGGCAAGCGCCGCGTGGAGCTCGGCGGCGTGGAGCTCGTCCACGAGCACGGCCATGACGAGCCTCGCGACCTACACCGAGGCGACGTACGCGCCGTAACCCGCGGTTGACAAGCAGCAACGTTCCGCTCGGTGGCGGCCCTCAGGGCCGCCACCGCTCGTTCGGGTCCTTTAGCAAGACCCGCCGGCGGCCGATATCGGATACCGAACTACCCGGCTATCGGACCGTGCGACGAATGAACCTGCGGCGACACCCCAGTCTGCGCCCGCCGCCTTCACGGCGCCTTGTGGCGACTCTCATCGCGGCTGCGACCGCTGCGCTCGTGCTCGGCGGCGCACTAACGCGCGCGAGCGCGGGCGTGAACAACTACATGGCGACCTTCTACCTCTCCGGCGCCGGCTCGGCGGTCGTCTCCGGCGCGAACCAGCTCGTGACGAGCCAGGGCGCGAGCACGACCTCGCGGCCCGCTCCGACGGCGACGGTCTTCTGCACGAACTGCGGCGGCAACCTCGGACCGGTGAGCGCGACCGCGTACTCGTACCGCTACACGCTGGTCGACGCCGGCGGCGAGACGTCGCCGAGCACGAGCGCCACCGCAAGCGCCGTGACTCAGGGCGAGGTCACCGTGGGCAACCTCCCGACCTCGGGGACGATCCGCCTCTACCGGAGCGTCTCCGCGAACGGCCCGTGGAAGCGCGTCGTCGAGCTGACGAACAGCAGCGGCTCGTACGTCGACGACATCGCCGACGCGAGCCTCGGCTCGATCATGCCGCAGGCGCAGACCCGGACGACCGCGTCGGCTGCGGGCGTCGGCTTCTACGTGTACGCGCCCGGCAACGGGCTCACCGACAACCTCGCCAGCGGCGACTTCGCCAAGGTCGCGTCGCGCTCGTTCGACGGGAAGGGCTGGGTCGTCGACGGAGCCGGCGGAGCGTCGTTCGCCGCCGGGACGTGGACCGTGACGGTGAAGGTCACGAGCGCCGCGGCGATCGGCACCGCGCGCCTCGACATGGGAATGTGGCTCGTCGACGACTCCGGCGCGGTCGTCGGCTCGCCGCTCATCGACCCAACGTGCTCGGCCGCGCCGTGCGGGTCGGGCGCGCAGCCCGGCGAGAACACGGTGAAGAACATCGCGACCGGGGCCGGAACCGCCGCGGCGATTACGACGAGCTTCAGTCTCCCGGCCTTCTCGCTGCCGCGGAACGAGCACATCTACGTCGAGTTCTGGCGCAACCAGACGGCGATGTCCGTCGGCACCACGATCTCGACGCTCAACGCGTACGACGGCGTGAACTCGATCACGCATCCGGCCGGCAACGCGTTCCCCGACGTCCCGACGCTCGGCAGCGTGACGGCGCGCTCGAACAACACGACGCCGTCGCTCTCCGCGTCGTACTCCGACCCGGACTCCGACAGCGGCACGGTGTCGTTCCAGCTCTGCTCCGACGCGGCCTGCAACACCGTGCTCCAGTCGAGCACGACGGGCACGCTCGCGAGCGGCGGCAACGGGAACTGGACGCCGGCGAGCCTCGCCGACGGGACGTACTACTGGCGCGCACAGTCGACGGACTCGGCGTCGAACGTCTCCGGCTGGTCGGCGACGAGCAGCTTCGTGATCGATACGGTGCCTCCGGGCGCGCCGACCTTCGGCGCGCCGGCGAGCGCCGTCCGCACGAACAGCTCGGCGCTCCACGCGACATTCGTCGACTCCGACGCGACCGACAGCGGCACGGTCGAGTTCCAGCTCTGCAGCAACGTGTCGTGCTCCTCGGTCGTCGGCAGCTCGACGTCGTCGACCGTGGGGCCGGGCACCGCGGTGACGTGGACGCCGTCGGTCGCCGACGGGACGTACTGGTGGCGGCTGCGCGCGACGGACGTCGCGGGGAACCAGACCGCCTGGACGTCGACGCAGAGCTTCGTCCTCGACACGAACCCGCCCGCGACGCCGACGGCGACCGGGCCCGCGAACAGCGCCTATCTCGGCTCGGCGCCCGCGCTCGGCGGGAACTTCTCGAGCACCGACACCGGCGACAGCGGCACGATCAACGTGAAGGCGTGCAACGGCAGCTGCGTCACGGGCTCGTCCGCGAGCGGGATCGCGAACGGCGGCAGCGGGACGTGGACGCCGACCGGTCTCGCCGACGGGACGTACACGTGGCAGGTGCAGGCGCAGGATGCGGCCGGCAACACGTCCGCGTGGTCGGCCTCGAAGAGCTTCACGCTCGACACGACGCCGCCCGCCGTCCCGACGCCGAGCCCCTCGATCGCGGCGCGCGTCAACGCGGCGCCGACCCTCACGTCGACGTACTCCGACCCGCCCTCCGGCGACAGCGGCTCGCTCACGTTCGACCTCTGCCTCGACGCGGGCTGCACCTCGCTCCTCGGCAGCAGCTTCCAGAACGGGATCGCGAGCGGCGGCAGCGCGAGCTGGACGCCGTCGGGGCTCACCGACGGGACGTACTACTGGCGCGTCACGTCGACGGACTCCGCGGGCAACACGGCGCAGGCGACCGGGAGCTTCGTGCTGGACACCGTCGCGCCGGGGACGCCGACGCTCACGTCGCCGGCCGCGGCCGCGCGCGTCAACTCGAAGCAGCTCGCCGCGACGTTCGTCGACTCCGACGCGACCGACAGCGGCACCGTCGCGTTCCAGCTCTGCAGCGACGCCGCGTGCGCGACCGTCCTCGGCACGAGCACGTCGGCCACGGTGAGCGGGGGGACGGGCGTGACGTGGACTCCCGGCGCGCTCGCCGACGGCACGTACTACTGGCGCGCGTACGGCAAGGACGTCGCCGGGAACACCGGCGCCTGGAGCGCGATCCGCAGCTTCGTCCTCGACACGAACCCGCCGGCGGTCCCGACGCTCGGCAGCGTCCCGTCGCAGGTGAGCACGGCGCCGCAGCTCTCCGCGACGTTCTCGTCGTCCGACGTGGGCGACAGCGGCACGATCCTCTTCCAGATCTGCGGCGACGCGGCGTGCACGAGCGTCGTCGCGAGCGGCTCCTCGTCGAGCGGGCTCGCGAGCGGTGCAAGCGGCACGTGGACCGCGTCGTCGCTCGCCGGCGGCAGCTACTTCTGGCGCTCCGCCGCGAAGGACGCCGCCGGCAACCAGTCCGCGTGGACGGCGACCGGGCAGTTCACCGTCGACTCGACGCCGCCGCCCGTCCCGGCCACGAGCGGGCCCGCGGACGGCACGCGCATGAACCAGCCGCCGACGCTCGGCGGGACGTACGTCGACCCGTCCGCGTCGCCCGGCGCGCTCGGCTCCGTCACGATCCAGCTCTGCCCGACGAGCGCGTGCGTGTCGCCGCTGCTCTCGACGACGATCGGCTCGCTCGCCGCCGGCGCGTGGGGGACGTGGACCCCGGCGATCGGCGACGGCAGGTACTGGTGGCGCGTCGGCTCGGCCGACGCCGCCGGGAACGTCTCCAGCTGGTCGGCGGTCGCCTCGTTCGTCGTCGACTCGACGCCGCCGTCCGTCCCGGTGCTCTCCGGCGGCGCGACGGCCCACGTCGGCGCGAACGCGGCGCTCTCCGCCCGTGTCGACGACCCGGGCGACCCGAGCGACGCCGTGCGGACGAACGTCGAGCTCTGCGCCGACGCGGCGTGCGCCGCGATCCTCGCGACGGGCTACTCCGACACCGTCGCGCCGGGCGGGCTCGCCTCGTGGGCCGCGCCCTCGCTCGCCGACGGGACGTACTACTGGCGCGCACTCGGCGAGGACAGCGTCGGCAACCGCTCGGCGTGGTCGGCGCCGCAGACGCTCCTCGTCGACACCGTCCCGCCGGCCGCCGCGACGAACGCCGGCCCGTCGACGAACGCGGTGCTGAACAAGATCCGCCTCTCCGGCACGTACCCGGGCGCGGGGCCCGGCGACAGCGGGACGCTCGAGTTCGAGCTCTGCGCGGACGCAGCCTGCGCCGACGTGCTCCTCGACGGCTCGACCGCGGTACTCGGCGCCGGCGCCTCCGGGACGTGGACGCCGGCCGCGACGCTCGACGACGGCTCCTTCTTCTGGCGCGTGCGCGCCGTCGATCTCGCCGGCAACACGTCGGCGTGGTCGCCGGCCCGGAGCCTCGTCCTCGACCAGACGCCGCCCGGCCGGCCGCAGGACTTCCGCGCCGCCGTCACCGGCTCGACACTGACGCTCCGCTGGAAGCCGCCGGCCGACCTGAACCACGTGCGCGGCTACGCGCTGCTCGTCGACGGCAGGCGCGTCCGCGTCCTTCTGCCGACGAAGCGGAGCCTGAAGATCCACCTCTCGCCGAACGACAAGCGGCGGTTCGCGCTCGCGTCGTTCGACCGGGCGGGGAACGTGAGCGCCTCGACGCCGGCCGTCCCCGCGCTCGGCGCCCGCCAGGCGCTCCGCGAGAACCCGGGCGCCGCGGCCCACCGCCGCCTGACGGTGCCGCGCAAGCGGGCCCGAGCCCGTTCCTAGACCCGGTCCGCGGAGTACCCTAGAGGCATGTTCCTCTTCGGTAAGTCAGCGACGCTCGTCGCGCCCGAGGACGCTCTCCCGGGCCGCACCGAGCGCATGCACGTTCCCGACCGCCACGAGGTGCTCGGGACCCCGCTCGAGCCTCCGTTCCCGGACGGCCTCGAGCAGATCGTCGTCGGGATGGGCTGCTTCTGGGGCGCCGAGCGCGTCTTCTGGCAGACGCCCGGCGTCTACACGACCGCGGTCGGCTACGCCGGCGGCTTCACGCCGAACCCGACGTACCAGGAGGTCTGCAGCGGGCAGACCGGCCACACCGAGGCCGTCCTCGTCGTCTTCGACCCGGCGCAGACGAGCACGGACGAGATCCTCCGGCTCTTCTGGGAGAACCACGACCCGACGCAGGGGATGCGGCAGGGCAACGACGCGGGCACGCAGTACCGCTCCGCGATCTACTGGATGACGCAGGCGCAGCGCGACGCTGCGGAGGCGACGCGCGCGATGTTCCAGCAGGAGCTGACGCGCTCGGGCTTCGGCGAGATCACGACCGAGATCGCCGAGGCGGGCCCGTTCTACTACGCCGAGGACTACCACCAGCAGTACCTCGCGAAGAATCCGAACGGCTACTGCGGCCTCGGCGGCACCGGTGTCGCCTGTCCCGTCGGGCTCGTCGCCGCTGACTGAGTCGGACGTCCGCACGTTTCCGGCCGCGCGCGGGCGCCAGCTCGCGGCGGCCGGCTTCGGCGCGGTCGTGCTCCTGATCGGGATCGCGCTGCTGCCGCGCATCGCCGGCTGGGTCGCGATCGTGCTCGGCCTCGTCGGGCTGCTCGCGGGGCTGTCCGTGCTCGTTCCCGGAGCGGCGTACGTGCGGCTCTCGCCGGACGGGATGACGGTGAAGTACTCGTTCCTCCGCGCGGCGACGGTGCCGTGGCGCGAGATCGCGGGCGTCACGAGCCAGCTCGTCCCGATCGTGCGCCACCGCGTGCCGTCGCTCGTCGTGACGTACGTCGACGGCTACCTCGGCGTCCGGCTCGGCCAGAACCTCGACGGGCACCGGAGCTACGTCGGGAACTTCACGCGCGTGCCGGGCGAGGAGCTCGCGCGCGCGGCCGAGGAGTACCGCACGCAGTACGGCGGGTAGTGCCCCGCCCGGCGATACATGTCCGCTTCTGGCCCGCGATCACGCGGCGCGCTGCCGCGTCCTCGGTCGCGCCCGTAGGCCAGCCTACGAGCGCTCCCTGCGTCCTTGCATCGCTTGGTGCTCGCGACCCGGAAGCTAGACGGCATCACCGGACGGGGCACTCCGGCTGGCGAGCCCGCCGGCGGTCTCGCCGCCGTCGAGTGAGATCGTCGCGCCGGTGAAGTAGGCGCCCTCGTCGCTCGCGAGGAAGGCGAAGAGCGACGCGATCTCCTCGGGCCGCGCGTGCCGGCCGATCGGGATCTTCGCGTTCGTCGCGTCGAGCATCTCCGGCGTGTACTCGGCCTCCTGCATCGGCGTCATCACGTAGCCGGGGCACACGGCGTTCACGCGGATCGCCGGCGCGAGCTCGAGCGCCATCGACCGCGCGAGGAGGATCACGCCGGCCTTCGACGCGTTGTAGCCCGCGTAGAACGGGTGCCCGACGAGGCCGTTCGTCGACGCGGTGATCAGGATCACGCCGCCGCCCGACGCGTGCATCCGCCGTGCGGCCTGCTGCGCGCAGTGGAAGACGCCGGTGAGGTTCACGTCGAGCGTGCGCCGCCAGTCCGCCTCCGAGATCTCGAGGAACGGAGCGCGGACGGAGATGCCCGCGTTCGCGACGAGGACGTCGACCCCGCCGAGCAGCTCGTCGACGCGCGCGAACGCGTGCTCGACCTGCGCCTCGTCGGCGACGTCGCAGTAGAGCGCCGCCTCGAGCCCGTCGATCCGCGCGTGCGCGGTCTCGAGCTCCTGCTCGCCGACCGCGAGCGCGACGACCCGCGCGCCCTCGGCCGCGAACCGGCGGCTCGTCGCCTCGCCGATCCCGCTCGTGCCGCCCGTGACGACGACCCGCTTGCCGCTGAGCCCTTCCATCGGGCGACAATCTAGCCGTGAGCATCTTCTCGCCCGCGAGGCGCTTCGACGACAAGGACGGCCGGAGCTGGGAGCTCTACGCCTACAAGGTCAAGCTTCGCGACTACACCGACCCGGACCCGCTCGACGTCGAGGGCTTCGGGAGCGCACGGCTCGGCGTCGTCTTCGGCGTCCTCGACGCCGTCCTCTGGCTGCTCCTCCTGGTGCCGAAGCTGATCGCGCTCGGCGTCCGCACCGGCTGGGACGCGTGGAAGGCGCGCGCGTCGGACGAGTGGACGATCGAGGCCGTGACCTTCGAGCCGCGCCGGACGAGCTACACCTGGACGACGACGACCGAGTACCGCGGCAACGTGCTCGCACAGGTCGAGGCCGGGATCGCGGCGGGCGACATCCCGCGCCCGCGCTACGCGACGTTCATCGGCACCGACGTGTGACTACGGCTGGAGCCGCTCGGCGAGGTAGCGGATCGCGCCGGGGTAGCGGTACTCGATCGAGCTGTGCGTCGCGTCGAAGAGCTCGAAGAAGACGTCCGCGACGCCGATCGCGGCGAGCGCGTCGCGGAACGCGCCGGCGCCGAGGTCGAGGAAGAACTGGTCGCGCTTGCCCGCGTCGATGTAGATCGCCCGCAGGCCGCGCAGCGCGCCGGCGTGGCGCTCGGCCATCCGCACGGGGTCCCACGCGAGCCACCGCTCCCACACGTCGGGACGGAGCTTCCCGGACGACGGCTCGAACGGCAGCTCGACCGACCCGTCGGCGTTCGCGGAGTAGCACGCGGCCATCGCCCACGTGTTCAGCAGCGGGTAGTCCGTCCCCTTCGTGAACGCCGGCCGTGAGCGGAAGTCCGCCCAGAACGCGTCGAACGAGCCGTCGTAGCCGTCCCGCAGCGCGCGAGCCGCATCGCGGAAGTCCGGGAGGTAGCAGAGCTCGAAGAGCGCGTCGCCGGCGTGCGTCGCGAGGCCGCCGAAGAGGTCGGGCCGCAGCATCGGCGTCACCATCGCGCCGTAGCCGCCGCTCGACTTCCCGGCGACGGCGCGGTGCGCCGGCGCGTCGAGCGTCCGGTAGTGCGCGTCGACGAACGGGACGATCTCGTCGCAGAGATACGTGTGGTAGTTCCCGACCGCCGGCGAGTCGAGGAACTGCGAGCCGCCGTACGACGTCCACGCGTCGAGGAAGACGACGATCGCCGGCGGACAGCCGTCCTCCGCGAAGAGCGCGTCGACGAGCTCCGGCACCGTCGGCCGGAACGCCGACCGGTTCGTCCACATGTCGACCTGTCCCGTGTGCCCCTGGAGGAGGTAGACCGCCGGGAACCGCCGCTCGGGCTCCGCGTCGTACGCCGGCGGCACGTAGACCCTGAGCGGGCGGACGTGCGGGTCGCCGAGCGCGTTCGCGCGCAGCGCCACGCTCTCGACCTCGTGCTCGTCGATCCGGCCGGCCGGCTCTCGCGACCAGGGCTCCATCGCGCCGGATTCTCCCACCAGTCCGGCCTGTCGCGCGGCTACAGTCGCTCCCGTGCGGGCACGTTTCCTTCTGTTCCTTCTCCCGGTGGCGCTCCTCCTCGCGGGCTGCGGCCGCGGCAGCACCGCGCCGTACACCGCGGCGGCGACCGCGCCGTGCCTGAAGGCCAAGGGGTTCACGAAGGTCACGACCGACCCCGGGAAGGTCGGCTTCATCGCCGGCTTCGCCGACAACGGCGGCGTCTTCGCGGTCGCCCCGGGCTCGAAGAACACGGTCACGATCGCCTTCGCCGGCGACACCGCGGGCGCGAAGGGGACGGAGGACGCGTTCCGGGCGCACGCGAGCGCGTTCTACAAGAAGCACATGTCCGACATCATGCAGTCGAAGCGGAACGCCGTCCTCGTCTGGACGACGGCGCCGACGCAGGACCAGATCGACACCGCCATCGCGTGCCTCGCGAGCTGAAGCCGTCGGGTTACACTCCGGCCATGGCCGAATACGGGACGATGCGCGTGAAGAGCGGCCTCGCCGAGATGCTCAAGGGCGGGGTGATCATGGATGTCGTGGACGCCGACCAGGCGAAGATCGCCGAGGCGTCCGGAGCGGTCGCGGTGATGGCGCTCGAGCGCGTCCCCGCCGACATCCGCCGGGACGGCGGCGTCGCGCGGATGTCCGACCCGCAGAAGATCAAGGAGATCCAGGAGGCCGTCACGATCCCGGTGATGGCGAAGTGCCGGATCGGCCACTTCGCGGAGGCGCAGATCCTCGAGGCGCTCGAGATCGACTACATCGACGAGTCCGAGGTCCTGACGCCCGCCGACCTCGAGCACCACGTCGACAAGTGGCGCTTCACGGTCCCGTTCGTCTGCGGCGCCACGAACCTCGGCGAGGCGCTGCGGCGCATCGCGGAGGGCGCGGCGATGATCCGCACGAAGGGCGAGGCCGGCACCGGCGACATCGTCAACGCGGTCACGCACATGCGCTCGGTCTTCGGGCACATCCGCAAGCTCGGCTCGCTCGCGGAAGAGGAGCTCTACACCGAGGCGAAGAAGCTCCAGGCGCCGCTCGAGCTCGTGCGCTGGGTCGCGGAGCACGGCCGCCTTCCGGTCGTCACGTTCACGGCCGGCGGGATCGCGACGCCGGCGGACGCGTCGCTCTGCATGCAGCTCGGCGCGGACGGCGTCTTCGTCGGCTCGGGCATCTTCAAGTCCGGCGACCCGGAGCGGCGCGCGAAGGCGATCGTCGAGGCGACGACGCACTTCAACGACGCGGAGATCCTCGCCCGCGTCTCCGCCGGCCTCGGCGAGCCGATGGTCGGCATCTCGACGGCGACGCTCGATCCGAGCGAGCTGCTCGAGACGCGCGGCTGGTAGCCGCTCCGTCCGGCCCGCGGTTCAGGATCCCGGCCGATGGAGGCGGCAGGCAAGCCCGTCTGGACCACCGCGTCGTACCTGCTCTACACGGGCGGGCTCGTCGTGCTCGGCGCCGCGGTCGCGGCGCTCTCGTACCTCTCGGGCCGGTACGGCGCGTTCGCGTACTCGGCGTGGGCGCTTCTCGTCTTCGCCGTCCTGCACGGGATCGCGGAGGGGAACAGGGCGCGGGATCGCTGGATGCCCGCGGGCATCTTCGGGTTCACCGGGGTGATCGCGTTCGGCGCGTTCATCGGCGCGCTCTGGACGTGGTTCGGCTGGCTCTCGAAGTCGTTCGACTCGTTCTCGCTCGGCCGGCTCACGCTCGAGCTGCTCGTGCTCATCGCCGCCGGCAATGCGGCACACCGGTTCAGGTTCCCCTTCATCGTCGCGATCAGCGTCTTCGTCGGCTGGTTCTTCGCGATCGACCTGCTGACGAGCGGCGGCAACTGGACGGCGTGGGTGACGCTCTTCGTCGGCCTCCTGTACTTCCTCATCGGGAGCGCGAGCGACTCGCCGGCCGCGTTCTGGTACCACCTCGCGGCGGGCCTCCTGATCGGCGGCGCGCTCGTCTACTGGTGGCACTCGAGCACGTTCGACTGGATCCTCGTCGCGTTCTTCTCGCTCGTCTACATCGGCGTCGCGCACGGCTCGAAGCGCTCGAGCTGGGCGGTGCTCGGGACGCTCGGGCTGCTCGCGGTGACGACGCACTTCTCCGACAAGTGGTCGGGGAACCACGTCTCGCCGTCGCCCGAGGCCGTCTCCGCGCTGCACGGCTGGGTGCCGCCGCTCGTGTTCGCGATCTTCGGCTTCGTGCTCGTCGGGATCGGCGTCGCGTTCTTGCGCTCGCGCGACGGGCGGCCGACGGCGACCGGCACGTAGCGCGTCACTAGACTTCGAGGCGTGGAGAAGCCGCTCCGGATCGGCGTCCTGGCGCTGCAGGGGAACTTCCGCGAGCACGCGGCGGTGCTGCGCCGCCTCGGCACGGAACCGGTCGAGATCCGGCTCCCGGAACAGCTCGACGGGCTCGACGGCCTGATCATCCCGGGCGGCGAGTCGACGGCGATCGGGCGGCTGATGCGGCTCTACGGCGTCGACGAGGCGCTCGCCGGGTTCGGCGCGCCGATCTTCGGGACGTGCGCCGGGATGATCGTCCTCGACCGCGACCACCTCGGGCTCGGCGACTTCCGCGTCCGCCGCAACGCGTTCGGGCGGCAGGTCCGGAGCTTCGAGGCCGACCTCGACGTCGCCGGCGTCGACGGCGGCCCGGTGCGCGCCGTGTTCATCCGCGCGCCGTGGATCGAGGACGCCGGCCCGGAGGTCGAGATCCTCGCGGAGGTGGACGGGCACGCGGTGCTCGCGCGCGACGGGCGGCTGCTCGTCGCCGCGTTCCATCCCGAGCTGACCGACGACGCGCGGATCCACGAGCTGTTCGTGAACCAGGTGAGGGAGGCGCATAGTGTCAGGGCATAGCAAGTGGTCGTCGATCAAGCACAAGAAGGGCGCCGCCGACGCGAAGCGCGGCAAGCTCTTCTCGAAGCTCACGCGCGCGATCATCGTCGCGGCGCGCGACGGCGGCCCGGACCCGAGCGCGAACCTCGCGCTGCAGAACGCGGTCGAGAAGGCGCGCTCGTACTCCATGCCGAAGGACACCATCGACCGTGCGATCGCGAAGGGCTCCGGCGCCGACGCCGACACGAGCCAGTTCGAGACGGTCGTGTACGAGGGCTACGGGCCGAGCGGCGTCGCGGTCATCGTCGAGGCGCTCACCGACAACCGCAACCGCACCGCCGGCGAGGTGCGCCACGCGTTCACGAAGCACGACGGGAACCTCGGCGGCTCCGGCGCGGTCGCGTGGCTGTTCGAGCGGCGCGGCGTCGTGCTCGTCGAGGCGGACGGCGTCGACGAGGACGAGCTGACGCTCGCCGCGGCCGAGGGCGGGGCGGAGGACGTGACGCTCGACGGCTCGTCCTTCCAGGTGACGTCGGCGCCCGAGGATCTCGCCGCCGTGCGCGGCGCGGTCGAGGCGGCGGGCTTCGCCGTCGACTCCGCCGAGCTGACGATGGTGCCGAAGACGACGGTCGCGGTCGAGGACGAATCCGACGCGAAGAAGATCATCCGGCTGATCGAGGACCTCGAGGACAACGACGACGTTCAGGAAGTGTTCGCGAACTTCGATATTCCGGAGCGCGTGCTGGAGGCCGTCGCGGGCTAAGGGTGGTACTGCTGGATGAGTGAGCACGCCGTGTCGGCGTGCACCCACATCCAGAAGCCGGTGTCGAGCGGCTCGAACAGCTTCACGGGCGTCCCGCCGGCGACGAGCTG
>DATJOZ010000025.1:0-5681 GCA_035506655.1 Gaiellaceae bacterium
GTCGTCGATCAGCTCGTGCAGCGCGGCGATCTGGTCGAGCCGCGGCGTGCTCGAGAGCGGCGTCGTCAGCTCGAGCGTCGCCGACTCGCCGTGGCCGAGCGTGATCAGCAGCGTCGTCGGGTACGCGCCGATCCGCGCGCCGCGGACGCCGTACGCGGCGGCGATCCGCGTCAGCCGCTGCTGCACGCTGTAGACGGGCTCGGCGACGGCGTTCATCGCCGAGCCCAGCCGGGCGAGGAAGAGCTGGAGCTCGCGGAGGTCGGCCTGTGACCGCTCGGCGCTCACAGCACTCCGCGGGACGGCCGGACGACGAGCCCGAGCGGCTCCTCGTCAGTCGACGGGGCCGTGATCGTCGCAGTGGCCATCATGCGGGTGGTGCAGATGGCCCGCCACGACGTAGTCGACGTGGTCGCCGTGCTGCACGGTGTCGTGCCCGCAGTCGGGCCCGTGCTCGTGGCCGGCGTCGTGGTGCTCGCACTCGTGCCCGTCCGTGCACTCGTGCGGGTTCTTGTCCGTGACGGGGATGGTCTCGGGCATCACCGGTCTCCTCTCTTTGCGGCGGCGTAGCGCTCGAGGAACAGCGCCTCGGCGATCGCCATGTTCTCGATCTCGGAAGGGTCGACGCTCTCGTTGGGAGCGTGGATCAGGCAGCGCGGCTCCTCGACCCCGATCAGCACGATCTCCGCATCAGGGTAGGTCTCGTGGAAGACGTTGCAGAGCGGGATCGACCCTCCCTGGCCCTCGGTCGTCGCCTCGACGCCGTACGCGTCGCGCATCGCAGCGGTGAGCGTCTCGAACGCGGGGCCGGTGGTGGAGCCGCTGAACGGGTCGCCGTCCGCCTCGCGCTCGACCGAGACGCGCGCATGGAAGGGCGCCACCGCCTCGAGATGCGCGATCAGCGCGTCCTGGGCGGCCTTCGCCTCGATGCCCGGGGGCACCCGCAGGTTGAGCCGCGCGCGGGCCTTCGGCTGCAGCGCCGCCGACGAGCCGACGACGGGCGGGCAGTCGATGCCGAGGATCGTCAGCGCGAGCCGCGCCCAGAGCAGGTCGGACACGGAGCCGTCGCCCATCAGGTCGACACCGTCGAGCACGTTCGCGTCGGCGCGGAACTGGTCGGGGGGATACGCGGCCCCCGCCCACGTGAGGTCGTTGTCGAGGCCGCGAATCGTCGTGTTGCCGCGCTCGTCGTGCAGCGTCGCGAGCATGTGCACGAGCACCGTCAGCGCATCCGGCGCCGGCCCGCCGAACATGCCGGAATGCATCGCGCTGCCGAGCGTCTCGACGGTGACGACGACGTTCGCGAGGCCGCGGAGCGAGGTCGTCACCGACGGCTGCCCGACCGCGAAGTTGCCGGCGTCGCAGACGAGGATCGCATCCGCTCGCAGCAGGTCGGCGTTCTCCGGGACGAACGCCTCGAGGCCGCCGGTGCCCTGCTCCTCCGAGCCTTCGGAGACGAGCTTGATCGTGCAGGGGATCGAGTCGCCGAGCGCGCGCAGCGCGGCGAGGTGCATGACGATGTTTCCCTTGCAGTCGGCCGAGCCGCGCCCGTACCAGCGTCCGTCCTTCTCGGTGAGCTCCCACACCGGTGTCTTCCACGCCGCCTCGTCGAGCGGAGGCTGGACGTCGTAGTGGCAGTACAGGAGCACCGTCGGCGCGCCGTCCGGGCCGGGGCGGTGGCCGACGACCGCCTTCGACCCGTCGGAGGTCGGGTGCGCCGCGAGGTCCTGGAAGCCGACGCCCGCGAACGCGTCGATCACCCACTGCGCAGCCTTCTCGCACTCCTCGACGGGGAACTGCTTCGCGTCGGCGACCGACTTGAACGAAACGAGCTCTGCGAGCTCGTCCCTGGCGCGTGGCATCAGATCCCGGACGGCGGAACGAACCGCGTCGGCGCTCACTGCTTGATCACGTCCTTCGTCTTCAGCTTGCTCACGAAGTCCTCGTAGGACTGCAGCTTGTCCGGGCAGTACGTCTGCACGATCAGCAGGCCGCCCTTCAGCACCTCGCTGTCGACCAGGACCGGGCGCTGGCCGGGGCCGCCTGCGCCGTTCGCGAGCTGGAGCTTCAGGAACGCGTCGGTGAGGTTCTTGCCGGAATCGGTGCAGACCGCGCCGCCGTCGGTCCCGAGCACGCCGGAGATCTGGTCCGTGCTCGCGAAGACGGGCAGCCCGGCCTGCTCGAACGACTGCTGCAGCTGCTGTGCCAGCGCGGTCGCCTGCTGCGTCTGCTTGTGGCCGCGGTAGGCGATCACGCCCCAGACCGCGAGCGCGACCAGGACGACGATGATCGTGACGTACAGCCACGTCGGGTGACGATGGTGCGGGCTCGGGATGTCGGCGACGCTGCTCACGCCTGCTCCATCGCCGAGGGCTCGGTCTTCCAGCTCGGCTTGCGGAAGACGAGCAGCGCGATCGGGATCAGGATCCCGACGATCAGCACGCCGCCGCCGACGATCGCGAGGTACGCGGAGCCGCCGCCGCCGAACTGCGAGGGTGGGATGAAGCCGATCGCGAACGCGAGCACGGACGACACCGCCCCGACGATGCAGAGCACCCAGAGCCACGGCGCGCGATAGCCGCGCGGATGATCGGGCTGCTTTCGCCGCAGCTGGATGCCCGTGATGAACAGCAGCACGTACATGATCAGGTAGGTCTGCGTCGTGATCACCGAGAAGATCCAGTAGGTGCTCGAGACGTCCGGGATGAACGCGTAGAGCAGCGCGATCACCGACGTCACGTAGCCCTGTGCGACGAGGATGTTCTGCTGGATCCCCTGCGGGTTCAGCTTCTGGAAGTAGGGCGGCAGGTAGCCCTCCTGCTTGCCGATCATCAGCAGGCCCTTCGACGGCCCGGCGAGCCAGGCGAGCATGCCGCCGAGGGACGCGCACAGGATCGCGATCGCGGTGATCGGCGTCAGCCACTGGATGCCGAAGTGCGCATACACCGAGTCGAACGCCTGCATCACCCCCGCGGTCAGGCTCAGCGTCTGCGCCGGGACGACCCAGGAGATCGCGAGCGCCGGGAGGATGAAGATCGCGAGCACGAGGCCCATCGCGACGAACATCGCCTTCGGGTACTCCTTCCCGGGGTTGCGCAGGTCGGAGACGTGCACCGCGTTCATCTCCATGCCCGAGTAGGAGAGGAAGTTGTTGACGATCAGGACGAGGCTCGCGATTCCCGTCCACGCCGGCAGCAGGTGCGACGCGTCCATCGGCGCCGCCGACGCGTTGCCCTGGCCGAGGAAGATGATGCAGAGCACGACGAGGAACGTCCCCGGGATCAGCGTCCCGACCCAGACGCCTCCCGACGCGAGGCTCGCGATCGCCTTCATCCCCCGCGAGGAGACGAGCACCCCGAGCCAGTACACCCCGATGATCACGAGCGCCGTGTACGGCCCGTTGGACGCGAGGCTCGGGTCGATCACGTACGCGAGCGTGCTCGCGACGTACGCGAGCAGGCTCGGGTAGTAGAAGATCGTCATCGCGAACTGGTTCCAGATCGCGAACAGGCCGGCGCGCGGCGAGATCCCCTCGCTCACCCACCGGTAGACCCCGCCCGACCAGCCCGACGCGAGCTCGGCCGACACGAGCGACGTCGGCAGCAGGAAGACGATCGCCGGGACGAGGTAGAGGAAGACGCACGCGAGGCCGTACACGGCCATCGTCGGCGCCGCGCGCAGGCTCGCGACCGAGCTCACCGTCAGCATGACGACGGCGGTCCACGAGATGTAGTTCGGGCGCGTCGCCGCCGGCGCCGACCTCTCGACGACAGCGGGCGGTGCGCCCGCGGCTGCGGCCTCGGACATTGCCGCAAGGATCAGGGGGACGCGGGTGAGCGACCCTCCCTCCGGCGGGGTGACCGCTACTCGTCGTCGGCGCCGGCGAGGTGCGCGCGGCGCGCGCGATGCACCGAGAAGTAGCGGAAGCGCGCCTCGGCGCAGCCGGGGCAGTACGCGGCGAGCTCGGAGCCGCCGGGTGCGGGCCGAAGGAGCGCGATCCAGTGCCACGCCTTCCCGGTGCTGTGCTTGCCGCAGTCTCGACAGATCAGCATCGCGCCAAGGTAGGCGGGATTTCGCGCAACCGCCTGGCGCAGACGGGGCATTTGCGAGTTAGTTACGCCTACGTTGCGCCGGGTTGGCGCCGTGGCAGGCCCTGGGCCGGGAACCACGCGAGCAGGCTGATGAACGCGAGCACCGAGAGCGCCGTCTTCAGCCCGTCGATGCGCGCGTGATGGTACGCGTCGAGCGCTTCGTCCTGGTGGCGCGCCGGCACGTCCGCCTCGTCCATCGCCTGCTGCAGGTCGTCGTCGGAGACGAACGGAACGCCGCTCGCGAGCTGCACCTGCGCGTTCTGCGCGACGCGCGCGGAGACGCCCGGGGTCTGCTGGATCGAGGTCAGGAGCGAGCTCGTGAGCGAGGCGACGAGGATCGAGCCGGCGAGCGCGGTGCCGAACGACGCACCCAGGTTCGTGGCGGTGTTCTGGAGGCCTCCGACCTCGGGGCTCTTGTCGTCGGGTACCGCCGAGACGGTCACCGCCCCCAGCTGCGAGGCGAGCGTGCCGATGCCCGCGCCGATCAGCAGCATCGGGACGAACACGACCTCGGGGCCGGATGTCGTCGACAGGCCCGCCATCAGCACGACGGCGCCCGCGGTGAGCGCGAACAGCCCGAGCCGCACCGCGCGCCGCGGCGAGACGTGCGGGAAGAGCCGCGGGACGCCGATCGCGAACGCGAGCAGCGCGAACGAGAGGGGCAGGATCCGCACGCCCGTCTCGATCGCCGAGAGGCCGAGCGCGATCGAGAGGTAGACCGGGACGAGGAAGAACACGCCCGCCTGGACGAGGTACTGGAAGAAGAACATCGAGAGGCCCGCGCGCAGCTGCTCGTTCCGGAGCAGGCGCGTGTCGAGCAGCGGGTCCTGGCCGGCGTCGCGCCGCCGCTCCTCCCAGCGCAGGAAGAGCCACAGGACGAGGAGCCCGCCGAGCACGAACCAGACGACGAGCGAGATCCCGAACAGGTCGGGCGAGCCGGACTTCGGCTGCAGCCAGCCCCAGGTGCCGGACTTGAGGACGCCGAACACCATCAGCGCGAGCCCCGACGCCGAGAGGATGGAGCCGACGACGTCGAGCTTCGCGTGACCCTCGGGCGGAGCCTCCTGCTGCCGGCGCGAGAGGAGCAGGATCACGGCGACGATCACGACCTCGCCGACGAACACCCAGCGCCACGAGAAATAGGTCGTCGCGAGCCCGCCGATCAGAGGCCCGATCGCGACCGCGATCGCACCCGCCGCGGCCACGAGGCCGTACGCGGCCGCGCGCTTCTCGGCCGGGAAGTTCGCGGCGACGAGGGCGACGATCGCGGGCAGGATCAGCGCCGCGCCGATGCCCTCGAGCAGCGACCAGCCGATCAGCAGCACCGGCAGGCTCGGCGCGAGCGCGGTCGTCAACGAGCCGCACGCGTAGATCACGCAGCCGATCGAAAACGCCCGCTTGCGGCCGATCATCGCCCCGATACGCGCGCCGGTCAGCATCAGCGCCGCCATCACGAGCGTGTACGCGGTGATCGCCCCCTGGATGCCGGAGACGGTCGTGCCGACGTCGTTGGCGACCGTCGCGATCGACACGTTCATCACCGACGAGTCGAGCGTCATCACGAACTGGCCGGCGGCCAGCGTCGCGAGGATC
>DATJOZ010000026.1:0-5357 GCA_035506655.1 Gaiellaceae bacterium
GCCCAGTCCTCCCGGAGCCGGCGAACGGGCTCCGGGAGCGGCGCGGACTCGAGGTCCTGGTCGTAGAGCGGCAGGTCGCGCACTCCGTCCCAGAGCTCGACCTCGACACCCTCGGGCGCGGCCGCCGCGGCGGCGCGCAGGAGCTGCGTGTTGTGCGACTCGTGGCGCAGGCTCCCTGACACGGCGAGGATCCTCATCGTCGCTACGCCTCCTGCTTGACGAGCGCGAGCTCGGCGACGAGCGTCACGTCGTCGGCGAGGTAGTTGCCGCCGCCGGTCTGGTTCGGCGCGTTCCAGCTGACGCCGTACTGCGTGCGGTCGATCGTCGTCTCGAGCGAGACGCCGAGGCGCTCGCGGCCGAACGGGTCGGTGACCGGAGCGGCCGCGATCGTGCCCTTGATCTCGACCGGACGGGTCACGCCCTTGATCGTCAGCTCGCCGGCGCCCTCGATCGCGTCGCCGCCGACCCGGCGCAGCTCGTTCGCGCGGAACGTGATCTCCGGGAACCGCGCCGCGTCGAAGAACTCGGGCGACTGGAGATGGCCGTTGAGGTTCTCGTCCTTGACGTCGACGCTCGCGACCGTCGCCGAGCCCTCGAGGGCCGGCTCCGAGCCGCCGGTCAGCGTGACGGAGAAGTCCTTGAAGCCGCCGCGGAAGGTGTTCACGCCGGCGTGCTGGACCTCGAACGAGACGTGCGAGTGGACCGGGTCGGCGCTCCACGTGCCGGCCGGGGCGAGCTCCCTGGTGCTTTCGATGACGGACATGTCTGCTATTGCCTCCTGGGACAGATTGCGTATATACTTGCGATGTCAAGGATGTTAGCGGAGGAAGATTGTCTAGTCAAGTATTGACCGCACAACAAATCGCGTCCGAGCCGGGCCTGTCCGCCTGGACGCGGTTCCTCCGCGCGCACGCGGCCGTGACCCGGCAGCTCTCGAGCCGCCTCGAAGCCGAGCACGGGCTGACGCTCAGCGACTTCGACGTCCTGATCCAGCTCTACCACGCGCCGGGCCGGCAGATGCGCCGCGTCGACCTCTCGCGCTCGGTGCTGCTCACGGCATCCGGGATCACGCGGCTCCTCGACGGGCTCGAGCGCGCCGGCTGGGTGACGAAGGCGCGGTGCGCCTCGGACGCGCGCGTGACCTACGCGGTGCTGACCGACGAGGGCGCCGCAAAGTGCGAGGCGGCCCAGAAGACGCACCTCGCCGACGTCGAGGAGCTCTTCGGCGCACCGTTCACGCCGGAGGAGCGCGCGCAGCTGGCGGCGCTGCTCGGGAAGCTGCCGTTGGCGCACACCTCGGAGGCCTGCTCGACATGAGCCACGCGTTCTCGTCCATCGACGAGCTCGGCGAGGGGCCGGGGTTCCGGAAGGTCCGGACCGCGCTCGGCGTGACCGCATTCGGCGTCAACGCCGTCGTCTACCCGCCGAACTTCGAGGGCTTCCTCCACTACCACGACGAGCAGGACGAGCTGTACCTCGTCCACCGCGGCCGTGTCGTCGTCGAGTGCGAGGGCGAGACCCGCGAGCTCGGGCCGGGCGGCCTCTTCCACGTGGAGTCGACGACGCCGCGGAAGGTGTCGAACCCGTTCGACGAGGAGGCGGTGCTCTACATCGTCGGCGGCAAGGACGGCTACGTCGAGCGCGACGGCCACATGGTGAACGAGGCCGACATCGCGCGGCGCGCCGCGTTCGGCAAGCCCGCGGGCTAGAGCCGGACGACCGTCCGGATCCCGCGCTGCGTCTCGAGCTCCTCGAGTGCGGCGGGCACGTCGTCGAGCGCGATCTCGGCCGTGACGAAGCGCGCGAGGTCGATCCGGCCCTCGAGCGCCGCGTTCGCGAGGAACGGGAAGTCCTCCTGCGGGATCGTGTCGCCGCCGTGCGTCGTCCCGATCGTGATCCGTGGAGCGAAGAGGTCGCGCTCGACGTCGATGTCGAGCGTCCGGCCCGGCGGCGGGATGCCGACGAGCGTCGCCGTGCCCGCGTACGCGCACATCCGCACTGCGTCGACGAGCCCGGCGGGCGCGCCGATCGCGGAGAACGCGAAGTCGACGCCGGCGCCGCCGGTCAGCTCGCGCACCTGCTCGACCGCGTCGCCGGCGGAGGCGTCCACCGCGTCGGTCGCGCCGAGCTCGCGGGCGAACGCGAGCTTCTCCGGCATCACGTCCACCGCGACGATCCGCTCGGCGCCGGCGAGCTTCGCGCCCTGGACGACGGCGAGCCCGACGCCGCCGCAGCCGATCACGGCGACCGTCGCGCCCGGCGTGACCGGCGTGGCCCACAGCGCCGCGCCCGCGCCGGTCGAGAAGCCGCACGCGAGAAGGCACGCCTGCTCGACGGGCAGCGCCTCGGGAACCTTCACGGCGCACGCCTCGTGGACGATCGTCCGGTCGGCGTAGCAGCCGCAGCGGAGCACCGGCGACAGGAGCGCGCCGTCCGCGGCGCGGTGCATGCGCCTCCGCCCGCGGACGTTGTTCGAGCAGCGGCGTGGGTCGCCGCGGCGGCACGACGGGCACGCATCGCCGCACGGTGCGCGCCACGCGACGACGACGCGGTCGCCCGGCGCGACGGACGTCACGTCGGCGCCGACGTCTTCCACCACTCCCGCCCCTTCATGGCCGAGCAGGATCGGGAACGGGAGCCCCCAGCCGTCGTGCTGCACGACGTGGAGGTCGCTGTGGCAGACGCCGCACGCCTCGATCCGCACCTGCACCTCGTTCGCGCCGGGCGGGTCGAGCGCGATCTCCTCGACGGCCGGCCGCTCTCCGGGACCGGCGAACACGACGCCGCGGCTCGTCACGCGGGCAATCTTCGCACGTGCACGTCGACACGCCGGTCGGGAGGCTCGGGCTCGTCGCGTCGGAGCGCGGGCTCCGCCGCGTGCTCTGGGACGGCGAGCCGGGCGCGGGCGGCGACGAGGCGATGCTCGGCGCCGCGGCGGCGCAGCTGCGCGAGTACTTCGCCGGGAGCCGCCGCGCGTTCGACCTGCCGCTCGACCTCGGCGGGACGGAGTTCCAGCGCCGCGCGTGGACCGCACTCGCGGCGATCCCGTACGGCGAGACGCGGAGCTACGGCGAGCAGGCGCGACGCCTCGGCGTCCCGCGCGCCGCGCGCGCGATCGGCGCCGCGAACGGCGCGAACCCGGTCCCGATCGTCCTCCCGTGCCACCGCCTCGTCGGCGCCGACGGCTCGCTGACCGGCTTCGGCGGCGGCCTCGAGGTGAAGCGCTGGCTCCTCGACTTCGAGGCGGGGCGCTAGACGGCGCGCCTGAGCTGCTCGTCGAGCGGGACGAGGTCGACTCCGAACGCGGCGGCCGGCGCCGGGTCGCCGACGACGTTGTCGCCGAGCTGGAGCATCGTCAGCTGGTCGCGGGTCAGCGGCGGATTCGGGAAGAGCTCCATCGCCGCCGCCTGCAGCCGCATGACGCCGAACGGCACGTGGACGGACGGGCGCCGGTTCCCCGTCGTGCGCTTCAGCCGCGCCCAGAAGTCGTCCCAGGTCACCGCGTCCGGCCCGCCGAGCTCGACGACGCCGCTCCCCTGCTCGAGCGACCGCGCGAAGAACTCCGCGACGTCCTCGACCCAGATCGGCTGGAGCCGCGAGGTCCCGTCGCCGACGATCGGCGTCACCGGCGCGAAGCGCGCGAGCCGCAGGAACACCTGGAGCGCGCCGCCGTCGCGCCCGAACACGAAGCTCGGCCGGAAGATCACGTGCTCGAGCGCGGACTCGCGCACCGCGCGCTCCATCTCCCACTTCGCGGCGAAGTACGGCACCGCGTCGCGCGACCGCTCGTCGAGGCCGAGCGCGCTCGCGAGGACGAACCGCCGCACGCCGGCCGCCTGCGCCGCGCCGACGAGATCGCGCGTCCCCTGCGCCATGAGCCGCTCGAAGTCCGCCGGCTTCCCGTTGAGGATCGAGACGAGCTGGACGACGGCGTCGGCGCCCTCGCACGCGCGCGCGAGCGACGCCGGATCCGTCACGTCGCCGGCGACGAGCTCGCAGCCCCACGCGCGCAGCCGCGGCGCGCGGCCCGGGTCGCGCACGAGCGCGCGCACCGGCACGTCCCGCGCCCGGAGCGCGTGCGCGACGTGCGTCCCGATGAACCCCGTTCCGCCGGTCAGCAGGACGGTCATTCGCCCGCTTCGAAGTTCTTGTAGTAGCGGCTCGGCGTCGGGCCCTTCTGGCCCTTGTACTTCGAGCCGATCTCCGTCGAGCCGTACGGCGTCGCTGCCGGCTCCGTCATCTGCATGAAGGAGATCTGCCCGATCTTCATCTCCGGGTAGATCGTGATCGGGAGCGTCGCGACGTTCGAGAGCTCGAGGGTCACGTGGCCGTCCCAGCCGGGGTCGATGAATCCGGCGGTCGAGTGGATGAGCAACCCGAGCCGGCCGAGCGAGCTCTTCCCCTCGAGCCGCGCGACGAGGTCGTCCGGGAGCTTCACCCGCTCGAGCGTCGAGCCGAGGACGAACTCGCCCGGGTGGAGGATGAACGGATGGTCGCCGTCGACCTCGACGAGCTCCGTCAGCTCGTCCTGGGGCTCCTTCACGTCGATGTACGGGTAGCGGTTGTTGTGGAAGACCCGGAACAGCCGGTCGACCCGCACGTCCACGCTCGACGGCTGGAGGAGGCTCGGATCGTAGGGGTCGATCTCGATCCGGCCCTCGGCCAGACAGCGGGCGATCGTGGCGTCGGAGAGGACCACGCAACGATTCTACGACTACCATCCTGGACCCTATGGCAACAGTCGGGGACGTCGAGCGGGCCGAGCTGCGTGAGGCCCGGCGGGAGATCCGGCGCCGCCAGGTCAAGCGCCGCCGGGCGACCGCGCTCGCGATCGTCGCGGGGATCATCCTCGTGTCGGTCTTCATCGGGAAGCTCGTCTCGGGCCCCGGGTCGGTGTCCCTCGCGCCCGTCCGGTCCGCGGCGGTCGTCTCGCCGTTCCACCGGCCGCTGCCGGCGGAGATCCGCGGCGTCCACGTCTCGCTCGGGCTCGCGAACAAGCTGTCGACGTACATCGCGCTCCGCAACCAGGGGCTGAACACGATCGAGCTCGACGTGAAGGACGAGACCGGCGCGCTCGGGTTCACGAACGGCGCCCCGAAGCTCGCGGTCGATGACGGCGCGGCGCGGCCGTACTACGACCCGGCGAAGGTCGCGGCGCGCGTCCACAAGGCCGGGCTCTACCTCATCGGGCGCGTCGTCACCTTCGAGGACCCGGTCACCTCGGTCGCGCACCCGGAGCTCGCGATCCGCACGAAGGGCGGCGGCGTCTGGCGCACCACCGCGGGCCTCGGCTGGCTCAACCCGTACTCGAAGGCGGCATGGCGCTACGACGTCGACGTCGCCGCGGCGGCCGCGAA
>DATJOZ010000027.1:0-2560 GCA_035506655.1 Gaiellaceae bacterium
ACGAGCCGTCCTGGCCGGCGATGCCGGTGACGATGGCGCGCGGCGTGCTCAATTGAGGCCTCGAACATACGCCCACGCCTCGCTCAGGCCCAGCCCGCGCAGCAGGTAGACGACGACCGTGTAGACCACCGCGCCGAGCACGGCGGCCGGGATCGCCGGCAGGAGCAGCGCCGCGCCGCCGAAGGCGAGCAGCGTCGCCCCGCCGACGACGAGGACGAGACGGCCGAGCCCGACCGCCGCGATCTTCAGCGTCCGGACGGAGATCGTCCAGATCAGCCCGGCCGCGATCACGGACGCCGCGACGCCGAGCGCGACCGCGATCCCCTGGAGTCCCCACAGCGACCGCAGCCCGAGCCCGACCGGGATGCAGACGACGAACGCGAAGAGCGCGAGCGGCACGAGCGTCCATCGCTTCTCCGCGACGAACACGAGCGGGAACGTCACGGCAAAGCAGACCCACGCGAGCATCCAGAGCGCGAGGTAGACGACGAGATGTCCGAGCTCGCGTCCGACGCTGCCGCTGTACGCGCTGCCGAGGAGCACGCCCATCACCTTCCCGCCGACGAGCGCGAAGACGCCCGCGACAGGCCCCGCGAGCACGAGGCTGATCCATGCGGCGTCGACGACATGATGCCCCGCCGCGACGGGGTCGATGCCGCGGCGCGTCAGCGGCGCCGACGAGATGAGGCCGAGCGAGAACGCCGTCGCGCCGACGATCGTCGACGCGGCGAGGTACGCGTACGAGAAGCTCGAGACGCGGCCGACGCCGAGGTAGGCCGCGAGGCGGAGCGCGAGGAGGTAGCAGCCGGAGAGCGCGACGGGGACGGCCGCGCCCTGGATCAGATGCCAGAGCCGCGGGCCGATCGCGAGCGAGTCCGGCCAGGCGCCGCCGAGCGCGCCGCGCATCCCGAGCGAGACGACGGGAACGGTCAGCGCGATCGCGGCGTTGACGCCGAGCCCCCACGCGAGCGCGACGACGCCGTGGTCGTTCGCGAGCGCCGCGAAGACGACGAAGCCGGCGACCCCGCCCATCGCGAATCCCGCGGCAGCGGTCCCGTAGCTGTCGAGCGCGGCGAGCGCGCCGGCGCCGAGCGCCGCGAGCAGCTGCACGAACGCCGCGGGAACGAGCACGACGAGCGCGCGCGCGGCGATGTGCGCAGAGACGGGCGGCAGCTTTCCCGTCAGGAGGTCGCCGAGCTGCTCCGAGAAGATCCCGACGAGGATCGTCACGGGCACGCCGAGCGTGAGGATCGCGACGGCGAACGACCGGGTCTCGCCGCCGAGCCGCCCGACCTCCGCCGCCCGCGTCAGGTCGGGGACGACGACCATCCGGAACGACTGCGCCGCGAAGACGAGGACGAGGTAGACGGCGTATGCGCCGAGGAAGCCGTCCGTCTCGGCGTTGCGGCCGAACTTGTGGGCGAGGAGCGCACCGGCCCCGGCGGCGGCCAGGGCGATGACCACCTGGGCGAGGCCGGTGAGGAGGCCGCTGCGGACGGCGCTGCGGCGGCGCGGGGTGCTGGCGGCTTCCACGGCACCCCGATCAAAGCAGACCGAGCTAACGGCTCCGTAACGGTCCCGCGGTACCCTTGGCCCGTGCGTGTCCTCGTCACGGGTGGCGCGGGCTTCCTGGGCTCGCACGTCGTCGAGCGCCTCCGGGCGGACGGGCTCGACCCGTTCGTGCCGCGTCGCCGCGACTTCGACCTGACGGTCGCGACGGACGTCGAGCGGCTCTTCGCCGAGGTGCGGCCGGAGCTCGTGATCCACCTCGCGGCAGAGGTCGGCGGCATCGGGGCGAACCGCGCGAACCCGGGCCGCTACTGGTACGCGAACCTGATGATGGGCGCGCACGTGCTCGAGCAGAGCCGCGTGCACGGCGCGCGGAAGGTCGTCCTCATCGGGACGATCTGCGCGTATCCGAAGTTCGCACCGATCCCGTTCCACGAAGCCGATCTCTGGAACGGCTACCCGGAGGAGACGAACGCGCCGTACGGCGTCGCGAAGAAGGCGCTGCTCGTCGGCGCGCAGGGATACCGCGAGCAGTACGACCTCGAGACCGTGTACCTCCTGCCGGTGAACCTCTACGGGCCGCGCGACAACTTCGACCTCGAGACGTCGCACGTGATCCCGGCGCTGATCCGGAAGATGGTCGAGGCGCAGGAGCGCGGCGACCGCGAGATCGTGCTCTGGGGCGACGGCTCGCCGACGCGCGAGTTTCTCTACGTCGACGACTGCGCCGAGGCGATCCAGCTCGCGGTCCACAACTACGACGGACCGGATCCAGTGAACCTCGGCACCGGCTCGGAGATCTCGATCCGCGCGCTCGCCGAGCTGATCGGCGAGCTGACCGGCTTCCACGGCGAGATCGTGTGGGACCGGACGAAACCGAACGGCCAGCCGCGGCGCCAGCTCGACGTGTCGCGCGCGACGGAGCTCTTCGGCTTCACCGCGCGCACGCCGCTCCGCGAGGGCCTCGAGCGGACGGTCGCCTGGTTCCGCAGCCACCAGCCTGCGGGCACCGCGGCGTCATGACGAGCGTCGCGTACGACGCGGGCCGCCG
>DATJOZ010000028.1:0-40931 GCA_035506655.1 Gaiellaceae bacterium
GACGCCCGGAGCGACCCGCCACGCGACCGTCGAGATGGACGAGGGCGGCGACTTCCGCGTCTTCTCCGTCGAGCTGCCCGCGGACGTCGAGGAGCGCCTCCTCGACGAGGCGCGGGAGCGCAAGCTCGAGGAGCTCGAGCGCCTCGAGGAGGAGACGGGCGAGCGTCAGCACACCCTCATCTCCGACGACGACCTCGAGATCGACTGGTCGGACGTGCCGGAGAACCAGATCCAGCGCGAGGACGTGACGCCGGAGGGCTTCGGCCGCATCGCCGCGCAGACAGCGAAGCAGGTCATCCTGCAGCGGATCCGCGAGGAGGAGCGGCGGATGATGTACGACGAGTACATCGACCGCGTCAGCGAGGTCGTCACCGGCATCGTCCAGCAGGCGGGCGACCGCAACAACGTCCTCGTCGACCTCGGCAAGGTCGAGGCCCTCCTGCCGCGCTCGGAGCAGGTCGACGGCGAGCGCTACGAGCAGGGCTCGCGCATCAAGGCGGTCATCACCGAGGTGCGGTCCGGGACGAAGGGCCCGCAGGTGATCCTCTCGCGGCGCGACCCCGAGCTGATCAAGACGCTGTTCGAGCTCGAGGTGCCGGAGATCGCCGACGGCCTCGTCGAGATCCGCGGCGTCGCACGCGAGCCGGGCTACCGCTCGAAGATCGCCGTCGAGTCGCACGCCCAGGGCGTCGACCCGGTCGGCGCGTGCGTCGGCCCGCGCGGCTCGCGCGTCCGGATGGTCGTGTCCGAGCTCCGCGGCGAGAAGATCGACATCATCCCGTGGAACCCCGAGCCCGCGCGCTTCGTCGCAAAGGCGTTGTCGCCCGCGCGCGTGCGCGAGGTCTACCTCGACGACGAGGGCAAGGAGGCGACCGTCGTCGTCCCCGACGACCAGCTCGCGCTCGCGATCGGCAAGGAGGGCATGAACGCGCGCCTCGCAGCGAGGCTCACCGGCTGGAAGATCGACATCCAGTCCGACACCGAGTTCGCGCAGGCCGAGGCCGCGATCACGTTCGGCGGCGCCGAGGGCGCGGAGGACGTGTCCGGCCGCTGCTCGGCGATCCTCACGAACGGCAAGCGCTGCCCGAACGCCGCGCTCCCCGGCTCCCGCTTCTGCGGCGTGCCGGCGCACCAGGCGCTCCAGGGCACCGGCTCCGACCGCGTCGGCGGCCCGGCGCCCGAGGACGAGGCCGAGGTTGCCGAGGTCGTGGGCGTCGTCGAGAACGAGGACGGCGACGTGGTCGGGATCGTCGACGCCGTCGAGGCGGTCGAGGCTGTCGAGGACGAGGACGGCGAGGTCGTCGGCACGATCGACGTGGTGGAGACCGTCGCGATCGTCGAGACCGAGGACGGCGCGATCGAGGAGGTCGTCGACGTGGTCGAGACCGTCAAGGACGCCGACGGCGAGGTCGTGGACGTCGTCGAAGCGACCGAGGTCGTCGAGCTGGAGCCGTCACCCGAGAGCGAGGAGAAGCCGGAAGCAGAGGCGTAGTCGTGACGGAGCCGCTTCGGCGCTGCGCCGGCTGCGGCCGGCGCGCCCCGCAGCGTGACCTGGTTCGCTTTGCGGCGAAGGACGGCGAGCTCGTTCCGGCGCCCGTCGCGGGCGCGCGCGATCTCCCCGGCCGCGGGGCGTACACGTGCAAGCGGCTCGCCTGTTTCGAGCGGGCGCGGTCGCAACGGGGCTTTGCGCGGGTGTTACGGCAGGGTGTGAGAGTCGATTCGGCGCTGGCGCGCCTTTACACTGGAGACTGATGGCAAACGGAGGAAAACCAAATCGCCCGCTCCGCCCCCGCGGCGGCAGCGGTCCGGGCAACCGGAGACGCCGCGTGGTGATCGACAACCAGGCGGCGCGCCCGCGTCAGGACGGGCGCACGGGACGCGGCCAGCAGGCCGGCCCGCCGCGCGAGGCGCGCGCCGCGGCGCCGGTCCAGCCGACGGGTCCCGTCTCGGTCGAGTCGGGCGTCACCGTCCGCGACCTCTCGCAGGCGCTCGGCGTCCCGATGGCGCAGATCATCAAGATCCTCATGGGCCTCAGCCTCAACAAGACCGCGACGCAGTCGCTCACCGACGACGAGGTCGAGCTGATCGCCGCCGAGCTCGAGCGCGAGGTGACGATCAAGCACGCGGGCGAGGAGGACGAGGAGCCCGAGGCGTTCGACGACCCGGAGGAGTCGCTCGTCGCGCGGCCGCCGGTCGTCACGATCATGGGCCACGTCGACCACGGCAAGACGACGCTGCTCGACGCGATCCGCCAGACGCGCGTCGTCGCGACCGAGGCCGGCGGGATCACGCAGCACATCGGCGCGTACCAGGTCGACGTCAACGGCCGCAAGATCACGTTCCTCGACACGCCCGGCCACGAGGCGTTCACCGCGATGCGCGCCCGCGGCGCGAAGGTCACCGACATCGCGGTCCTCGTCGTCGCCGCCGACGACGGCGTCATGCCGCAGACGAAGGAGTCGATCTCGCACGCGCGCGCGGCCGACGTGCCGATCGTCGTCGCGGTGAACAAGATCGACCTTCCGGACGCGAACGTCGACCGCGTGAAGGCCGAGCTCGCGCAGGAGGGCCTGCAGCCGGAGGACTGGGGCGGGACGACGCAGTTCTCGCAGGTCTCCGCGAAGGCACAGCAGAACCTCGACGACCTGCTCGAGAAGATCCTGCTCGTCGCCGACCTCGAGCTCGACCCGAAGGCGAATCCGGAGGCCGACGCTTCTGGCCCGATCATCGAGTCGCGCCTCGACGTCGGCCGCGGCCCCGTCGCGACGGTGCTCGTGAACCGCGGCACGCTGAAGGTCGGCGACGCGATCGTCGCCGGCGACGCGTACGGCCGCGTCAAGGCGCTCTTCAACTACACCGGCGAGAAGCTCACGTCGGCCGGCCCGGGCGACCCGGTCGAGATCCTCGGCTTCGACAAGCCGCCGGGGGCCGGCGAGGTCGCGCACGTCGTCGAGAACGACCGCGTCGCGCGCGAGTTCGCACAGCGTCGCGCCGAGCGGCTCCGCCGCGAGCAGCTCGCGACCGCGCGCACGAGCGGCGTCTCGCTCGAGCGGCTGTTCGAGCAGATGCAGGAGGGCGAGGTCGCCGACCTGAACCTCATCGTCCGCGGCGACGTCGTCGGCTCCGTCGAGGCCGTCGTCTCGGAGCTCTCGAAGTTCGAGCACTCCGAGGTCCGGCTGAACGTGATCCAGCAGGGCGTCGGCGCGATCACGCAGAACGACATCATGCTCGCGTCCGCGTCCGACGCGCTCATCGTCGGCTTCAACGTGCGGCCGAACGCCGAGGCGCGCGAGCTCGCGGCGCGCGAGGGCGTCGAGATCCGCACCTACGACGTCATCTACAAGCTCACCGAGGACATCGAGCAGGCGCTCGTCGGCAAGCTCTCCGCCGTCACGACCGAGGAGACGATCGGCGAGGCGGAGGTGCGGGCGCTGTTCCGCGTCTCGCGGCTCGGGACGATCGCGGGCTGCATGGTCACGAACGGCGTCATCCGCCGCGGCGCGCAGGTGCGCGTGATCCGCGACGGTGCGGTGATCTACACGACGACGATCGCGCAGCTCAAGCGCTTCAAGGACGACGCGCGTGAGGTCGCCGAGGGATTCGAGTGCGGCATCCTCCTCGACGGCTACAACGACGTGAAGGAAGGGGACGTGCTCGAGGTCTTCGAGACGCGCTCGGTCGAGCGGACGTCGCTCGACGAGATCGCCCCGACCGCGTCCGCCTAGAGCACGAGCAGCGCGCGGATCTCGTCGTTCGCCGCGAGGTCGGCGGGCGTCTTCCCCTCGGCGTTCCGTGCGCCGGGATCCGCCTCGTGCGCGAGGAGCAGCTCGACGAAGGCGCGGTCGCCGTTCGCGGCGGCGGCGTGGAGCGGCGTGTGGCCGTGGTCGGCCGTCGCCTCCGTGTCGGCGCCCGCGTCGAGGAGGATCGCGGCGACGTCGGTCGCGCCGAACGTCGCGGCGGTCCCGAGCGGCGTCACCTGCGCGAACGACGCGGTCGCGACGAGGTTCGGGTCGGCGCCCGCGCTGAGCAGCACGCGCGTCGCCTCGGCGTTCCGCGAGAACGCCGCGATGTGGAGCGGCGTGAACCCGTCCGGGCTCCAGGCGTCGGGCGCGGGCAGGCCGCTCGGCTCGCCGGCGAGCAGCCGGTCCCAGCCGTCGAGCGGCGGGTCCGCTGCCCGGAGGGCGGCGACGACCGCCCCGTTCCCGCGGTACGACGCGCGCATGAGCGTCGAGAGCCCCTGCTCGTCGCGCGTCGCGGCGGCGGCGGGGTCGCGCGCGAGCAGCTCCCGCAGCCCGTCCGCGTCCCCGGCGTCGATGAGCGCGAAGACGTCCACCGCCGGAATCTGCCAGATCTCGGGTTCAATGCCCACTATGGGCCTCGGCTACGTCGGCATCCTCACGTGCGAGCTCCGTTTCCCGGCCGCCCACTCGCTGAAGGAGAAGCGGCACTTCCTCCGCTCGGCAAAGGCGCAGCTCCAGAACCGCGTCGGCGCGTCGGTCGCGGAGGTCGACCATCACGACCTCTGGCAGCTGGCGCGGATCACGGTCGCGTGCGTGGCGCGCGAGCACCGCGAGGTCGAGCGGCTGCTCGACGAGGCGGAGCGCTGGCTCGGTGGGCAGGAGTGGGAGCTCGGCCGCGCCGACCGGCTCGTCGTCGACCCGGAGGACTGACGTGAGCGAGCGGATGCGACGCGTGAACGAGGCGGTGCTCCAGGTGCTGGCGGACTCGGTGCCCGAGCTGAAAGACCCACGGATCGGGATCGTCACCTTCACCTACGTCGAGACCTCGCCCGATCTCCGCCACGCGACGGTCCACGTCAGCGTCCTCGGCTCGGCCCGGAAGCGGAAGGCGAGTCTCGAGGGGCTCGCCGCGGCGCACGGGATCCTGCAGGGCCGGCTCGCGCGCGAGCTCCGGCTGAAACGGACTCCCCAGCTCACGTTCGAGTACGATCCCTCGGTCGAGCGCGGCGTGCGGATGAGTCGGCTGATCGACGAGCTGGTGCCGGACGATGACGCAGACGTTGACTGATCTGGAGGCGATTGCGGGGGCACTCCGCGGGCACGAGCGGTTCCTCGTGGTGACCCACGAGAACCCCGACGGCGACGCTCTCGGGTCGATGCTCGCGACGACGCTCGCGCTCCGGCAGATCGGCAAGGACGTCGAGATGTACCTGCCGGCCGAGGCGCCGTTCCCGCACGAGTACGAGTTCATGCAGCTCGACGGGCTCCTCCGCTCGCTGCCGGACGACGTCGGCGAGCGCGTGCTCGTCGCCGTCGACTGTGCGAAGGCGGAGCGGATCGGGCCCGATCCCGCACCGCTCGAACGCACGTCGTACGTGCTGAACATCGACCACCATCAGGACAACACGCGCTTCGGCGACCTGAACCTCGTCGTGCCCGACGCCTCGTCGACGGCCGAGGTGCTGTACGACGTGTTGAGCGAGCTCGGCGTCCGGCTCACGCCCGACATGGCGGAGGCGCTCTACATCGCGCTCGTCACCGACACGGGCCGCTTCCAGTACTCGAACACGACGCCGAAGTCTCTGCGGCTCGCAGCGGACCTCGTCGAGGCCGGCGCCGACGCGCATGCCGTCTTTCAGGAGGTGTACGAGTCGGTCGAGTTCGCGAAGCTGAAGCTGCTCGCGCGGGCGCTCGAGCGGGCGCGTGTGCTGGAGGGCGGGCGGATCGTCGTGTCGTATCTCCTACGGACGGACTTCTCCGAGGTCGGCGCGTCGGAGCCGTACGCCGAGGGGATCGTCGACTACCTGCGCGCCGTCGAGGGCGCGGAGCTCGCGGTGCTGATCCGCGAGCCGCCGCGCGACGACGGGCCGACACATCGCATCAACCTCCGCGCGAGCGTCGACGAGCTCGACGTGTCGACGATCGCGCGCCTGTTCGGCGGGGGAGGCCATCGGCAGGCGGCGGGCGCGTCGAGCGACGCATCCGTCGAGGAGATCACCGAGATCGTCCGCGAAGGCTTCGTCGCCCAGCGTGGTCCCGCGCGCGCTTGAGCCGGCGGGCGTCGCGCTCGTCGACAAGCCGGCCGGCCCGTCGTCGTTCGCGGTGGTCGCGCAGATCCGGCGCGTCACCGGCGCGCGGACCGGGCATGCGGGAACTCTCGACCCTTTTGCAACAGGTTTGCTGGTCGTGTTGTCCGGTAAGGCAACTAGCATTGCATCGTGCCTCGTCGGACTGGACAAGCGCTATGTGACGGACGTCGACCTGACGGCTCGGACGTCGACCGGCGATCCGGAGGGAGGGGTGATCTCGCAGGCGCCGGCTCCGGACGTGGCGGAGCTGGAGCGGCGTGTCGCGGGCCTCCGCGGCGAGGTCGAGCTGCCGATCCCCGCGGCGTCCGCGGTGAAGATCGGCGGTGAGCGCGCGTACCGTCTTGCACGGAAGGGTGTCGAGGTGGAGATGCCCCTGCGGCGGTCGACGGTGTACGCGCTCGACGTCATCGCGTATACGGGATCGGTCGTGACGCTCGACCTGCGCGTCAGCTCGGGGACGTACGTGCGGGCGATCGCGGATGCCCTCGGCGGGCACTGCCGGACGCTGCGGCGGACCGAGGTCGGGCCGTTCTCGGTGGCAGAGGCCGTGACGCCCGATGCGTTCGAGCCGACGGTGCTCCTTCCGGTCGACGGCGTCCTCGCGCGTGTCGAGGCGGCGCGGAGCGTCTCGGCGTCGTGAACGTCGCGCGGCGTCCCGGGGAGCTCGGTCAGGCGCGGCGCGCGGTCGCGATCGGGATGTTCGACGGTGTACACCTCGGCCACCGGCGAGTGATCGAGGCTGCACAGGCTGCCGGGCTCCGGACGACGGTCGTCACCTTCGACCCGCACCCGCGCCGGTTCTTCGGCAACCACGTCGAGATGCTCTCGACGACGGAGCGCCGGCTCGAGCTGCTCGAGGACGCGGGCGTGGAGGACGTGTTGCTCCTGACGTTCGACGAGTCGATCGCGACCCTCACGCCCGAGCAGTTCGCCGAGTCGGTGCTGCGTGCGGCCGGGGTGGAGGTCGTGACCGCCGGCGAGACGTTCCGCTTCGGACGCGGGCGCGCCGGGGACCTGGACCTCCTGGCACAGCTCGGGTTCGACGTCAGGCGCGTCCCCCTCGTCGACAACGTCTCCTCGAGCCACATCCGGCAGCTGCTCGCGGCCGGAGACGTCCGGCACGCCGCCCAGCTGCTCGGGCGGCCGGCCGAGGTCGAAGGGACGGTGGTCCTCGGAGACCAGCGCGGCGGGACGCTCGGCTTCCCCACCGCGAACCTCGCGCTGCCCGCGGATCTGCTCGTCCCCGCGCACGGGATCTACGCCGGTGCGGCGTTGGGCCACCGCGCCGCGGTCTCGATCGGGACGAACCCGCACTACGGCGGGACGGAGCGGCGGATCGAGGCGTTCCTCCTCGACTACGAGGGCGACCTCTACGGGAGCCGCGTCGTCGTCGAGCTCTGGGAGCGGCTACGGGACGAGGCGGTCTACGGCTCCGAGGCGGAGCTCGTCGCGGCGATCGACGACGACGTCGCGCGGACCCGGGCGGCGACCCGGCCCGCCTAGCCGTCCCGTGCCCCGAGCCGTGTTGCCGAAGGTGCGCAAGATTCGGCGGACAGCGGCATCTTCGAGGACATGGGGGTTGTCGCACCCAAGGAAGCGTCGCTCGCAGTCCTGGAGAGCGTGCGCTGCCTCGAGTGCGGCGACGTCTACGCGAAGCCGAGCGCCGGCGGCACGGTTCACAAGAACCCCGGCTGTCCGACCTGTGGCTACGTCGGCTGGATCCCGGTCAGCCTGCCGGCGACGCCGCGAGCGCAGCGCCACTCCGCCTAGGGTCGGCGGCGAGCCCGTCTCGCCCGATCGCGCTCGTGCCGCCGAAGTAGTGGTGGAGCTCGGGCCAGCGGCGGACGGTCCGGCCGCTCGACTCGATCGCGCGAAGCGCGTCCTCTCCGACACCGGGCTCGGCGTTGACGACCGCGCCGGCGGGGTGGACGCGCGCGCGGTCGACGGCGTCCTGCGGTGTGAGCCCTTCGTCGAGGATCCCCGCCGCGACCGACACGAGCGCGGTGCGCAACCGCGTCCCACCGGCGCTCCCGATCCCGAGCGCGAGGCCGTCGGCGTCGAGGACGATGCTCGGCGCCATCATGCTCTGCATCCGGTCGCCCGGCTCGAGCGGCTCGGTCAGCAGGTCGACCTCGCCGAGCATGCTGTTCAGCTGCAGGTCGAGCCCGGGCAGATAGTCGCCCGACCCGAGCCCGAGGCTCGTCGTCAGGACGCACGCATTCCCGTCCGCGTCGGCGACGACGAGGTTCGTCGTGTGCGTCTCGGACGCGGGCGTGCCGTCGAGCGCGGCCACGAGCGCGACGACGCGTTCCGGCTCGGGGAGCCCTCGCAGCCTCGGCAGCCGCCGCAGCGTCGCGGGGATGCCGGAGAGCCCGTCGCGCGTCAGGAACCGGAGCCCGAGATACGCGACGTCGACGGGCTCGCTCCAGCGCGCGGCGTACGACTCGAGATCGTCGCGGGTCACGAGCGCGCCGCGCTCGCGCGCAAGCTCGAGCAGCGCCTCTGCGACCGAGCCGCGATACGCGTCCACGGCACCGGCGTCCGCGATCGCGCCGAGCGCCGCTGCGATCCCCGGCTGCTCGAGCAGCTCGCCCCCCTGCAGCAGCCTCCCGCCCGGTGCGTAGATCCGCGCACCCGCGTCGAGCGTGTACACCGGCACGAGCATCTCGAGGCACGCCGCATGCGTCGGCGGGAACACCACGCCGTCGCGCGCGAGCCGCAACGCCGGCTCGACGAGCCGCGCCCACGGAAGGCGCCCGTGTGCGCGCCACAGCGCGTCGAGCCCGGCGGGCACGCCGGGGACCGCGCACGACGCGGGACCGACGGCGTAGTGCACGAGCTCTTCGCCGAACGGGACGTCGATGTGCACGAGCTCCGCCTCGCGCCGCGGCGCGCCGAGTCCCGGCGCCGCGCAGAAGAAGTCGAGGTTCCGCACCGCACCGGACGCCGCGTCGAGGTAGATCGCGTGCCCGCCGCCGAGCAGCCCCGTCATCACCGTCTCGGCGACGCACGACGCGAAGCACGCGGCGACCGCCGCGTCGGCGGCGGTGCCGCCGTCGGCGAGGATCTCGATCCCGGCCGCAGCGGTCGCCGGATGCCCGGCGGCCACGCCGGCGATCACGGCCCGACCCGCGGCATGACGATCCAGCCGATCCGCGCGAGCCCGTCGCGCGGGAAGTCGACGCGATGGCTCATCAGCGTCGCGTCCGGCACGACGGGATACCGGATCGAGCGCGGCGCGCCGGTCACCGGATCCGTCTCCAGCTCGGTCACGCTCGACCCCTCGACGACCGCCTCGGCGCCGTCGAGCGCGTACCGCCCGTCGACCCCCGCGGCGGGTGCCGGCTGCTCGGGCCACAGCCCGAGCCCCTCGACGACGCGCCGGATCAGCCCGCTGCCGCGCCAGCTGTTCGTCAGCACCGCGAGCACCGTCCGCTCCTCCGGCACGAGCATCAGGAGCGACTGGTAGCCGGCGACCGAGCCCTCGTGGTCGAGCACCGTCGCGCCGTCCGTCCTCCCGCGCCTCCACCAGCCGAGCGCATAGCGCGCCCCGAGCGCCTCCGCGCGCGGCTCGAACTGCGGGCCGCCCGCCGCGAGCTGCGCCGCGCCGAACCGGACGAGATCTCCGACCGTCGACCACAGCCCGCCGGACGGCCGCCGCGTCACGGGATACGCGTCGTCGAGCACGGCGCGGTGCCCGGTCTCGCCCTCCTGGAGGTGTCCCCGCGCAGGTCGCGGCGGCTCCTCGTACCCCGTCGCCGCGAGCCCGAGCGGCTCGAGCACGCGCTCTCGCATCGCGTCCTCGAACGCGGCGCCGCACGTCGCCGCGACCGCTCGCCCCGCCGCCCAGTAGCCGGCGTTGGAGTACGACCACAGTCCCTCGGCGCCGGCCGGCAGCGGCTGCTCCGACTCGCACCGGAATCCCGCGGTGTGGCTCAGCCAGGCCGCGAGCGGCGCGTCGAGCGGCAGGCACGAGAGCGCGAGCGCCGACGTGAACGGCTTCGAGATCGACGCGACTCGAAACGGCGTGTCGACCTCCACCGGCGTCCCCGACCCGAGCACGAGCTCGCCGTTCGCGCACGCCGCAAGCTCGCCGTCGCGCCAGAGCGCGGCGGCCACCCCCGGCACGCCGGTCCGGCCGTGCGCGTCGGCGACGATCTCGGCGAGCGACACCACCGGCCAAGCATGCCCGCGCGGCCGCCGGGCCGCCTAACCATGCGGTTTCAGCTACCCTTGTCGCCGACCCTGTCCCGGCTCGACGGTGCACCTTCCTTGGCGCCTCGGGCGGGGACACGGGAGACACGAATCGAGGAGGCTCGATGGCCCTCACCAAGGAAGCCAAGCAGGACATCATCAAGAAGCACGGCCGTGGCGAGGCCGACACCGGCTCGCCCGAGGTGCAGATCGCGATGCTCACGCAGCGGATCAACGACCTGACGGAGCATCTCCGCACCCACAAGCACGACCACTACTCCCGGCGCGGGCTCCTGAAGCTCGTCGGCCGGCGCCGCCGCTTCCTGAACTACCTGCAGAAGCACGATCTCGAGGGCTACCGCGCCCTGATCAAGGAGCTCGGCCTGCGCCGCTAGCTCCGACGACCATGGAGGGCGGAGGTTTGAGCGAGCCCCGCGGCAAGGGCCTGGCTCAAACTCCCGCCCTCCACACCCAAAGCAGAGTGGAGGACAATCGAATGAGTATCGCGACCGAGCGCCGGGCGCAGGTCTCCGTCCAGGTAGGGACACAGGAGATCAGCTTCGAGACCGGCAAGCTCGCGAAGCAGGCGGACGGCGCCGTCGTCGTCCGTTCCGGCGAGACGATGGTGCTCGCCACCGCCCAAGGCCGCGCCGAAGCGCGGGAGAACGCCGACTTCTTCCCCTTGACGGTCGACGTCGAGGAGCGGATGTACGCCGCCGGCAAGATCCCGGGCGGCTTCTTCAAGCGCGAGGGGCGCCCCACGGAGCGGGCGATCCTCACGGCGCGCATGATCGACCGCCCGATCCGGCCGCTGTGGCCGAAGGGCTTCAAGAACGAGGTGCAGGTCATCTGCACCGTGCTCTCGGCCGACCTCGTCACCGCGCACGACATCCTGTGCATCAACGGCGCATCGGCCGCGCTGATGATCTCGCCGCTGCCGTTCCTCGGCCCGATCGGCGCCGTGCGCGTCGGCCGCGGCGAGGACGGGTTCATCGTCAACCCGTCGCTCCAGGAGCTCGAGGAGTCGTCGCTCGACCTGATCGTCGTCGGCACCGCCGAGGCGCTGACGATGGTCGAGGCAGGCGCCGACCAGATCCCGGAGAGCGAGATCCTCGAGGCGCTCGAGCTCGCACACCGCGAGATCGTGAAGCTCTGCGAGGCGCAGGAGGACCTGCGCCGCCAGGCCGGCAAGCCGAAGTGGCTCGACCCCGAGCTGAACGCCGAGCTCGAGGCGTCGAACGGCCACCGGATCTGGGAGCTGATCCAGACCGTCGGCCTGAAGGACGCGAGCGCGATCGTCGACGAGCTCCTCGCGGAGCTCGCGCCGCCGCTCTCGATGGACTCGACCGACGAGGACATCACCCGGCAGCTGCAGGTCCGCGCGGGGCTCCAGGCGCTGCTCGAGAAGCAGCGCTCGGTCGCCGTCGAGGGCCCGGTGCGGGAGCAGTTCGGCGACGACCTGCGCGCCCTCACCGACGCGGAGCAGGACTCGAAGCAGCTGAAGTCGGCGAAGCGGCACCTCCTGTTCGAGAAGATCACCGAGGAGGTCGAGCTGCCGTTCCCGGTCGGCCAGGCACCGGTCGACGCGGAGACCGGCGAGACGCTGCCGGCCGCGAAGGACTCGACGACGCGCTCGTACGTGAAGAAGGCGTGCGAGTCGATCTACAAGGACATCGTCCGGAAGAAGATCGCCGTCGAGAAGCGCCGCCCCGACGGGCGCGGCACCGAGGAGGTCCGCCCGATCGAGATCGAGGTCGGCGTCAATCCGCGCTCCCACGGCTCCGGCCTGTTCCAGCGCGGCCAGACGCAGATCCTCACCTCGCTCACGCTCGGCACCGCGAAGGAGGGTCAGCGCATCGACGACCTCTCCCTCGAGGAGGAGCGCCGCTACATGCACCACTACAACTTCCCGCCGTACTCGGTCGGGGAGACGGGCTTCATGCGCGGCCCGAAGCGGCGCGACATCGGCCACGGGGCGCTCGCGCAGCGCGCGCTCGAGGCCGTCGTGCCGGGGACGGACGAGTTCCCGTACACGATCCGTCTCGTCTCGGAGACGCTCGAGTCGAACGGCTCGTCGTCGATGGGCTCGGTGTGCGGCTCGACGCTCGCGCTGATGGACGCCGGCGTGCCGATCAAGGCGCCGGTGAGCGGGATCGCGATGGGCCTCGTGAAGGAGGGCGACGACTACGTCATCCTGACCGACATCCAGGGCGCGGAGGACCACCTGGGCGACATGGACTTCAAGGTCGCCGGGTCCCGTGAGGGCATCACCGCGCTCCAGATGGACATCAAGATCACGGGCGTCACGCAGCAGATCATGAGCGACGCGCTCGAGCAGGCGAAGCGGGCGCGGGACTTCATCCTCGACAAGATGCTCGGGGTGATCCCGGAGTCGCGGCCGGAGCTCGCCGCGAACGCGCCGCGCATCACGACGATCAAGATCAACCAGGAGCAGATCGGCCTCGTGATCGGCAAGGGCGGCGAGACGATCCGCGGCCTCGAGTCGGACTACGAGGTGCAGATCGACATCGAGGAGGACGGCACGATCCTCATCTACGCGACCGACGGCACGAAGGCCGAGGCCGCGATCTCCGCGATCCAGGCGCTGACGAAGGAGCCGGAGGTGGGGGACACCTACACCGGCAAGGTCGTCAAGACGACGCAGTTCGGCGCGTTCGTCGAGCTGAAGAAGGGGACCGACGGTCTCCTCCACGTCTCGAACGTCGGCCCGGGTCGCGTCGGCCACATCGAGGACGTGATGTCGCGCGGCGACGTCGTCGACGTCGTCGTGCAGGAGGTCGACAAGGCACGCGGCCGCATCGGGCTGAAGCTGATCGCGAAGCACGAGAACGGCAACCTCGTCCAGCCGGAGGAGCTGATCGAGCGGGCGAAGGACGCGCCGCCGCGGCCTCCCGAGGAGGACCGGCCCCGCCGGGACGACCGTCGCGGCGGCCGCGGACGCGGTCCGCGCCGTGCGGGGAACCGCGCGGACTCGCCGTATCGGTCGCGGCGGCGAGGGTGCCCCGCTCGCCGCCGCGAGCCCGATCCCGGGCCTCGTCCGCGAGGCCCTGATCATCGCCGCGGTCCTCGCGCTCGGCATCTTCCTCGTCTACCACTTCACCGTTCACTCGGTGAAGAACACGCGGCCGCTCGGCGGCGCGAACGTCGACGTGTCGCGCGCGCCGGGCTTCCAGTCGGAGGCCGCGCTCGCCGTCGACCCGCGCAACCCGCGCGCGCTCCTCGCCGCGTCGAACGACAGCCTCATCCCGCCGCTCCGCGTCGAGACGTCGACGGACGGCGGCAGGACGTGGGTGCGCGGCGAAGGGCCGCCGATCCCCGGCGGGTCGTGCGCGCACGGCGAGCCGCGCGCCGCGATCGACGGGGCGGGGCGAGAGTACCTCGCGTTCCTCGTCGGCCGCATCTGCAAGGACACCGTGACGCCGTTCCTCGTCGTCGCGTCGCGTGCGAACGCGACGTCGCCGTGGACGCTCGTGCGCGTGACGGCGCCGGCGTGGCAGTACGGCTTCGACGACGGGCCGGCGATCGCGACCGATCCGCGCACCGGCGCCGTCTACGTCGCGTTCACGCGCAGCCTCTCGGTGAACCACGCGACGACGGAGTGGAGCGTGAGCCACGATCACGGCCTGACGTGGTCGCCGCCGAAGGCGGTGTCGCGCACGCTCGAGCGCCCGCATCTCGCGAGCCTCGCCGTCGCGCCGGACGGCGACGTCTACCTCGCGGGCATCGACGCGACGCACGGCGTCTGGATCGCCCGCTCGACCGACGGCGGCAGGACCTTCGGCGAGCCGGCGAGCGTGTCGGCGCTGCTCGCGAACCCGTCCGGCTCGTGCGGCATGTCCGCGTACTCGCCGCTGCCGCTCGAGGACCACGCGTGCATCGGCCCGAACCCGACGGTCGTCGTGCGGAAGGGGCAGGTCGACGTCGTGTACGGCGACATCGGCGACGTGTTCGTCGACGCGCTGACGCCGGCGCTCCGGCCGCTCTTCCACGTGCAGGTGAACCCGGCGGACGGCGGGAAGGCGACGCAGTTCTTCCCCGTCGCCGCCGCGGACGCGTCGAACGGCACGCTGACCGCGTGCTGGTGGGACACGACCTTCGACCGGCGCGGCCATCGCGCCTGGTTCACGTGCTCGAGCTCGCCGGACGGGCGCGCGTGGTCGTCCCCGGTTCGCGCCTCCGCCGACCCGATCGCGCCCGGCGACCTCTCCAACGCCGCGACGACGTACGGCCTCTACCCGGCGCTCGTCGCCGCGGGCGGGACCGCGCATCCGGTCTGGCCGGACCTCCGCGTGAACGCGAACCTCCTCGACCTCTTCACCGCTGCGATCCCCGACGCGCGCTGACTCCTGTCGGTCCCCCGTACGGGGGACGTAAAGAATGTGGCAGGCGGCTCACGCGCGGGGTCGCGAGTGCCGATGATTCCGGTGGAGGCTCGGTCGCCTCCACGCCGTGTCTGCGCCGTCGAATCCGCCCACCTCTCCGCTGCGGGGCCTGCTCGAGGTCACGAGCCTGCTCGGGGCCGAGGAGGAGCTCCCCGAGCTCCTGTCCGCGATCGCGCGGACCGTCGCGGAGTCGCTCGGCTACGCGACCGTCGCGATCAACCTCTACCGGCCGGCGTGGGACGACTTCTGCGTGACGACGGTGCACGGGAGCGCCGAGGCGCGAGCCGCGCTCCTCGGCCTCGAGCGCGACCTCGCCGACTGGGACGTGCTGCTCCAGGACCGCTTCCTCCGCCGCGGCGCGTACTTCATCCCGTACGGCGCCGTCGACTGGGACGAGCTCGGCGCGAGCTACGTCCCGGACCGCGCGCCGGGCACCGGCCCGGACGCGTGGCATCCCGAGGACGCGCTCTTCGTCCCGCTCCGTCACTCCGACGGGCACCTGCTCGGCATCCTCTCGGTCGACGAGCCGAAGAGCGGCCGGCGCGCGAACGACGAGGAGCTCGACGTGCTCGCCGCGCTCTCCGCGCACGCCGCGCTCGCGGTGCAGGCCGCGCAGGAGAAGACGGACGCGGCGCGCCACCGGCTCGCGCTCGAGGAGCTGCTCGCGGTGTCGTCGCGGCTCACGGCGGAGCCTGCGGCGGACGAGATCCTCCGCGCGGTCTGCAGCGGCATCCGCGACGCGCTCGGATTCCAGTACGTCTCGGCGCAGCTCGTCGACAAGCCGCTCGCGCGGCTCGAGCCGCGCGCATCCGTCGGCTGGGACCTCGACGACCTGCTCGCGACCGGCGGCGTCGAGATCGCCGACGTCGAGCCGCTGCTCGACCCCGCATTCGAGGTCGAGGGCTGCTACCTGCTGCCGGACGACGAGGCGCGCAAGCGCCTGCGCACCGACGTCGGCAACTACGACTCGCACTTCAACGGGCGCGGCCCGCACGCGTGGGACCACCACTGGCTGCTCGTCCCGCTGCGCGACGTCGAGGGCGAGCTGATCGGCCTGATCTGGGCGGACGAGCCGGTCGACCGGCTGCTGCCGTCGGCCGAGCGGCTGCAGGCGCTCCGCATCTTCGCGAACCAGGCCGCCGCGGCGATCGTCTCGGCCGCGCACCAGCAGGAGCTGCGCTTCCTCGCCGACCACGATCCGCTCACGCGGCTGCTGAACCGGCGCGCGTTCGTCGACCGGCTCGACGGCGAGGTCGCGCGCGTGAACCGCTACGGCCGCTCGTTCGCGCTCGTCCTCTGCGACCTCGACGGCTTCAAGCTGCTGAACGACCGCTACGGCCACTCGGTCGGCGACGAGGCGCTGCAGACGTTCGCCGCGATCATCGACGGCTCGCTGCGCCGGCCGGATGCCGCGTTCCGGATCGGCGGCGACGAGTTTGCGCTGCTCCTCGCCGAGGCGTCGGAGGACGACGCGCGTGCCGTCGTCGCGCGCGCGACCGGGCTGCTCGCGGCGAACGTGGACCCGCGGCTCGACGGCCTCGGCGCGAGCTACGGCGTCGCGTCGTGCCCGACCGACGCGACCGACGCGCAGACGCTGTTCCGGCTCGCCGACGAGGCGCTCTACCTCGCGAAGCGCAACGGCAGCGGCGTGCAGTTCAGCCTCGCGAAGGGCTAGCGGGTTAGAACACCCGTGTGAGAGAGGCCGAGCTCCAGCTCGAGCGGGGCGCCGAGCGCATGCGGGAGCGGCGGTTCGCCGAGGCCCTCGAGTGCTTCCGGCGCGCGGAGGCGCTCGGCGAGGACGGCTTCGACGTTCGGTTCGGGCTCGGCTCCGCGCTCCTCGACACGCACCGGGAGGCCGACGCGATCGCCGAGCTCGAGCGGGCCGTCGCGCTCGACGCCCGGCACGCCGGCGCGCTGCACAACCTCGGCAAGGCCCGGTACGGGATGGGTCTCGTGGACGAGGCGGTCTCGAGCTTCCGCGCGGCGCTCGACGTGGGCGACGACGTCCTCCACCGTCTCGCCCTCGCGACGGTCATCCCGGGAAGCCCGTCCGCCACGCACGCCGACGTCCTCGCCGCGCGCCGCGCGTTCGCCGAGCGCGACCTGCCGCCGCCGCGCTTCCGCTTCCCCGCCGAGCGGACGCCGGGCCCGCTCCGCGTCGGCTACCTCTCGTCGTTCTTCGCGTCGGCGAACTGGATGAAGCCCGTCTGGGGACTCGTGAACGCGCACGACCGCGACGCCGTCGCGGTGCACCTCCTGTCCGAGGCGACGGAGGCCGAGTGCACGGCCGCCGGCTACCGTCCCGACCCGCGCGACACACTCGTCCCGCTCCGCGGGCTCGACGACGACGCGGCCGCCGAGCGCATCGCCGCCGCGGAGCTCGACGTCCTCGTCGACCTGAACGGGTACAGCGCGCCCGGCCGTCTCGCCGTGGTCGCCGCGCATCCCGCGCGCACGGTTACCGGCTGGTTCAACCAGTACGCGACCTCGGGGATCGCCGCCGTCGACGCCGTGATCGGCGACCCCGTCGTCGTCCGCCCGGACGAGGAGGCGCACTACACGGAACGCGTCGTGCGCGTCCCGGGCACGTACCTGACCTTCGACGTCGCGTATCCCGTGCCGCCGGTCGAGAAGGCGCCGGCACGGCGGAACGGCCACGTCACGTTCGGCTCCTTCGCCTCGCAGTACAAGCTCACGCCGCAGGTCGTGCGCGTGTGGGCCGAGATCCTCGCCGGCGCGCCGGGCACGAGGCTGCTGGTCAAGAACGGCGCGATGCGCGCGGAGGGCAACCGCGCGCTTCTCCTCCGCTCGTTCGCGTCGCACGGCGTCGATCCGGCGCGCATCACGCTCGAGCCGGGCGCGCCGCATTTCGAGTACCTCGCCGCCTACGCGAGGATCGACGTCGCGCTCGACCCGTATCCCTACAACGGCGGGACGACGACGTCCGAGGCGCTCTGGCAGGGCGTGCCGGTGCTCTGCGTCGACGGCGACCGCTGGGCGGCGCGGCAGGGTGCGTCGCTCCTGCGCGCCGCCGGCCTCGACGAGCTCGTCGCGCGCGACGAGGCCGGCTACGTCGCCCGTGCGATCGAGCTCGGCGCGGGATTCGACGACGAGCGGGCGACGATGCGCGAGCGGCTCGCAGCGTCCCCGATGATGGACACGGCGGCGTTCGCGCGCGCGATGGAGCGCATCTATCGCGCGCTCGAGCTCTCGGCCGCGAACCCGAGCTCGACGAGCTGACCGACCAGCTGCGACGCGAACGCGGCGAGGTCGTCCTCCGGCACGCCCAGCTCGGCTGCAAGCGCGGGAAGGCGCGGGCGGAGCGGGGCGCTCCCGTCGAGCGCGGTGACGACCCCGACGCCGTAGCGGTCGAGCTTCGCGCCGAAGCCGAGGCCCTCCGCCAGCCTCACGTCGGCCGAGGTGAGCAGCCAGGCGCCGCCGGCGAGGTGCTCCGTCCGGTCGAGCCGGGCGTCCTCGACAAGGACGAGCGCACGGTCGAGGAGCGCGTCGCCGCGCGCCGCCGCGAGCAGCTCCTGCGCGGCGAACAGCCGCAGGAGATGCGCCGACGCGGGATTGCGGAGCCCCGTCGTCAGCTCGATGGACCGCACCCAGTTGTCGCCGGCGCGGCGGTGCAGCACGACCGCGCCGTACGCGATCGCGTCGATCCCGAGCCGCGCGTAGTACTCGAGCCACGAGTCGAGCTTCACGCCGACCTCGTCCGGGCCGCCGCCGAGCGTGCGGTTCCACGACGCGGCCGACCGGAGCGGGTCCTCCGGGGCGGTGTGGAGGATCCACGCGTCGCAGCCGCTCCCGGCGAGCCACGCGCGCGGCCGGGCGGCGACGTCGTCGCCGGCGATCCAGCTGATCGTGATCGTCGCAAAGGCATCGTCGGCGAGGAACGACGGCAGGTCGCGCACGAGCTGCTCGCTGACCGTGTCGCCGGGAAGGCCGCTGTCGCGGAAGACGTGCTCCGTCTCCGGCGAGATGACGTACGGCGGGTTGCAGACGACGAGGTCGAACCGCTCGCCCGCCACCGGCTCGAAGAAGCTGCCGGCGCGGAGCTCGACGTTCCCGACGCCGTTCAGCGCGGCGTTGAACTCCGCGAACGCGAGCGCGCGCTCGTTCACGTCCGTCGCGACGACACGCCCGGCGTGCGCCGCGAGCCGGAGCGCCTGGATGCCGTTGCCGGTGCCGACGTCGAGCGCGGTCCCGACCTGCCGCCTCACCGTGAGGTGCGAGAGCGTCGCCGACGGCCAGTGGACGCCGGCGACGTGCTCCGGCGCGTCCTCGGCGACGCGGTCCGACGCGACGAGCAGCTCGTCGTGGGGGACGATCCGCGCCGCCGCACGCAGCTCGCCGTCGCGCTCGGCCGCGACGCCGAGCCGAACGAGGAGCTCCGCGCCGTCGCCGAGCGCGCGCTCGACCGCGGCCGCCGGAGCGGGGAGGTCCAGCACGAGCAGCCGGACGAGCGCGGCGAGCTCATCCGGCACGCCGCCGAGCCGCCGGTCCTGCACCGCGATCTCGAACGACTGCGACTGCAGCTCCATCCCTGCGCCGAGCGCCGCGCGGACCGCGTCGTTCGTGAACCCGGCGCGATCGAGCGCCGCGCGGAGCGCGGCGACCTCGGCGGCCGGTCCTGCGGGCGGCGCAGGCGGGGCAGTCGCCTGCCCCGCCGACACCGATCCTGCGTCCGCTCCTACCGGAGCGCTCCCGTGTCGAAGGCCGCCTCGACGGTCTCGCCGGTCGACGCGACCGTGTACAGGAAGTCGATCTTCACGAAGTTCAGGCTGAACCCGTCGAGCGGGCGGTCCTCCCCCTGCTCGGCCCCGCCGTTCTGGTAGCCGGAGATGAGGACGTCGGTCAGCTTGATCTTCATGAACTCGAGCGCGTTCGTCGCTCCGGGCGTGTCCTGCTTCAGGCTGAGCATCGCCGACGCGATGTGCTTGCCCGTCGCGCAGGCGAGCATGATGTTCGGCGACGCCTTGCTCGTAGGTCCCTCGCAGTGCAGGTCCTGGAACGAGACCTTCCCTGCGCCGCCGCCGCCCCCGCTCGCCTGCGAGCCGGAGTTGCTGGCGCCCCAGGAGAACGACTGGAGCTCGATCCAGGCCGCGTGGGTCTGGTCGTTCACCTCGCCGTCGATCCCGTCCAGCTTCAGAAATGCGTCGTAGGCCATGGCTCACGCCTCCAGACGGTGAAGGGTCAGGATGAACTCGGCGGTGCCGTTGCCTCCCAGCTCGCGCAGCCGCTGCTTCGCGACGTACGAGCCCTTGACGCCGGCGTAGGCACCGGTGCCTCCGACGATCGCGAACGTCGCGTCGCCGAAGATCGCCGTTCCCATGCCGACGATCGTGCCGTGCGGGAGGACGAACGTGTGCACCTCGACGCTCGCGTCGGCGCGGGCGTGAGCCGGCGTCGACTGGACTGCGAGCCTCGAGCCGAAGAACTGCCCGAGCACCGACCCCTTCGGGCCGTCGAGCAGGTCCCCGTACACCGCGCCGTGATCGCCGAGCCGGAGCATCTCTCCCGGCTGCCGGTCCGGAGTGACGAGCCGCCAGTCGCGCCCGAACAGCGTCAGCTGGTCGGGGACACGAGTCGTGGCGGCCTTCGCCTCCTTGCCGGCGACGGCGACGCCGAGCGCGCCTGCTGCGAGCACGAGGCCCCGCTTCAAGATCCCGCGGCGGCTGTGGTGCCCGTTCTCGATCGTGGCGAGCTCGGTCATGGCGCCCCCACTCCTCCGATGGTGTTCATCTGAGCCCCGGCGAGGTTCACCGTCACCGATCCGTTCGGGCCCTTGAGCAGGATGCCCTGGTTCGAGAGCGTGATCGTGTAGAGCCCGTTCGGGCTCCGTGCGCTGTTGATCGAGCCCGCCGGCCCTGCCGGCCCGGTGGCTCCGGTGGCGCCGTCCTTGCCCGGGGCGCCGTTCTGCCCCGGGACGCCCTGCGGCCCGGTGATCGCCCACGACGTCGTGGCGTCACCCCGGTCGCACGGCTGGCGCTTCCCGCTCCGTGTGTTCTGCAGGTAGAGCGTGCCGCGCCCGCGACTGACGCACGCGTTCACGCTTCCTCCCGTCGCGGCGTGACCGGCCCACGCGGCCCCGACCGCGAACCCTGCTGTCGCGGTCAGCAGCCCGAGCGCGTACGCCAAGAACTGCCGCCGATAGATACGCCGCATCTAGCACCTCCTTCCCCCATGAGTCCCTACCCCCGTGATGCCGCCCGCCCGCGAACTCTCCCACCGCGTGGCAACCGTTGCAAGCCCCGATTCCCGCGGAGGCCGCCGGTACGATCGGCGGGTGCAGAAATACGTCCTTTCGGAGCTGGACTCGGGCGAGCGCGTCATCTCGGAGCGGGTCCCGAGCGTCCGGTCGGTCGCTCTCGGCTTCTGGATCGGCGCGGGCTCGCGCGACGAGCGGGACGACCGCGCAGGCGTCTCGCACTTCATCGAGCACCTGCTCTTCAAGGGCTCCCGGAGCTACGACGCGCAGGAGATCGCGGAGACCTTCGACACGATGGGCGCGGAGCTGAACGCCGCGACCTCGCGCGAGCACACCGTCGTCTACTGCCGCGTCCCGGACCGGCATCTCGAGCGCGCGATCGACGTGATGACGGACATGGTCTTCGCGCCCGCGTTCGCCGAGCTCGACCAGGAGCGCGAGGTCGTCCTCGAGGAGATCGCGATGTACGAGGACGCGCCGCAGGATCTCGTGCACGACCTCTTCTCCGAGGCGGTGTTCGGTCCGCACGCGCTCGGCCGTCCCGTGATCGGCACCGCCGACGTGATCTCGACCGTGAGCCGGCGCGCGATCGCCGGCTACCACCGCTCGATGTACACCGGCGGGAACATCGTCGTCTCCGCCGCGGGGAACCTGCAGCACGAGAAGCTCGTCGCGCTGCTCCGGAAGGCGGAGCGGGGGAGCGATGCCGCGCGGCGCGGCCCGCACGTCCGCCGTCCGCTCGTCCGCGTGCCGCCGCCCGGCCTGCGCTTCCAGCGGAAGGACACGGAGCAGTACCACGTCTGCCTCGGCGCGACCGGGATCTCGCGCTCCGACCGCCGCCGCTTCGCCGCGTCGCTGCTCGACTCGATCCTCGGCGGCTCCGCGTCGTCGCGGCTCTTCCAGGAGATCCGCGAGAAGCGCGGCATGGCGTACGCCGTCTACACGTTCGCGTCGCAGTACACGGACACGGGGCTGATCGGCATCTACCTCGGGACGCGCGAGGAGAATCTCGACGCGTGCGTCGAGATCTGCGTCGAGCAGATGGCGGAGATCGCGGCCGGCCGGCTCCGGAAGGGCGAGCTCGCACGCGCGCAGGAGAGCTTCAAGGGGCGGATCATGCTCTCCATGGAGTCGACGTCGAACCGGATGAGCCGGCTCGGGAAGTCGCTCGTCGCCGACACGGAGCTCCTGACGTTCGAGCGGATCATCGCGGAGATCGACGCCGTCGACGAGGACGCGCTCGCGGAGCTCGCGTCGGTGCTGCTCGCGCCCGAGCGCCTGTCGGCGTCGGGCGTCGGCCCGGACGAGGAGCGGTTCCGCGGCGCGGTCGAGCGCGTGAACGCCGGGCTCGTCTCCCAGGCCGCGGCGTGAAGGTCGCGCTCTTCGGCGCGGACGGAAAGGTCGGCCGTGTGCTCGGGCCGGCGCTCGAGCGCGCGGGCCACGAGGTCCGCGGGTTCGAGCTCGGCGACGCGATCGACGTGGCGGGGCTCGACGCGGCGGTCGACTTCACGACGCCGGACGCGGCGCCGGAGAACGTTCACGCGGCGCTCGAGCAGGGCGTCTCCTGCGTCGTCGGCACGACGGGGTGGGACGCCGCGCCGCTCGGCGCGCTCGCGGCGGATCGCGGCCTGCGCCTCTTCGTGGCGCCGAACTTCTCCGTCGGCGCGGTGCTGATGATGCGCTTCGCGCGCGAGGCGGCGGCGTACTTCCCGCGCGCCGAGATCATCGAGCTGCACAACGAGGCGAAGAAGGACGCGCCGTCCGGGACCGCGGCGGCGACGGCGGACCTCATCGGCGGCGGCACGGTGATCCATTCCGTCCGGCTGCCGGGCCTCGTCGCACACCAGGAGGTGATCTTCGGCAGCGAGGGCCAGCTGCTGACGATCCGCCACGACACGACCGGCCGCGAGTCGTTCGCGCCGGGCGTGCTGCTCGCGCTCGAGGCGCTCGCGGAGCTCCCGCCGGGGCTCACCGTGGGCCTGGACTCGCTCCTCGCCTAGCCCGGTTGCTCCATAGTTTGCGGCGTGCCGAGCCAGGCTGCCGAGCTCGTCTTCGACGAGGCGACGAAGACCTATGCCGGGCGCGACGGGGCGGCGGTCGACCACCTCTCGCTCACCGTCCCCGCCGGCGAGATCTGCGTGCTCGTCGGGCCGTCCGGCGGCGGCAAGACGACGGCGCTGAAGCTCGTCAACCGGCTGATCTCGCTCACGAGCGGCGACATCCGGATCGACGGCACGAGCATCCTCGCGCTCGACCTGACGGAGCTGCGGCGCGGGATCGGCTACGTGATCCAGCAGGTCGGGCTCTTCCCGCACATGACGATCGCCGCGAACATCGGCACGGTGCCGCGGCTGCTCGGCTGGCCGAAGGAGCGGATCGCCCTCCGGACGGACGAGCTGCTCGAGCTCGTCGGCCTCGAGGCGGCGGACGGGAAGCGCTACCCGGCGGAGCTGTCGGGCGGCCAGCGGCAGCGCGTCGGCCTCGCGCGCGCGCTCGCCGCGAATCCGCCGCTGATGCTGATGGACGAGCCGTTCGGCGCGATCGACCCGATCGTCCGCGCGCGGCTCCAGGACGAGTTCCTCCGGCTCCAGCACGAGCTGCGGAAGACCGTCGTCTTCGTCACCCACGACATCGACGAGGCGATCAAGCTCGGCGACCGGATCGCGATCCTCCGCGAGGGCGGCCGGCTCGCGCAGTACGACACGCCGGCGGCCGTGCTCCAGCATCCCGCGGACGACTTCGTCGCGCAGTTCGTCGGCGACGACCGCGCGCTGAAGGCGCTCGCGCTGCGCCGCCTCTCCGACCTCGACCTGCGGCCGGTCGGGTCGCTCGACGGCCTGCCGCGCGAGCCCGCCGGCTCGACGCTCCGCGACGCGCTCGGCCGCCTCGTCGAGTCGAAGGCCGACGCGCTCGTCGTCGTCGGCGACGACGGCGCGCCGCTCGGGACCGTCACGCGCGAGGACCTCCTCCGGTGATCGTCGCCGCCGGGCCCGTGATCCCGAACTTCGGCCAGGGCACGTCCTGCGAGGTGAACAACGGCACGTTCTGCGTGTCGTGGGTGACGGAGCACTGGCACGACACGCTCTGGCCCGCGCTCGTGCAGCACATCGAGCTCGCGCTGATCGCCGTCGCGATCGGCTTCGCGATCTCGTTCCTGCTGGCGCTCGCCGGGCTCCGCTACCGGCTGATCGACGCGCCGATCGGCTACTGGGCGGACTTCCTCTACACGATCCCGAGCCTCGCGCTCTTCCAGCTCCTCGTGCCGATCACGGGGCTGACGACGCTCACCGTCGAGATCGCGCTCGTCTCGTACACGCTGCTCGTCCTCTACCGGAACATGGTCGAGGGCCTCCGCGCGGTGCCGCCCGACGTGCTCGAGGCGGCGCGCGGCGCCGGCTTCACCCGGACGCAGACGTTCCTGCAGGTGGAGCTGCCGCTCGCGACGCCGACGATCATGGCCGGCGTCCGGATCGCGACCGTGTCGACGATCTCGATCGCGACGGTCGCCGCCTTCGTCCTTCCGAAGGGGCTCGGCTATCCGCTCTTCAACGCGCTGCGCGAGGACACGTTCAAGACGGAGATCTTCGCCGCCGGCGCGCTCGCGGTCGCGCTCGCGCTGGCCGCCGACGGGCTTCTCCACCTGCTCGAGCGCGCCCTGACGCCGTGGGCGAGGCGGGTGCGGCGGGCATGACCGTCGTCGCCGCCCAGTTCCAGCCGGGGACGTTCGTCGACGCGATCCGGTTCATCGTCGACAACTTCGGGATGCTGTTCCACCTCGCCGTCGAGCAGTTCGAGCTGTCGTTCGCGGCGATCGGGATCGCGCTCGTGATCGCGCTGCCGCTCGGGCTCTGGCTCGGGCACAAGCACCGCGGGCTGTTCTTCGCGTCGAGCGTCGCGAACGTCGGCCGGGCGCTGCCGAGCATCGTCCTCATCGCGTTCGGCGTCGTCTTCTTCGGGATCGGCTTCTGGAACAACACGGCCGCGCTCGTCGTGCTCGCGATCCCGCCGATCCTCACGAACGCGTACTTCGCGATCGACAGCGTCGACCCCGACCTCGTCGAGGCGGCGCGGGGGGTGGGGATGACCGAGCGCCAGGTCGTGACGCAGGTCGAGCTGCCGGTCGGCCTGCCGCTCGTGATCGCGGGCATCCGCATCGCCACGATCTTCGTGATCGCCACCGCGACGATCGCGTCGATCGCCGGCGGCGGCGGGCTCGGCGACGTGATCGTCAACCAGGCGAGCTACGGCCTCTCGGGCGTCGTCGGAGCATCGCTCTACGTTTCGTTCCTCGCGTTCGGCGCGGCGGCGCTCCTCGGCCTGCTCCAGCGGGCGGTGTCGCCCAGACCCATCCCGCAGGACTAGTCTCAAAGCTCACCCACGGGAGGAGGAGAGGATGTTCCGCAAGCACACGCGGCGCGCCGCCAAGGCGGCGTACGCGGTCTCGCTCGGAGTCGCACTTCTGATCGGCCTCATCGGTGCGGCCGGCGCGACGGCCGCACCGAAAGCCGCGCCGACGATCGTCATCGGCACGAAGAACTTCCCCGAGCAGTACATACTCGGACAGCTCTACAAGCAGGCGCTCGAGGCCGCGGGCTTCACCGTCTCCTACAAGGAGAACATCGGCAGCTCGGAGCTCATCGACACCGCGATCACGAGCGGCAAGATCAACTTCTACCCGGAGTACACCGGCGTCATCGTCCAGGACCTCGCGAAGAAGCCCTCGCCGAAGACCGGCACCGCGACGTACAACGCGGCGAAGGCGTTCGAGCAGACGCGCGGGCTGACGCTGCTCAACGCGACGCCGTTCTACGACTCCGACTCGTTCGGGATGCTGACGTCGACCGCGCAGAAGCTCGGCGTGAAGACGATCGCGGACATGAAGAAGGTGAAGTCGTTCACGTTCGCCGGCTATCCCGAGTGCAAGACGCGTGCGACGTGCCTGCTCGGCCTGAAGAACACGTACGGGCTGACGCAGGCGAAGTTCGTCCCGCTCGCGACGATCAGCGTCTACACGCTCCTCGACCAGGGCAAGATCACCTCGGGCGACGTCTTCTCGACCGACCCGCAGCTGCTCGACTCGAAGTACACGGTGCTGACGGACACGAAGCACATCTTCGGCTTCCAGAACGTCGCGCCCGTCGTGTCGCAGAAGACGCTGTCGGCCGCCGGGCCGAAGTTCGCGAAGGTCGTCAACGCCGTCTCGGCGAAGCTGACCCTCGGGGCGATGAAGGCGATGAACAAGGCGGTCATCGTCGACAAGAAGACGCCCGCCGCGGTCGCGGGGGCGTTCCTCAAGGCGAACAACCTCGGCTAGACCCGCGTCGTCTCCGGCGGAGGGCCGCTCGTCGGCCCTCCGCCTGGGCTGCGGCGTAGACTAGGGCGCATGCTCGGCGAGGTGCTGACGGCGATCGTGACGCCGTTCCGCGCGGACGGCTCCGTCGACGTGGACGCGTTCCGGGACCTCGCGACCCACCTCGTCGACCACGGCTCCGACGGGCTCGTCGTCGCCGGCACCACCGGCGAGTCGCCGACGCTCTCCGACGACGAGAAGCTCGAGCTCTTCGCCGCTGCCGTGGACGCCGTCGGCGACCGCGCGACGGTGATCGCCGGCACGGGCACCTACGACACCCGGCACTCGGCCGACCTGACGGCCCGCGCCCACGACCTCGGCGTCGACGGCTTCCTCGCGGTGACGCCGTACTACAACAAGCCGCCGCAGCGGGCGCTCGTCCGCCACTTCGCGGAGATCGCGGCCGCGACCGACAGGCCGGTGGTCGTCTACAACATCCCGAGCCGCGTGATCGTGAACATCGAGCCCGCGACGATGGCGCGGATCGCCGACGAGATCCCGAACGTGACCGCCGTGAAGCAGGCGCACGACGACCTCGACGAGGCCCGGTTCATCGCGGAGGAGACGCGGCTCGACCTCTACTCGGGCGACGACCCGATCACGCTCGACTTCCTCGGGCTCGGCGGCGCCGGCGTCGTCTCGGTGCTCGCGCACGTCTGGGGCACGCAGATCAAGGAGCTGATCCGCCGCTTCGCCGACGGCGACGCGGACGGCGCCCGCGCGCTCCACGAGGAGCTCGCCCCGGCCTACGAGCTGCTGAGGATCGAGGTGAACCCGATCCCGATCAAGGCCGCCCTCGGGATCCTCGGCCACACCGTCGGCGGCTATCGCCTCCCGATGGTCGAGCCGACGGACGACGGCCTCGAGCGGGTCCGCGACTGCCTCGTCCGCGGCGGCATCCTCCAGCCGGCGTCGGCGTAGTCGCAGCCCGTAACTAGACTCCGCGCCGTGGGTGTGTGCCGCATCATCCCGCTCGGCGGGCTCGGCGAGGTCGGGAAGAACATGACCGTCTACGAGGCGGACGGCTCGATCGTGGTCGTCGACGCCGGGCTCGCGTTCCCGCGCGACGAGCACCTCGGGGTCGACCTCGTGCTCTGCGACGTCTCCTATCTGAAGGACCGCGAGGAGATGATCCGCGGCGTCGTCCTCACGCACGGCCACGAGGACCACGTCGGCGGCCTGCCGTACCTCATGCGCGAGGTGCGCGTGCCGGTCGTCGTCGCGACGCGGCTCACGCTCGGGCTCGTGAAGTCGAAGCTCGACGAGCACGGGCTCCTCCGCGAGGCGGACCTCGTCGAGATGGCGCCGGACGACCCGCCGATGGACCTCGGGCCGTTCCGGATCGAGCTGATCCGGATGGCGCACTCGATCCCGGACGCCGCCGCCGTCGTCCTCGAGACGCCGGGCGGCCGCGTCGTCCATACCGGGGACTACAAGCTCGACCACACGCCGGTCGACGGCCAGCGCACCGACGTCGGCAAGCTCGCCGAGGTCGGGAACCGCGGCGTCGATCTCCTGCTCGGCGACTCGACGAACGCGGAGCGCCCGGGCTACACGCAGTCGGAACGCGTCGTCGGCGAGGCGTTCGGCCAGATCATCCCGCACCGCACCGGCCGCGTCCTGATCACGTCGTTCGCGTCGAACGTCCACCGGATGCAGCAGGCGATCGACGTCGCGATCGAGTCCGGCCGGAAGGTCGCGTTCGTCGGCCGGTCGATGCGGAAGAACGCGAACATCGCGCGGAACCTCGGCTACATGGAGGCGCCGGACGAGGTGATCATGCGCCCGAACGAGCTCGCGGAGCTGCCGCCGCACGAGCAGCTGATCCTCTGCACCGGCAGCCAGGGCGAGCCGATGTCGGCGATGACGCGGATCGCGTACGACGACCATCCGTCGGTGCACGTCGAGCGCGGCGACACGGTGATCATCTCCGCGAAGCCGATCCCGGGGAACGAGCTGCGCGTCCACGACGCGATCAACCGGCTCGCGAAGTCGGGCGCGGAGGTCCTGCACGAGGACAACGCGCCGGTGCACGTCTCCGGCCACGGCCGCGCCGAGGAGCTGCGGACGATCATCGGGCTGCTGCGCCCGCGGGCGGTCATGCCGGTGCACGGCGAGTTCCGGATGCTCGCGGCGCACGCGCAGCTCGCACGCGAGAGCGGCGTCGCCGAGGAGAGCATCGTCCTCGCGGAGAACGGCAGCGTCGTCGAGCTCTCGGAGGACGGCGTCAAGATCGTCGACCGCGTCGACTCCGGGATCACCTTCGTCGACGGGCTCGGCGTCGGCGACGTCCACGACGTCGCGCTGCGCGACCGGCGCCGGCTGGCGGAGGACGGCGTGCTGATCGTCGTCGCGACGCTCGCGGCGGCGAACGGCGGCGGCTCGCTGACTGCGGCGCCCGAGCTGATCGCGCGCGGCTTCGGCGAGGCGGCGGAGCCGCTCCTCGACGAGCTGCGCGAGGAGGCACGGACGGTGCTCGAGGAGCTGCTCGCGGACGGCGTGACCGAGGTGAAGCTGATCCAGGAGCACGTCCACGACTCGCTCGGGAACGTCGTGTACGACCGGACGCGCCGCCGCCCGATGATCCTCCCGGTCATCGTCGAGATCTGATTCGTGCCGCCGCGGCTCACGGTCGTCGGGTCGATCAACCTCGACCTCGTCGCGCGCACCGAGCGCCTGCCGCGACCGGGGGAGACCGTGACGGGCGCGACGTTCTCGCGCATCCCCGGCGGCAAGGGCGCGAACCAGGCGGTCGCCGCCGCGCGGCTCGGCGCCGAGGTGACGATGATCGGCTGCGTCGGCGACGACGAGCTCGGCCGCACGGCGCTCGTCGAGCTCGAGCGCGCCGGCGTCGACCTCTCGCGCGTGCGGCGCGTCGACGGCGAGAGCGGCGTCGCGCTGATCACGGTCGACGCGAACGGCGAGAACGAGATCGTCGTCGCGCCCGGCGCGAACCTCGAGCTGCGTCCCGAGGACGTCGAGCTGCCCGACGACGGCGGCGTGCTCGCGCAGCTCGAGATCCCGGCCGAGGTCGTCGCGCACGTCTCCCGTGCCGCGGCCGGGCGCTTCTACCTCAACGCGGCGCCGGCGCGCGAGGGCGTGCCCGCCGCGGACGTGACGATCGTGAACCGCTACGAGCTCGACGCGCTCGACGGGCTCGAGGGACTCGTCGCGGTGACGCTCGGCGCGGAGGGAGCGATGCTGCTCGAGGACGGGGTGGAGATCGCGCACGCCGAGCCGCCGCCCGTCGACGCCGTCGACGGCACCGCCGCGGGCGACGCGTTCACCGCCTGCCTCGTCGTCTCGCTGCTCGAGGACCGCCCGCGCGACGAGGCGCTCCGTCGCGCGTGCGCCGCGGGCGCGCTCGCCGCCTCGCGCTTCGGCGCGCAGACGTCTCTCCCGACGGCGGGGGAGGTCGACGCGCTGCTGTGAACGTCGAGATCGTCTCCGAGCTGCGCGCGCCCGTCACGCTCGACGCCGGCGCGCGCACCGACCTCTTCGTCTCGCCGGCGGGCGCGCCGCCGACGCTGAACGCGCCGGGACTCGTCGTCGAGACCGAGGGTGACTTCCTCCTCGCGGCGACGATCCGCGCCGAGCACCGCGCGACGTTCGACGCGGGCGCGCTGCTGCTCTGGCGCGACGAGACGACGTGGGCGAAGCTCGCGGTCGAGCGCGCGCCCGACGGCCGGGCGATGGTCGTCTCGGTCGTCACGCGCGGCGTCTCCGACGACTGCAACTCGGTCGTGCTCCCGGAGCCGGCGGCACGGCTCCGCGCCGGGCGGATCGGCGCGGAGTGTGCGTTCCATCTGTGGGACGGCGCGCGCTGGGACCTCGTCCGGCACTTCACGCTCGGGCCCGGCCCGCTCGCCGCCGGCGTCCTCACCCAGTCGCCGACGGGGGACGGAACGGTCGCGACGTTCTCCGGGATCGAGCTCGAGGCGCGCACGCTCGACGACGTCCGGAGCGGCGCGTGACCGCGATCCCGATCCTCATCGACTGCGACCCCGGCCACGACGACGCGATGGCGATCCTCCTCGCGCTCGCCTCGCCGGAGGTCGAGGTGCGCGGGATCACGACCGTCGGCGGCAACCAGACGCTCGAGAAGACGACGGCGAACGCGCTGAAGATCCTCGAGCTCGCGGGGCGGACCGACATCCCGGTCGCCGCCGGCGCGGCCGGCCCGCTCGAGCGGACGCTCCGCACCGCCGGGAACGTCCACGGCGAGAGCGGCCTCGACGGCCCGGATCTCCCGCCGCCGTCGAGCCGCCCGGTCGACGCGCAGGCGTGGGAGCTCCTCGACGAACTCGTCGAGCCGGGCGTCGTCCTCGTGCCGACCGGGCCGCTGACGAACGTCGCGCTCCTGCTCCGGCACCGGCCCGACATCCGCGACCGGCTCGACCGGATCGTCTGGATGGGCGGCGCGATCGCCGAGGGCAACGTGACGCCCGCCGCCGAGTTCAACGCGTTCGTCGATCCCGAGGCGGCGGCGCTGGTCTTCGGGAGCGGGATCGACGTCACGATGATCGGGCTCGACGTGACGCACCAGGCGCTCTTCGGCCCGGCGCACGCGGAGCGGCTGCGCGGCGCCGGCCGGTGCGGCAAGGCGGTCGCCGAGCTCGCCGACTTCTTCCTCGAGTTCCACCGGCAGCGCTACCGGTTCGACGGCGCGCCGATCCACGACGCGATGGCGGTCGCGCACGTGATCGAGCCGACGCTCGTCGAGACGCTCCGCTGCAACGTCGAGATCGAGACGCGCTCGCAGTACTGCGACGGACGCACCGTCGTCGACCGCTGGCTCGTGCGCGACGCGCCGCGCAACGCCGACGTCGGGATCGGCGTCGACGCGGAGCGGTTCCTCGAGCTGCTCGTGACGCGCATCGCGTCGCTTCCGTGATCGCGTTCGCCGCGATCGCGCCGCACGGCGACATCGACGACGCGCCGGAGCTTCGCGCGGCGATGGACGAGCTCGGGCGGCGACACGCCGCCGCCGCGACGGAGACGACCGTCGTCGTCTCGCCGCACTCGGTCCACGTCGAGGGTCACTTCGCCGTCGTCGTCGCCGGACGCGTCGGCGCCTACGCGACGGACCGCGGGCTCGCCGCGGCGATCCTCGCCGCGCTTCGCGCCGACGCGATCCCGGCGCTCGGCGTGTCATACGGCGGCAACGACCCGGCCGAGGCGGAGCTGCCGCTCGACTGGGGCACGGAGATCCCGCTCGCGTCGATGCACGCCGAGCGGATCGTCGTCGTCGCGCCCGCGCGCGACCGGCCGCTCGCAGAGCACGTCCGCGCCGGCGCGGCGATCGCACGCGCGACGGGCGACGCGCGCGTCGCACTCGTCGCGAGCGCCGATCACGGCCACGCACACGACCCCGACGGCCCGTACGGCTTCGACCCGGCCGCGGCCGCGTACGACGCGGAGGTACAAACCATCCTCCGCTCGGGCCGGCTCGACTTCGCGCCGCTCGGTGCGAGCGTCGCCGCTGCGAAAGCCGATTCGTTGTGGCAGCTGCTCGTGCTCGAAGGTGCAATGGGCAAGACCGCTGCGGTCGACCTGCTCGCGTACGCGGCGCCGACGTACTACGGGATGCTCTGCGCCGAGGTCCGGCCCGCGGTCCCCTGAAAGCCGAAACGTGTGTCAAGGTGTGATCGTGATCGCGACCGTCCTCGCCGCCGCCGCCGTCGCCGTCGGCACGCCGCACGTGACGCTGAGTCCCGCGGTCGTTCCGCTCGACCGCACCGCGACGGTGACCGTGACCGGGATCGACGCGCCGACGCTCGAGGTCCACCTGCTCGGCAGCTCCGAGCGGCTCGGGAAGGCCGTGCCGTGGACGCCGCTCCACCGCGTGGGGAAGACGTGGCAGGCGACGTTGCCCGCGCCCGAGTTCCGCGGCATCTATCCGATCGAGCTGCGCGTCGCGCGCGGCTCCGCGATCCTCCGCTCCGACTCGTGGCTCCTCCGCGTGTTCGCGAAGGGGACGCTCTCGCTCCCGTCCTTCAAGACGCCGGACGAGGTCGCGCGGTACTGGGTGCGGCTCGCCACCGGGACGGGCCGGCTCGAGGCGCTCCGCCACTGGCCGCGGCCGGCGTTCGACCGGCGCGTGCGCCAGCTCCACGAGCTGATGGTGATCGCGTACTCGCTGCCGTCGTCCCGGAAGGCGAAGGACCGGCTCGGGATCTTCGTCACCGCGGTCCGCGACGGGTACCACGGCCGCTGGCGGCTGCTGGAGGCGACCGACACGCCCTAGCCGCGGCGATTGAAGGATCGGCGGCGGCGCGCACGAACAGGGCCGCATGCCGCGCACCAAGGGCAAGGGCCGGGCGCGCCCGAAGAGCAAGCGGACCGAGCCGCGCACGATCCGGCACCCGGAGGTCTGGGGCCTGGGGCTCCTCGCGCTCGGCCTGTTCCTCGGGAGCGTCCTCTACGCACGGTGGAACGGCGGTTACGTCGGCGGCGCGCTCGCGGACGGCCTCGACGCGGTCGTGGGCGCCGCGTCGTTCGTCCTTCCGGCGCTCTTCGTCGTTCTCGGCGGGCTCATGGTCGCGCGCAGCGCGCTCGTCGACGTACGGCCGTTCCGCACCGGGCTGATCGTCCTCTTCTTCGGGCTGATGATCGCGCTCGGACGCGACCAGGGCGGCTACGTCGGCCAGGCGCTCGGCGGAGCCGTCGGCGTCGCGCTCGGCGTCACCGGCTCGACGATCCTCGGCGGGTTCCTCGTGCTCGTCGGCGCGCTGCTGCTGACCGGTGCGTCGCTCGGCGCGATCCTCCGCCGCTCGGGGCACGGCGTGCGGACCGCGGCGACGAAGGCGCGCCGGCCGCGCCGCACGCAGCGCTCGCTCGAGGACTGGCCCGCGCCGCCGGCCGTCGCGTCGCTCGAGGCGGCGCGCGCACGCCGGAAGCCCGTCGACGCGGAGGACGCGTACCCGGACGTCGTCGGCGACGCGCCGCCGCCCGCGGTGATCGCGCCGTCGCCGCTCCTGAACGCCGAGCCGGCGCCGCTCATCGCGCAGCGGCCGCTCGTCGAGGACCCGCTGACGCTCTTCGACGACGTGACCGCGGAGAACGTCGAGTACCGCCTGCCGGACGCGAGCGTGCTCCACCCGTCGCCGGAGGCGAGCGCGACGTCGGAGGAGACCGCGGCCCGCGTGGCCGACCTGCTCGTGCAGACGCTCGCGCACTTCGGCGTCGAGGCGAACGTGATCGGACAGATCTCCGGCCCGCGCGTCACCCGTTACGAGCTCCAGCTCGCGCCGGGCACGAAGGTGTCGAAGGTCGCCGCACTGAAGGACGACCTCTCGTACGCGCTCGCGACGACGGAGATCCGGATCCTCGCGCCGATCCCCGGCAAGCAGGCCGTCGGCGTCGAGCTGCCGAACCTCGCGCCGAACCTCGTCACGCTCGGCGACATCTTCGACGAGCTTCCCGCGACCGCGAGCCCGCTCGCGGTCTGGCTCGGGAAGGACATCTCCGGCGCGGCCGTCTGGACCGATCTCGCGCGGATGCCGCACCTGCTGATCGCGGGAACGACCGGCTCCGGCAAGTCCGGCTGCATCAACGCGCTCCTCACGTCGATCCTCCTCCGCTCGACGCCGGACGAGGTGCGGATGATCCTCATCGACCCGAAGCGGATCGAGCTGAACCACTACGAGTCGATCCCGCACCTGCTGACGCCCGTCGTCTCGAGTCCGAAGGAGGCGAGCGCCGTCCTCGCCAACTGCGTCGCCGAGATGGAGCGCCGCTACGAGCGGCTCTCGTCCGTCCGCGCCCGCAACCTCAACGAGGCGAACCGCGCGTTCCGGCAGCGCGGCGAGAAGACGATGCCGTACCTCCTCGTCGTGATCGACGAGCTCGCCGACCTGATGATGATCGCGCCGCAGGCGGTCGAGGACGCGGTGATCAGGCTCGCGCAGAAGTCGCGCGCCGTCGGGATCCATCTCGTGCTCGCGACGCAGCGCCCGTCCGTCGACGTCATCACCGGGATGATCAAGGCGAACGTCCCGTCGCGGATCGCGTTCGCCGTCTCGTCGCAGACCGACTCGCGCGTCATCCTCGACACCGGCGGCGCCGAGTCGCTCCTCGGCCAGGGCGACATGCTCTTCAAGCCGCTCGGCACCTCGCGGCTCCAGCGGGTGCAAGGGGCATACGTGAGCGAGGAGGAGATCGCCCTCGTCGTCGAGCAGACCCGCCAGCGCGACCAGGACCTCGACGAGGCCTACCTCGAGTTGCCGGAAGTCTTCGCCGACGACGCAGGGGCCGGCGACGAGCACGGCGAGTTCGACCCGGACGACGACCCGCTCCTCGACCGGGCGATCGAGATCGTCGTCCAGACCCAGACGGCGTCCGTCTCGCTCCTCCAGCGGCGGTTACGGGTTGGTTACACCCGCGCCGGCCGGCTCGTCGACATGCTCGAGCGGCGCGGGATCATCTCGGGCTACGAGGGCTCCAAGCCGCGCCGCGTCCTCGTCGACGAGGCCGGGCTCGACCGGGTCGCCTCGGGCCACTGATCGGCTCCCGGTAGAAACCGCACAAACCAGCGTCTAGGATCGACGTCTGATTAGCGGGGCCCGGCCAGGGCTCCTCAGGAACCGAGCCTAGGAGGGTACGTGAAGGTTTCCCGTTGGATCGCGCTGGCCGGCGTTCTCGCGCTGGTCGCCGCGATCTCGGCATCTGCGGCCGTCGGCGGCGCGCAGAAGCAGAAGGCGTCCTACACGGTGGCGCTCGTGAGCGACATCGGCAAGTTCACGGACAAGGGCTTCAACCAGAACCAGCTCAAGGGCCTGAACGACGCGAAGGCGAAGTTCGGGATCACCGCGCTGGCGCTGCAGTCGAACTCGACGAGCGACTACGCCCCGAACTTCAACACCGCGGTCCGCAAGGGCGCGAACCTCGTGATCGCGGCGGGCTTCCTGCTCGCCGGCACGGAGGCGACGTACGCCAAGAAGTTCCCGAACACGAAGTTCGCGATCACGGACTACACGGTGCACACGTCGCCGTTCGCGGACAAGAAGGGCAACGTCCTCCCGGCGTTCAAGAACGTCGAGGGCCTGACGTACGCCTCGAACGAGGCGGGCTGCCTCGTCGGCGTCCTCGCCGCGCGGCAGGCGAAGTCGATGGGCGGCAACACGATCGGCGCCGTCGGCGGCCTCAAGATCCCGCCGGTGGACATCTGGATCGCGGGCTACAAGTACTGCGCCCAGAAGGTCGTCCCGGGCACGAAGGTGCTCATCCAGTACTCGAACGACTTCGTCGCGACCGACAAGTGCCAGACCGTCGCCGAGAACGAGATCTCCTCGGGCGCGAAGGTGCTGTTCCAGGTTGCGGGCGGCTGCGGCCTCGGCACGCTGAAGGCTGCTGACGACGCGAACATCTGGGGCATCGGCGTGGACGTCGACCAGTACAAGGACGCGAAGCGTGTCCTCACGTCCGGCATCAAGCGCGTCGACACGGGTGTGCTCGACGCGATCCAGCAGGCGCAGGCCGGCCAGTTCCAGGGCGGCTCCGACCTGCTGTTCAACCTGAAGAACCACGGCGTCGGCGTCGGCAAGATCAGCCCGAACGTCCCGGCCTCGTGGATCAAGCAGATGAACCAGTACCGCGCGCAGATCGTCGCCGGGACCCTCAAGGTTCCGTCCTCGCTCGGCTAGACCGCGCGGACGTTGCAGGTGTGTGACGGGGCGGGCCTTCGGGCCCGCCCCGTTCCGTTATCCGGTTAGGATCGCTCCCGGTGGCGGAGGAGCTCGTCCTGGAGATGCGGGGGATCCGCAAGGAGTTCCCGGGAGTCGTCGCGAACGACGACGTCTCGTTCGACGTGCGCAAGGGCGAGGTGCACGCGCTCCTCGGCGAGAACGGCGCCGGCAAGTCGACGCTGATGACGATCCTCTACGGGCTGTACAAGGCCGACGCGGGCGAGATCCTCCTGCGCGGAAAGCCGGTCGTGTTCGGCTCCGCGCGCGACGCGATCGGCGCGGGGATCGGGATGGTGCACCAGCATTTCATGCTGATCCCGGTGATGACGGTGGCCGAGAACATCGTTCTCGGCATGGAGCCGTCGCGCGACGCGATCTTCCTCGACGAGAAGGCGGCGGAGTCGCGTGTCCGGGAGCTCTCGGAGCAGTTCGGGCTCTCGGTCGAGCCGTCGGCGCTCGTGAGCTCGATCACGGTCGGCCAGGAGCAGCGCGTCGAGATCCTGAAGGCGCTGTTTCGCGGGGCCGACATCCTGATCCTCGACGAGCCGACCGCCGTGCTGACGCCGCAGGAGGCGGGCGAGCTGTTCGGGATCGTCCGCAGCCTGAAGGCGGACGGCAAGTCGATCATCTTCATCAGCCACAAGCTGAACGAGGTGCTCGAGATCGCCGACCGGATCACGGTGCTCCGGCGCGGGAGGAAGATCGAGACCGTGCCGCGCGAGGGTGCGACCGAGGCGTCGCTCGCGCGCGCGATGGTCGGCCGCGAGGTGCTGCTCCGCGTCGAGAAGCCGCCGGCGCACGCCGGCGACGTGCTGCTCTCGGTGAAGGACCTCCACGTCGTCGACGAGCGCGGGATCCCGAAGGTGCGCGGGCTCTCGCTCGACGTGCGCGCCGGCGAGATCGTCGGCGTCGCCGGCGTCGACGGCAACGGCCAGACGGAGCTGATCGAGGCGATCACCGGCCTCCGCCGCATCGAGAGCGGGACGATCGAGGTCGCGGGGAAGGTGTACGGCGCGCGCAACCCGCGCGAGATGCTCGACGCGGGCGTCGGCCACATCCCGGAGGACCGGCAGCGGCGCGGGCTCGTGCTCGAGTTCACGATCGGCGAGAACGTCGCGCTGCACGACTACAGCAAGGAGCCGGACTCGAAGTGGGGCTGGCTCTACCCGAAGCGGATGCTCGAGCGCGCCGGCCGCCTGATCAAGGAGTTCGACGTGCGCGGCGGCGGGCCGGAGACGCGCGCGGGCACGCTCTCCGGCGGCAACCAGCAGAAGGTCGTCGTCGCGCGCGAGGTCGACCGCGACCCGAAGGTGCTGATCGCGGCGCAGCCGACGCGCGGCCTCGACGTCGGGGCGATCGAGTTCCTGCACCGCCGGCTCGTCGGCGAGCGCGACGAGGGCCGCGCGATCCTGCTCATCTCGCTCGAGCTCGACGAGATCTTCTCGCTCTCGGACCGGATCCTCGTGATGTACGAGGGCGAGATCGTCGGCGAGCACACCGGCGAGGTGTCGGAGCAGGAGATCGGGCTCGAGATGGTCGGCGCCGGGAAGAAGGACACCGAGGAGACCGCGGCGTGAGCGAGGTCGCCTCGACGCCGGAGCCGCCCGAGCAGCCGCAGGGCGACGCGACCACGCTCGCGTCGTCGGTCGCGGCGAAGCAGAGGGCCGGCGGCGTCATCGTGCCGGTGCTGACCGCCGTGATCGCGTTCCTCATCGGCGGCCTCGTCGTCCTCGCGACCGGGCACAACCCGCTCGCCGCGTACCACGACATCTTCAACGGCGCCGGGCTGAACTGGATCTTCCATCCGACCACCGACGTCGCGAACACGGCGGCGTACAACCTGTCGCAGACGCTGCTGCAGACCACGTCGCTGATCCTCTGCGGGCTCGCGGTCGCGTTCGCGTTCCGCTGCGGCATGTTCAACATCGGCGGCCAGGGCCAGTACTTCATCGGTCTCTACGTCGCGAACTGGCTCGGCTGGAGCTTCGCCGGGATGAGCCCGCTGCCGCACGTCCTGATCGCGGTCGTCTGCGCGACGGCCGCCGGCGCCGCGTGGGCCGGGATCGCCGGCGTGTTGAAGGCGACGACCGGCGCCCACGAGGTGATCACGACGATCATGCTCAACTGGATCGCGATCTGGGTGGGCGAGTGGCTCTTCGGCGACGGCGGGCCGCTCCAGAACTCGGCGAACAAGACCGTCCCGATCTCGAACGACATCGCGGCCGGCGCGCGGCTTCCGGTCTTCTGGGGCCAGCAGCAGCTCCAGGGGCTGCACGTCGGCTTCTTCGTCGCGATCGCGGCGCTCGTCGTCTTCTATCTGATCCTGAACAGGACGACGCTCGGCTACGAGGTGCGCGCCGTCGGCTTCAACCCCGACGCGGCCGCGTACGGCGGGATCAGCGTGCGGAAGAACCTCATCCGCGCGATGGCGATCTCCGGCGCGTTCGCCGGCCTCGCGGGCGCGCTCGACATGCTCGGCTACCTCTACCACTTCGGCCAGTCCGACATCCCGGTCTCGCAGGTCGGGTTCCTCGGCATCGCGGTCGCGCTGCTCGGGAGGAACACCGCGGTCGGGGTCGGGATCGCGTCGCTCCTCTTCGGCGCGCTCCTCTTCGGGACGACGCACGGCCTGTCGGCCGGCTCGAGCTCGATCGACCCGTCGCTCGCCGGGAATCTCACGTACATCATCCAGGGGCTCGTCGTGCTGTTCGTCGGCGCGGACGTCCTCGTGCTCTCGGTCTGGAACGCGCGCAAGAAGGTGCGCCGGCGCGGCGGCGGCTCGACGGCGGCGCGCGCGGAGGCGCCCGCATGAGCAGCGCACCGTGGACCGACCGCCTCGACAACCCCGTCAGCGAGAAGCTCCGCGACCCGGCGGCGACCGGCTACGCCGGGCTGCTCCTCGCCGTCTTCGCCGGCTTCCTCGCGATCCCGCCGATCGAGGCGCGCCAGGTTGCGTGGTCGATCCTCGTCGGCCTCGTCGCCGCGTTCCTCGGGCTCTGGACGGCGACGCGCGGCCGCCGCCGCCTCGGCATCGGCGCGATCGTCGCCGGCTTCGCCGGCATGGGCCTCGGCGCGCTCGCGATGCAGTCGAGCACCGGGAACCTCGAGACCGTCTTCAACGCGTCGCTCGTCGCGCAGATGTTCGCGTTCTCGACGCCGCTCGTCTTCGGCGCGATCGCGGGCATGTTCTCCGAGCGCAGCGGCGTCGTGAACATCGGCCTCGAGGGGATGATGCTGATGGGCGCGTTCTGGGGCGTCTGGGGCGCGGACAAGGGCGGCAGCTGGGTCGTCGGCCTCGTCGTCGGCGCGCTCGCGGGCGGGCTGCTCGCGCTGCTCTACGCGTACTTCGCGATCCACCTGCGGGCCGACCAGATCGTCGGCGGGACGGCGGTGAACTTCCTCGCGCTCGGGATCACCGGGTACTTCTTCTTCCAGCTCTACCACGGGAACTACGTCTCGCAGGGCGTCTCGACGATCCCGAACGTGAACATCCCCGGGCTCTCCGGCACGAAGTTCCTCGGCCCGGCGATCGGCGACCTGAACCTCATGATCTGGGCCGGCTTCGTGCTCGTGATCGTGTCGTACATCGTCGTCTTCAAGACGCCGATCGGCCTGCGCATCCGCGCCTGCGGCGAGCACCCGCGCGCGGCCGACACGGTCGGGATCAACGTGTACGCGATCCGCTACGGCTGTGTGATCCTCTCCGGCTGCCTCGCCGCGCTCGGCGGCGTCTACCTCTCGGACGGGTTCGGCGGCGGCACGTTCAACGACAACATGACCGCCGGCCGCGGCTTCATCGCCCTCGCGGCGATGATCTTCGGGAACTGGCGGCCGTTCGGCGCGTTCGGCGCGGCGCTCCTGTTCGGCCTCTCGAGCGCGATCGCGCTTCGACTCCAGGTGTACTCGGCCTCAGCGTCTACCCTGTTCAACGTGCTCCCGTACGTCCTGACGCTGATCGCCGTCGCCGGCGTGATCGGCCGCACCGTCCCGCCCGCAGCCGATGGCAAGCCGTACAGCAAGCAGTAGCCGCGGCAACGGCCGCGCGACCCTCGCGCTCCTGTTCGGGATCCTCGCGCTCGCCGCGATCCCGGTCGCGATCGCCTACGCGCGTCGCGCCTCCGGCATCTCGATCGTCGACGCGGCGTGGGCGATCCCCTTCGCGATCGGCTTCGGGATCGGCGCGTTCCTCTTCGCCCGCGGCGCGCAGGGCCGGATCCGCGCGAGCCTCGAGCGGTCGGGCGGCCGCGCGCGCCTGACGTGGGGGAGACGCCTCGCGGTGCTCGGGATCGCGATCGCGCTCTCGGCGTCGATCGCCGTCGGGTTCTACGAGCTGCTGCTGCGGCTCGAAGGGAACTAGGCGCCGATCGCGACCATGCGCTCGATCGCGAGGCGCGCGCGGGCGGCGATCTCGGGTTCGACCTCGACGCGGTGCGTGCCGTCGCGGAGCGAGTCGCGCACCTTCTCGAGCGTCGTCAGCTTCATGTAGCGGCACTCGGCGTCGTCGCGCACCGGCTCGAAGCGCTTGCCCGGCGCCTCGAGGCGGAGACGGTGGAGGATGCCGGTCTCCGTCGCGACGAGGAACCGCTCCTTCTCGGAGCGCTTCGCGTAGTCGACCATCTTCTCCGTCGAGAGGATCTGCGTGCGCCCGTCCGCGAACGCCATCGCCTGGCTCGCACAGCCGCACTCGGGATGGACGAGCAGCTCGGCGTCCGGCGCGTCGCGGTGCCAGCGCTCGATGTCGGCGGGGCGGATGCCGGCGTGCACGTGGCACTCGCCCATCCAGATCGTGAGCTTCCGGCCCGTCTCGCGCTCGAGCCAGAGCCCGAGGAACATGTCCGGGAGGAACAGGATCTCGCGGTCGCGCGGGATCGCCTCGACCACCTGCTTCGCGTTCCCCGACGTGCAGCACCAGTCGCTCTCGGCCTTCACCTCGGCGGTCGTGTTCACGTACGACACGACGACCGCGCCGGGATGCTCCGCCTTCCACGCGCGCAGCTGCTCGGCGGTGATCGAGTCGGCGAGCGAGCAGCCCGCG
>DATJOZ010000029.1:0-12504 GCA_035506655.1 Gaiellaceae bacterium
GCGCTCGGCGTCGATCCGGTGCCGGAGGAGCCGTGGCCCGGGCCGGCCGCGGTGTCGGCGTGGGTCCGCTCGGTCGCGACCTGGCCGTCGACGCCGCCGGACGGCGCGCCCGAGGCGCCCTCGCCCGGCGCGCCGGACGCGGACGCCGTCGCGGAGCTCGAGCTCGTCGACGGGCCGAACGCCTCGAACGTCGCCGTGCCGCCGACCGTGACGTTGCGGTGCGTCGACGCCTCGACGGCGTCGTTCGCGAGCGTGAGCGCGAGCGCGACGCCGACCGACGCCGTGCCGCCGCTCGTGTCGCCGGTCGCGGTCGTCGTCGCCGTCGTCGTGAGCGATGCGTGGACGAGGAGGTTGCCGCTGATGGTCGTCGCGGCGCCGGCCGCGAACGTCGCGGTGCTCGCGATGTTCGCGATGGCGATCGCCACGGACGGGGCAATCGCGACGCTCGGCGACGACGCGCCGGTCTTCGCGTAGGCCGTCGACGTGTCGGTCGACGTCGCGGAGAGCGTGAGGTTGTGGACGTCATTCGCGCTTCCCTCGACCGTCGCGAGCGTCGCGTTGTTCACGATCGTGAGGCCGAACGACGCGCCGATCCCGACCGACGAGCCTCCGCCCCCGCCGCTCGCAGCCGGCTGCGCCTTCGAGCTCGACGACGTCTTCGACTCGGCGGTGATCGTGACGTCGCCGGCGGTGACCGAGCCGCCGGACGCGACGTGCGCCGTCGTCGTCGGGTTCGCGATCGTGATCGCGACCGAGCCGGCGAAGCCGATCGTGCCGCCGGACGCGCCGGAGGTCGACTCGGACGAGAACGTGTCGGCGTCGTCGGCGCCGACGGGCGCGACGGAGGCCTCGATCGAGACGGTCGCGCCGGCCGCCGAGCCCGCGACGACGGCCTCGTTCGTCAGGTTCGCGAGCGTGATCGCGACGCCGGCCGCGACGGCAGCGGGGCCGGCCGCGGACGCGGTGCCGTTCGCGTTGCTCGACGCGTCGGCGTTCTCCGTGCTCTTCACGACGACCGCGCCGGTCGCCGTCACCGTCGCACCGGCGAGGATCGCAGCCTTCGCGGAGACGTTCGAGATCGTGACGGCGACGGCGGCGGCGACGCTGATCCCGCCCTGCGAGGTCGCCGCGCTCGGCGTCGTCGCGCCGCCGGAGCCGTGGCCCGGCCCGGCCGCGCTGTCCGCGTTGTTGCGCTCGCGCGTGACCTGGCCGTCGACGCCGCCGGCCGGCGCGTCGGAGCTTCCCTGTGCCGGCGCGCCCGCCGCCGACGCCGTCGCCGCGGTCGTCGTGGTGGACGGCCCGGCCGCGAGGAAGCTCGCCGACGCGGCCGTGACGCTGCGCGCGGTCGAGGCGAGGACGGTGTGGTTCGAGATCCCGATCGCGACGGAGGCGCCGATCGCCGCGGTGCCGCCGCTCGTCGAGCCGGTCGCCGTCGTGCCCGCCGACGCGGTGAGCGTCGCCGAGACGACGAGGTTGCCGGTGATCGTCAGCGTGCCGCCCGTGCCGAGCGTCGCCTGGACGGTGACGTTCGAGATCGTGACCGCGACCGACGGCGCGACGCTGACGCCGCCGCCCGCTGCGCCGGTCGTCGAGAGCGTCGTCGCGGTGTCGGTGCCGGTCGCCTGCACCGTGACGTTCTGCGCTCCGGTCAGCGTGACGCCGTCGGCAAGAGACGCGGAGACGTTGTCGGTGACGAGGTTCAGCGCGACCGACGCGCCGACGCCGACGCTCGACGCGCCGGTGACGGCCGCGGTCGCCGACGCGGTCTCGAGGCTCGTCGACGTCGCCTTCAGCGTCGCGTCGTGGCCGCCGAGCGCGAGGCTCGAGCCGGTCGCGAGCAGCGCGCTCGTCTCGAGGTCGCTGCTCGTCAGCGCGAACGAGCCGGCGACGCCGACGCTCGCGCTGCCGGCGCCGGAGACCGCCTCGCTGCCGAGCCCGCCGCCGGCGTTCGTCGTCGCCTCGACGTCCAGCCCGCCGGCCGAGCCGGTCGCGGCGGACGAGGCGAGGCTCGTGACGTCGGCGAGCGTGATCGCGACGCCGACGCCGATCGCGGCCGACGCGCCGGTCGCCGAGCCGTCGCCCTTCGCCTTCGCGGTCGCCGTCTCGGACGCCTTCAGCGTGAGCGTTCCGCCGATCCCGATCGTGATCGCGGACGGGAGCGTCGCCTTCGCGGTCGCGGTGTCGAGCGTGACGGCGACGGCCGCGGCGACGGAGACGGGGCCGCTCGAGGTCGTCGTCTGCGGCGTCGTCGCGGAGCCGGAGCCGTGGCCGCCGTTCGCCGATGCGGTCGAGCCCGCGTTCGTGCGCTCGCCCGCGACCTGGCCGTCGACGCCGCCGGACGGAGTGCTCGACGAGGTGCCGCCGGCGCCCGCGGTCGCGGTGCCGTTCGCGCTCGAGCTGCCGGTCGCCTCGAAGTCGGCGGCGCCGGCGACCGTGAGGCTGCGGAGGCTCGTCGCGGTGACGGTGTGGTTCGCCTCGGTGACGGCGACCGCCGCGCCGACGCCGAGGGTCGTCGCCGTGACGGAGCCGCTCGCGGTCGTGACGGCGGACGCGGTCTGCGTCGCGGTCGCGGCCAGCGCGCCGGAAAGCGTGAGTGCAGCGCCGGCGCCGATCGACGCATCGGTCGTGACGTTCGAGAGCGCGACCGCGACGGACGCGGCGATCGAGACACCGCCGCCGCCTGCGCCGGTCTGCGCGGTCGTCGTCGTCGTGTCGGTCGACGTCGCGGTCAGCGTCAGGTCGTGTGCGCCGTTCAGCGTGCCGTCGAGGCCCGCGCGTGCCGAGTCGGTGATCAGATTCAGTGCGACGGAGGCGCCGAGGCCGAACGACGAGCCCGTGATCGTCCCGGGCAGCGCCTTCGCGGTCGAGTCGACGCTCGACGCAGCGGTGAGTGCCGCGCCGCCGGTCCCGCCGGTGATCGTGACGGTGCCGGTGATCAGCGCGTTCGTCGTCGTGTTGCCGACGACGAGTCCGAGCGAGCCGGCGACGCCGACGTTGCCGCCGCCCGCGCCGGAGGTCGCCTCGGCGTCGAAGCTGTGCTTCTCGCCCGCGCCGTTCATCCCGGCGGAGACGGTCACGCCGGTCGCGGAGGCCGTGCCCGCGATCGTCGCCGCGTTCGCGACGTTCGCCAGCGTGATCGCGACCGCCGCACCGACGTTCGCGGTGCCGCCGTTCGTCGCGGTGCCGTTCGCCTTCGACGTCGCGTCGGCATTCGCCGCCGACGACACCGTCAGCGCGCCTGCCGAGGTCACGGCGAAGCCCGCCGGAATCGTCGCCGTCGTCGAGCTGTGCGCGACCGTCACCGCGACCGCGGCCGCGACGTCGACGCCGCCGCCGGACGTGGACGCGGACGGCGCCGGAGTCGAGCCGCCGCCGTGGCCGCCGTTCGCCGACGAGATCGAGCTCGCGTTCGAGCGCTCGCCCTGCACCGCGCTGTCCACGCCGTTGCCGACCGCGCCGCCGGACGACGCACCCGGCGAGCCGCCTGCGCTCGCCGCCGCGTCGCTCTCGCTCGACGAGGCGCCGACCGCCTGGAACGAGACCGCACCCGCCGCCGAGAGGTTCCGGTGGACGGACGCGTCGACCGAGTGCTCCGCGACCGTCACGGCGACCGAGGCGCCGACCGCCGCGCTCGACCCGCTCGCCTGACCCGACGCGTTCGTCGTCACCGACGCGGTCTGGGTCGCCGTCGCCGAGACCGCGCCGCCGACCGTCGTCGTGCCGGTGCCCGTGCCGATCGTCGCGCCGGTCGTGACCGTCGAGAGCGAGACCGCGACCGACGGTGCGACGCCGACACCGCCGCCGGACGAGCCGGTCGTCGAGGTCGTCGTCATCGTGTCGGTGGTCGTCGCCTGGAGCGTGAGGCTGTGCGCGTTGAAGACGGAGCCGTCGCCGAGCGCCGCGGTCGTCGTGTCCTCGACGAGGTTGAGCGCGACGGCGGCGCCGACGCCCGTTCCGTGCGCGCCGGCGTTGGCGGTCGCGGTCGACGTCACCGTCGACGTCGCCTTCAACGTCGCATCCGCGGCCGGCGTCGTGAAGCTGCCCGTGACGAGCGCCGACGTCGCCGCGTGCACGATCGTGAGTGCGAACGAGCCCGCGACGCCGACGGAGCCTGCCGCGCCCGCGTGCGCCTCGCTCGTGAAGCTCGCGCCGGCCGAGGTCGTCGCCTCGATGTCGAGTCCGGTGGCCGTCGCGGTGCCGGCGAGCGTCGCCGCGCTCGTGACGTTGGCGAGCGTGATCGCGACGCCGGCGCCGATCGCGGCCGAGCTGCCGGTCGCCGAGCCGTCCGCCTTCGAGCCGGCCGCCGCGGTCTCCGAGGACGTGAGCGTGAGCAGCCCGCCGCTGCCGACGGTGACGCCGGTCGGGAGGGTCGCGGTCGCCGAGCTGTTCGCGATCGTGACCGCGACGGCCGCAGCCACCGAGACGGAGCCGCCGCCCGAGGTCGTCGGGGCCGGCGTGCCGGTCGAGCTCGAGCCGGTGCCGCCGGACGCCGCGGCGTGGCTCGACGCGTTCGCGCGCTCGCCGTCGACCTGGCCCTGGACGCCGCCGCTCGGCGCGGCGCTCGAGGTGCCGCCGGAGCCCGCGGTCGCCGTGCCGTTCGTCGTCGAGGTTCCCGTCGCGGAGAACGTCGCCGCACCTGCGACGGTCAGCGCGCGCCTCGTCGTCGCCGTCACGGCGTGCGTCGCGTCGATCACGGTGACCGACGCGCCGACCGCGACGCCCGTCGGCGCGGACGAGCCGGAGGCGGAGGCCGTGACGGTCGCGGCCTGGGTCGCGGAGACGACGAGCGTGCCCCCGATCGTCGTCGCTGCGCCGGTCCCGATCGACGCGTCCGTCGTCACCGTCGAGATCGCGACCGCGACGGACGGGACGATCGTGACGCTGCCGCCCGCCGCGCCCGTCGTCGCCGTGAGCGTCATCGTGTCGGTTCCCGTCGCCTGCAGCGCGAGGTTGTGGCCGTTGAAGACCGAGCCGTCGCCCATCGCCGCCCGCGTCGTGTCGGTGACGATGTCGACCGCGACGGAGGCGCCGATGCCGGTGCCCGAGCCGGCCGTCGCCTTCGCGGACGAGACGGTCGCCGAGGTCGCCTTGAAGATCGCGTCGGCGACCGCGTTCGTCAGCTGGCCCGTGAGCGTCGCCGTCGTCGTCACGTTCGCGATCGTCAAGCCGAGCGAGCCCGCGACGGAGAAGTCCGCGGCCGCGCCCGAGATCCCCTCGCTCGAGTAGCCCGCGCCGCCGCTCGACGCCTCGACGTCGACCGAGCCTGCCGACGCGGAGCCCGCGATCGTCGCGCCGCTCGTGACGTTCGCGAGCGTGATCGCGACGCCGGCGCCGATCGCAGCCGACCCGCCGGTTGCCGAGCCGTCCGCCTTCGAGACCGCAGCGGCAATCTCCGAAGACGTGAGGGTCAGCGCGCCGCCGCTCGTGACGACGACGCCGCCCGGAAGCGTCGCCTGCGCCGAGTCGGTCGCGATCGTCACCGTCACCGCGGCCGCGACCGAGATCGGGCCGCCGGACGTGGACGCGGCCGGCGTCGAGGCGGAGCTCGAGCCGGTGCCGCCCGCCGCAGTGGAATGGCTGCTTGCGTTCGTGCGCTCGCCGTTCACCTGATGCGTCACGTCGCCGGCCGGCGGCGTGCTGCTCGACGTCCCGCCGGTCGACGCCTTCGCCGAGCCGGTGGACGTCGCGGTGCCGGTCGCGGAGAACGTCGCGGCGCCGGTCACGGTGAGCGACCGCTTCGTCGTCGCGGTCACGGCGTCCGTCGCGTCGATGACGGAGACCGATGCGCCGATCGCGGCGCCGGACGCCGCGGAGGAGCCGGTGGCCGACGTCGCGGCCGACGCGGTCTGCGTCGCGGCCACGACGAGCGCGCCGCCGACCGTCGTCGCCGAACCGGTGCCGATCGACGCGTCCGTCGTGATCGTCGAGAGGATCACTGCAACGGACGGGACGATCGCGACGCTGCCGCCGGCCGCGCCGGTCACCGACGTCGCCGTCGCCGTGTCGGTGTCCGTCGCCTGCAGCGTGAGGTTGTGCCCGTTGAAGACGGAGCCGTCGCCGAGCGCGGCCTGCGTCGTGTCCGAGACGATCGTCAGCGCGACCGACGCGCCGATCCCGGCGCCTGCGCCCGCGGTCGCCTTCGACGAGGACGTCGTGCTCGCCGTCGCCTTGAACGTCGCGTCGCCCGACGCGTTCGCGAGCGTTCCGGCCAGCGTCGCCTTCGTCGAGACGGTCGCGATCGTGAGCCCGAGCGAGCCGGCGACCGAGAAGTCCGCCGCCGCGCCGGAGATGCCCTCGCTCGAGTAGCCGGCGCCGCCGCTCGAGGCCTCGACGTCGACCGTCAGCGCGGAGACGGAGCCGGAGACCGTCGCGGCGCTCGTGACGTTCGCGAGCGTGATCGCGACGCCGGCGGCGATCGCCGCGCTGCCGCTCGTCGCATGGGCGTCGGCCTTCGAGCTCTCGGACGCGGTCTCCGACGAGGTGAGCGTGAGCGAGCTGGCGGTGGTGAGCGTCCCGCCGACCGTGGCCTGCGCCGAGGCGTTCGCGATCGTCACGGCAACGGCCGCGGCGACGGAGATCGTCCCGCCCGAGGTCGACGCCGACGGCGCCGTCGTCCCGGTCGAGCCCGCGGAGCCGCCGTTCGACGACGCCAGGCTCCCTGCGTTCGAGCGCACGCCCGCGACCTGCGAGTCGACGCTGCCGCCGGGCGCCGGGCCGCTCGCCGTGCCGCTCGCGGACGCCGTCGCGGTGCCGTTCGTCGTCGAGGTTCCCGTCGCGGAGATCGTCGACGCGCCGGTGACAAAGAGGGTGGCCGCCGTCGTGGCGCTGACGGCGTGCGTCGCGTCCGTGACCGCAACCGCGGCGCCGACCGCCGCGCCCGCCGCGGCCGAGCCGGACGCGGTCGTCGTGACGGATGCGGTCTGCGTCGCGGCGAGGACGAGCGCGCCGGTGACCGAGACCGTCCCGGTCCCGATCGACGCCGTCGTCGTCACGGTCGAGAGCGAGACGGCGACCGACGGGACGACGCTCACGCCGCCGCCGGACGCGCCGGAGGTCGAGGTCGTCGTCATCGTGTCGGTGCCCGTCGCCTTGACCGTGAGGTTGTGCGCCTGGATGCTGCTCCCGTTCGCGACCGACGCCCTCGTCGTGTCGGTGACGAGGTTCAGCGCCACTGCGGCGCCGACGCCCGCGCCGGTCGAGCCGGCGGTCGCGGAGGCCGAAGAGACCGTCGCCGAGGTCGCCGTCACCGTGATGTCGGTGGTCGGGAGGATGACGCCCGCCGTCAGCGTCGCGGTCGTCGTGACGTTCGCGATCGTCAGGGCGAGCGAGCCGGCCACCGACACCGAGGCGGCCGCTCCGGAGATCGCCTCGCTCGACGCGCCTGCGCCGCCGGAGGTCGCGGTCACGCTGACCGTCGGGCCGCCGAAGCCGCCGGACGCCGACGCGGAGCTCGTCACGTCTGCCAGCGTGATCGCGACGCCCGCGCCGACCGCGACCGAGCCGCCGGTCGCATGGCCGTCCGCCTTCGACGACGCGGCGGCCGTCTCGGACGACGCGACGCTGATTCCGCCGGTCCCGCCGAGGCCGACGGTGACCGTCGCCTGCGCCGAGGCCGCCGCGACCGTGACGGCGACCGCCGCGGCGACCGAGACGGGCCCGTCGGAGGTCGTCGGCGACGGCGTGCCTGCGCCCGGCGTCGCGCCGCTCGACGCCGCCGCGTGGCTCGACGCGTTCCCGCGCTCGCCGGTGATGGTCGTGGCGACGTCCGGCTGGCCACTCTGCGCGCCCGAGGCGGAGGCGGTCGCGGTGCCGACCGTCGTGCTCGTCCCGGTCGCGGTCACGCTCGCGGTGCCCGTCGCAGCGAGCGAGCGGGCCGTCGACGCGGTGACGGCGTTCGTGACGTCGTTGACGGCGACGGCGATGCCGACCGCGGCCGTCCCGGTGTGCGCGCCGCCGGTCGCGGTCGTCGTCGCCGACGCGACCTGCGTGGCGGAGACGGCGAGCGCGCCGCCGAGCGTCCCGCCGGCGCCGGTGCCGACCGAGGCGTCGGTCGAGACCGTCGCGAGCGTGATCGCGGCGGCCGGCGCGAACCCGACGCCGCCGCCGGACGAGCCGGACTCCGCCGTCGTCGTGATCGTGTCGTGGTCGGCCGCCTGGACGGTGAGGGCGCCGGCGCCGATGCCCGCGCCGTTCGCGATGTTCGCGCGCGTCACGTCGTCGACGATGGTGAGCGCGGCGGCGGCGCCGACGCCGCTGCCCGTCGCGCCGGCGGTCGCACTCGCGGACGAGACCGTCGTGGCCGTCGCCGCGATCGTGACGGAGCCGGTCGACGTGAAGGAGCCGGTGAGCAGCGCCGTCGTCGTGACGTTCGCGATCGTGAGCCCGAGCGAGCCCGCGACGCCGACCGAGCCGGCCGCCCCCGAGATGCCGTTGCTCGAGTAGCCCGCGCCTGCGGAGGTCGCCTCGAGGTCGAGCGACGAGCCGGACGCGGTGCCGGCGAGCGTCGCGGCGCTCGTCACGTTCGCGAGCGTGATCGCGACACCGGCGCCGACCGCCGCCGAGCCTCCGGTCGCATGGCCGTCGGCCTTCGACGACGCCGCGCCCGTCTCGGACGACGTGAGCGTGAGCGCTCCCGTCGCGGCGAGGCTGCCGGAGAGCGTCGCGGTCGCCGAGGCGGACGCGATCGTCACGGCGACCGCCGCCGCGACGGAGACCGGGCCGCCCGACGTCGACGCGGCGGGCGTGCCCGTCGAGCTCGAGCCGGAGCCGCCTGCCGCGGTCGAGTGCGAGTCCGCGTTGCCGCGCTCGCCCGCGATCTGCGAGTCGACGCTCGGCTGTCCGCTCTGCGCGCCGGACGCGCTCGCGGTCGCGGTGCCGTTCGAGGTCGAGGTGCCGGTCGCGGTGACGCTCGCCGCGCCGGCGACGGTGAGCGAGCGGTTCGTCGAGGCGGTGACGCCGTTCGTCGCGTCGATCACCGCGATCGCGACGCCGACGGCCGCCGTCCCCGCGAGCGCGCCGCCGGTCGCGGTCGCCGTGGCCGTCGCGGTCTGCGACGCGGCGACGACGAGCGCGCCGCCGAGCGTCGTCGCCGGGCCGCTGCCGATCGACGCGTCCGTCGTGACCGCCGTGAGCGCGACGGCAGCCGCGGGCGCGAACGCGACGCCGCCCCCGGCCGAGCCGGACTCCGCCGTCGCCGCCGTCGTGTCCGTGTCGGTCGCCTGGATCGTGAGGTTGTGCGCGGCGATGCCCGCGCCGTTCGCGACGGTCGCCTGCGCGATGTCGGAGACGATCGACAGCGCGGCCGCGGCGCCGACGCCGGTGCCGGTCGCGCCCGCGGTCGCCTTCGACGACGCGACGGTGGTCGCGGTCGCCTTGATCGTCGCGTCGCCGCTCGACGTGAACGTGCCCGAGAGCGCCGCCCGCGTCACGACGGTCGCGATCGTCAGCCCGAGCGAGCCGGCAACGCCGACCGAGCCGGCCGCGCCCGAGATCGCCTCGCTCGAGGAGCCGGCGCCGCCGGAGGCCGCCTCGAGGTCGAGCAGCGACGCCGATGCGGTGCCGGCGAGCGTGGCGAGGCTCGTGACGGTCGCGAGCGTGATCGCCACGCCGGCGCCGATCGCGGCGGTGCCGCCCGTCGCGCTTCCGTCCGCCTTCGACCCGGCGGCCGCCGTCTCGGAAGAGGCGATCGTCAGCGCCCCGCCGCTCGCCACCGTGATCCCGCTCTGGACCGTCGCCCGCGCCGACGCGGAGACGATCGTCACGGCGACCGCAGCCGCGACGGAGACCGGGCCGCCGGAGCTCGACGCGGACGGGGTGCCCGTCCCGCTCGAGCCGGAGCCGCCGGCCGCGGTGGAGAGGGCGTTCGCGTTCGACCGCTCGCCGGCGACCTGCGTGTCCACGCTGCCGCCCGGCGCGGAGCCGTTCGCGGTACCGGTCGAGGACGCGGTCGCCGAGCCGTTCGTCGTCGACGTGCCGGTCGCGCTCAGCGTCGTCGCGCCGGTCACGGTCAGCGGCCGCGCGACCGTCGCGATGACCGAGTGCGTCGCGTCCGTGACGGCGACGGCCGCACCGACGGCCGCCGTCGAGCCGGTGGAGCGGCCGGACGCCGTCGTCGCCACCGTCGCGGTCTGCGTGGCCGCAACCGTGAGCGAGCCCGCGATCGTCGAGGTGGCTCCGGAGCCGATCGACGCCGTCGTCGTGATCGTCGAGATCTCGACGGCGACGGACGGCGCGATCGTCACGCCGCCGCCCGACGCGCCGGTCGTCGCGCTCGTCGTGATCGTGTCGGCGCCGGTCGCCTGCAGGGTCAGGTTGTGCCCGTCGAAGACCGCGTTGTCGACGACCGTGGCGATCGTCCAGTCGGTGACGAGGTTCAGCGCGACCGAGGCGCCGACGCCCGATCCGGTGGTGCCCGCCGTCGCGCTCGCGGCCGACGTCGTGGCCGACGTCGCCTTGATCGTCGCGTCGGCGGCCGGGACGCTGAAGGCGCCGGACAGGGTCGCCGCGGTCGAGAGGCTCGCGATCGTGAGCGCGAACGAGCCGGCGACGCCGACGGAGCCGGCGGCGCCCGAGGTCGCGGTGCTCGTGTAGCCCGCGCCGCCCGATGCGGCCTCGAGGTCGAGCGCCGTCGCGGTCGCCGCGGACGAGAGCGTCGCGGCGCTCGTCACGTTCGCGAGCGTGATCGCGACGCCGGCGGCGACGGCGAGCGCGCCGCCGGTGGCGGCCGAGCCGTTCGCGGTCGAGGCGGCGGATCCCGTCTCGGAGGAGGTCACGGTCAGCGCGCCGCCCGCCGAGAGCAGGCCCGCGACGGTCGAGGACGCCGACGCGCTCGCGATCGTCACGGCGACCGCGGCCGCGACGGAGACCGGGCCGCCGGACGTGGTCGCGCTCGGCGTCTGCGTCGGCCCGGAGCTTGCGCCGCCCGCCGCGCCCGACGCGGCGTCGGCGCCGTTCCGCTCGCCCGCGACCTGGCTGTCGACGCTCGACGGCGCGCCCGGCTGGCCCGACGCCGGCGCGCCCTTCGCCGACGCGGTCGCCGAGCCCGTCGAGGTCGAGCTGCCGGTCGCGGTGATCGTCGCCGCGCCGCCGACGGTGAGCTGGCGGTTCGTCGCAGCCGTGACGGCGTGGTTCGCGACCGAGACCTCTACCGACGCGCCGACCGCTGCGGTTGCCGCGTTCGAGGATCCGGACGCCGTCGTCGTCACCGTCGCGCTCTGTGTCGCCGAGACGACGAGCGAGCCGCCGACCGCGGCGGGCGAGCCGAGGCCGATCGAGGCTTCCGTCGTGACGTTCGAGAGCGAGACCGCGACGGCCGGCGCGAACGTGACGCCGCCGCCGGACGCGCCCGCGGTCGCGGTCGTCGTCATCGAGTGCGTGCTCGTCGCCTGCACCGTGAGGTCGTGCCCGGCGAAGTCGGAGCCGTCCGCGAGCGACGCGCGCGTCGTGTCGGTGACGAGGTTCAGCGCGACCGCCGCGCCGACGCCGCTGCCGGTCGAGCCCGCGGATGCGCTCGCCGCCGAGGTCGTGGTCGAGGTCGCCTTCACCGTCGCATTCGCCGCAGGCGAGGAGAACGAGCCGGTGAGGAACGCCGTCGTGGCGACGTTCGCGATCGTCAGCGCGAGCGAGCCCGCGACGCCGACGCTCGCCGCCGCGCCCGAGACCGCGGTGCTCGTGGAGCCGGCTCCGCCGCTCGTCGCCTCGAGGTCGAGGGACGAGCCGGCCGCCGTCCCACCGATGAACGCGGCGCTCGTGACGTCGGCGAGCGTGATCGCGACGCCCGCGCCGACCGCTGCGGTGCCGCCGGTCGACGACCCGTCGCCCTTCGAGCCGGCCGACGTCGTCTCGGACGTGGTGACGGTCAGCGCGCCGCCGGCCGAGACGGTGACGGCGCCGGGGATGCCCGCCGAGGCCGACGCGGTCGTCACCGTGACGGCGACCGCCGCCGCGACGGAGACCGGGCCGCCCGAGGTCGTCGCGGACGGCGTCGAGGCGCCGCCGCCGGAGCCGCCCGCGGCCGATGCGGTCGAGTCGGCGAAGCTCCTCTGGTTCGCGACCTGGCTGTCGACGCCGCCCGGCGGCACGGAGCTCGAGGTGCCGGTGGACGACGCGGTTGCGGTCCCGTTCGTCGTCGAGGTCCCTGCGGCGGTGATGCTCGCCGCGCCGGTCACCGTCAGCGAGCGCAACGTCGTCGCGCCCACGAGATGATTCGCGACCGTCAGGGCGAGCGAGACGCCGACCGACGCCGTGGAGCCCGCGGTCGAGCCGGTCGCGGTCGTCGTCACCGAGGCGGTCTGTGTCGCGCCGACGGTCAGCGCGCCGCCGACCGATGTCGCGCCGCCCGTGCCGACCGCCGCGGTCGTCGTCACGTTCGAGAGCGAGATCGCGAGCGACGGAGCGACCGAGACGCCGCCGCCGGAGGCGCCGGACTTCGACGTCGTCGTCATCGAGTCCGTCGAGGAAGCCTGAACAGAGAGGTCGTGCGCGTTCGTCAGCGCCGACCCGTTG
>DATJOZ010000030.1:0-18721 GCA_035506655.1 Gaiellaceae bacterium
GACGGAGCAGCGGCTCGTCCCCGTGTACCGCCTCGAGATTTAGCCCGCTACACTGCGCGTCTGACCCGTTGCGGGGTCGTCTAATGGTAGGACGCCTGACTCTGGATCAGGAAGTTGGGGTTCGAGTCCCTGCCCCGCAGCTTCAGCCGGTCGGCGTGTGGTTGTGGCGGCCGCCGAGAAGGTCTGCGAGCCGGCTGCGGAGGCTCTCGAGCTGCGAGGTGGCAGGGTCGAAGCGGGCCTGCGCCCGCACCATCGCCGCGTCGTCGTAGAAGAGCTGCGCCCAGATCGATCCCGGTCGCGCCAGCCGCGTGGCGCCGAGGAGCCCGACCGGCGGCACGAAGATGCTGAGCAGGCCGAGCGTGAGCTTGCCCTTGAGACAGGTGACGATCGAGAGGACGATCGCGACCGCGATCGCCGCGAAGCCGATGACGCGCGGCGTCTCGGTCTTGTCGTGGATCCCGAACGGCGAGATTCCGGTCAGGAGCAGGAGGCCGAGAAGCGCCCAGATGATGCTCACCTCGATCGACCGGCGCCCTTCGGGGGTCCAGTACACGTCGCGCAGGTGGACGGTGAGGGCGAACTCGTCGAGGACGAATGCGGCGCCGATGCCGAACCCGATCGCGAGCACGTCGAGGCCGATGTCGCGAGGCTGGAACGCGATCACGAGCATCCCGCAGACGAGCGTGAGGATGCTCCCGACGACCATGTGATGGAGATGGACGCCGCCGATGTGGCCGCTCCGCCAGTCTCGGACGCGGGCGAGTCTCGTGTAGAGGCGCGTCACGCCGAAGGTGGCGAGCGACGCCGCGAGCAACAGGAGAAGCGGCTCGCGCCCCGCGAGGCCGTAGCGGTGGAACCTGATCGCGTCGAGTGCGAGGACGCTCATCTCCGTCGTGCACCGTCACCGTAACGGCGCGTGAGCAGCCCGGAGGAGGCTGCCGCGGGCCTCCTCCGGGTCGTTCGCAGCACGCGCGTCAGCCGATCGCGATCCAGGCCGGCGGCTGCGTGCCCGTGACGCCCGCCGTCTGCGGCACCGTCGGCAGCGTGACGGTGCCGACGGTGGTCCAGACGGGCTGGACCCACGGGTACGTCGCGGCGGGCAGCGTCATCGCAGTCGGCACCTCGACACTCGGCGTGATCACCGGCATCGCCACTGCCGTTGCGGCGAATGCGAGCGCCGCGAAGGCGACCAACAGCACGAGCAGAGAGCGCATCGTGCGCATGGCTCACCTCCTTTTCGCCGCAATCATGCGCCGAAGAGCCGCGACCGGCATCGGGGTTCTCACCGAGGCACCCGCTGCGGCCGCGCGCAACGATTGTCTCATGACCACCTTCCTGCATGGCGAACGGCAAGCGATTCTGGACTCCGCCGTCGCCGCGCTGAAGCGCGCGCACGCCCGACACTACGAGGCCGAGGCCCAGGCCGAGGTGTACCGACGCCTCGCCGGCCTCTACGACGAGGTGGATGCCGCCTTCGCGGATCACGACCTGAGCCGCATCGTCGAGTTCGCCCGGGAGCTCGCGCGCACGCGCTATGCCACGGGGTACGACCTGTCCGAGGTCCAGACCGCGTTCAACGTCCTCGAAGAGGCGATCTGGCGCCGCGCATTCGCGACGCTTCCTCCCGCCGAGTTCGCGCCGGTGATCACGCGTGCCAGCACGATCCTCGGCGCCGCGAAGGACGCCCTCGCGCGCGAGTACGTGACGCTCGCGACCCACGGCCACGCGCCCGCGCTCGACCTGCCGGCGCTCATCGCCGGGACGGGAGCACCATGAGCGGCATCGTCGTCGGCGTGGACGGCTCGCCGGGTTCGAGGAAGGCGCTCGAATGGGCCGCCGCCGAGGCGCGTGTCCGGCAGCTTCCGCTCACGCTCGTGCACGCGTGGTACCCGCCGTTCTCGGCGTACGGCGGCATCGGCTGGGCCGGAGCGGACGCCGAGACGATGACGAGCCTCGAGGAGGTCGCGGCGGAGCGTCTCGCCGCCATCCGCGACGAGTCGTCCGCGGCGCTCGAGGGCCTCGAGGTCGAGACCGTCGTCGTCGAGGGACTGGCGGCGCGCACGCTGCTCGACGCGGCCGCGGATGCCGACCTGCTCGTCGTCGGCACGCGGGGTCACGGCGGCTTCGTCGGGCTCCTGCTCGGCTCGGTCAGCCAGGAGTGCGCGCATCACAGCCGGTGCCCGATCGTGATCGTCCCGAGCGCGACGCCGGACGAGGGCTGACGCATCGCGTAGCCGACTGCCGCGCCGGTAGCGTGACACGACCGTGTCGCCGCCCGCGAGCCCGCTTCTCTCCCCGTCGCAACTCGCGACGCTGGCCGAGCTCGGCGAGGAGCGGTCGGCACCGGCAGGGACGTTCCTGTTCAAGGTCGGCGACCCGAGGTATCCGTTCATCGCGATCCTCGAGGGACAGGTCGCGATCGTCGACGTCGCCGGCAACGAGATCATCCGGCACGGGCCGTCGGGATTCGTCGGCGAGCTGAACCTGCTCTCCGGGCAGACGGTGTTCGTCAGCGCGCTCGTCGTCGAGGACGTCCGGTACATCGCCGTCGAGCGGAGCGCGCTGCGCGCGATCCTCGACGAGGACAGCCAGCTCAGCGACCTCGTGCTCTCCACGTTCATCTCGCGCCGCGAGGCGCTGCAGAGCCTCGACGGGGTCGGGATCGAGATCGTCGGCCCGCACGGCTCCGAGGAGACGATGCGGACGCTCGACTTCGCGCGTGCGAACCGGTTGCCGTACACCTGGGACGACGCCGACCCGCCCGGCGGCGGCGACGCGCCGCTCGTCCGGCTGCCCGGCGGCGGGGAGCTGTACGCGCCGTCGCGCGGGCAGCTCTACCGGGCGCTCGGGATCGGCCTCGAGCTCGCGCCGCGCGAGGAGGTCGACCTGCTGATCGTCGGCGCGGGCCCGGCCGGGCTCGGCGCCGCGGTGTACGGCGCGTCCGAGGGGCTCGACACGCTCGTCGTCGAGAGCACGGCGCTCGGCGGCCAGGCGGGCTCGTCGCGCCGGATCGAGAACTACCTCGGCTTCCCCGCCGGCATCAGCGGCACCGAGCTCACGGGCCGCGCGGTCACGCAGGCGCGCAAGTTCCGTGCGCGCACCGCGACGCCGTACCGCGCGCTCTCGCTCGAGCCCGGGAACGGCCGGCATCTCGTCCGCCTCGAGGACGACCGCGAGGTCGCCGCGCGCGCCGTCCTGCTCGCGACCGGCGCGCAGTACCGCCGGCTTCCGGTCGACCGGCTCGAGGAGTTCGAAGGGATGAGCGTGTTCTACGCCGCGGGCGCACCGGAGGGACAGCTCTGCGCGGCGCAGCGCGTCGCGGTGGTCGGCGGCGGCAACTCCGCCGGCCAGGCTGCGGTCTGGCTCGCGCGCGGCGGCGCGCTCGTGACGCTCCTCCACCGCCGCGCGGACCTCCGGGAGACGATGTCGGACTACCTCGTCCGCGAGCTCGACCGCTACGGCGTCCCGGTCCGCGACCGCTCCGAGATCGCGATGCTGCACGGCGAGAACGGGCGGCTGTCGTCCGTGACGCTGACGAGCGGCGACCGGCTCCCCTTCTCGTTCCTGTTCCTCTTCCTCGGCGCGAGCCCGTGCACCGAGTGGCTCGACGACACCGTCGGCCGCGACCACGACGGCTTCGTCCTCACCGGCGCCGCGGCCGGCCGCGAGAGCCTCCTCGAGACGGACGTCCCCGGCGTGTTCGCCGCGGGCGACGTCCGCTCCGGCTCGACGAAGCGCTGCGCGACCGCGGTCGGCGAGGGCGCGATGGTCGTCCAGTTCGTCCACGCGCACCTCGCGCACACCGCCGCCGTCGAGGGTGCGGCATGAGCGAGACCTGCACGCATCTCGACCGGATCGAGGTCTTCGAGCTGCCCGAGTCGACGGACGGCTGCGAGGAGTGCCTCGCGACGGGCGGCAAGTGGCTCCACCTCCGGATCTGCCTCGAGTGCGGCCGCGTCGGCTGCTGCGACGACTCGCCGGGCAAGCACGCGACGGCGCACGCGCACGCGGCGTCGCATCCGATCATCCGCTCGCTCGAGCCCGGCGAGGAGTGGAGCTGGTGCTACGTCGACGAGGTCGCGTTCATCGTCGACGGGATCCGCGGCACGACGCGCATCCCGCCGTCGCCGCTCATGCAGTAGACGCGATCCCGGCGCGTCTCACCACCACCACGCCGGTGCCGGCCGGGAGGTCGGTGGTCACCGTGCGGCCGCCGATCGTCGCCTCGAGGTTCCACGGCGCGCCGACGGTGATCCAGAGCGGCCTGCGGAGCCCGAACCGGACCTTCCCACCGGGATGGAGCGTGCGCTCGTAGGCGATCGGGCCGCTGCTCGAGCCGACGCGGACGAGGAGCCAGCACGCGCCGCGCGCGGCGCTGAGCGTCAGGCTCGTCGCCGTCGCCGGCGGCGTTGCCGGGAGGGTCGGCGCGGGCGCCGCCGGCGGCGGCGTGCGCGCACCCGCGACGTGCTGCACCTTCGGCGTGTGCGCGCCCGAGCCGCCGCCGGTCGCGAGCCGCCAGATCCCGACGCCGGCGATCGCGACCGCGACGAGCGCGACGAGGACGGCCGGCGAGAGCAGCGCGCGCAGAGGCAGCGACGGCCGCTCGACCGGCGCCAGCGCCGGCACGAGCTCGGGGTCGGGCGGCGCGAACCGCTCCTCGTACTCGACGACGTACATGTCGGCGTCGAGCCCGAGGAACGCGGCGTACTCGCGCAGGTAGCTCCGCCGGTAGAACCCCGCCGGCACCCGGTCGAACCGCTCCTCCTCGAGCGCCTTCAGGATCGGGAGCGGGATCCGCGTCGCCGTTTCGACATCGGCGAGCCCGAGCCCGGCACGGGCCCGGCCTTCCCGCAGCGCCTCTCCGATCTCGAGCATCGCGGCACACCCATAGTGCCAGCCGCCGGGAGCTTCGGCCGGGTCGCGCGCTCAGCCGAACGTGAAGCTGTACGCGCGCACGCCGGGCGTGAACGCGAGGCGCAGGACGCCGGTGCGCGTCGTCCCGCCGGAGAGCACCGTGTAGAGGCGGTCCGCATCGACGACGATCGGCGCGAGCTTCTTCCCGTCGAGCGTCGCGGTGACGCGGCCCTTGCCGCCGAGGACGACGTAGACCTTCTCCGCGACGAAGTGGAGGTCGAGCTGCGCGCCGAGGCCGGCCGTCGCGATCTGCCCCGCGAGCGTCCACTCGCCGCCGTACGAGATGTCGTTCTGCGGGATGCTCGGCGCGAGCGTGTACGTCGTCGGCTTGCCGACGACGAGCGGCGAGCCGACGTAGCGCGAGCGGTCGATCCGCTGCGGGCCGAGATACGTCTCCGGCGTCGCCGGGCCGACCGGCGTCAGGTTCGGCACCGCCGTCGTCCTCCCGCCTGCGCCGAGCAGCTCGCGGATGTCGTCCTCCGTCTTCCCGTAGTCGCCCTCGCCGAAGCTGACCGCGCGCACGTGACCCGTGCGGTCGACGAGGTAGTCGGCGGGCCAGTACTCGTTCGAGTACGCGTTCCACGTCGCGTAGTCGTTGTCGAGCGCGACCGGCCACGTGACATCGAGACGACGAACCGCGCCCTCGACGTTGCCGAGGTCGTGCTCGAACGCGAACTCGGGTGTGTGCACGCCGACGATCTCGAGCCCGTCCCTGTGATACGCGGCGTACCACGCGGCGAGGTGCGGGAGCGTGCGAAGGCAGTTGATGCACGAGTACGTCCAGAAGTCGACGAGCACGACCTTGCCGCGGAGGCCCGCGAGCGTCAGCGGTGCGCCGGCCGGCGTGTTGAGCCAGTGCGAGATGCCTGCGAACTCCGGGGCGACGCCGTAGTCCGGAAGGCTCGACGCCGCCGCGGCCGCCGGCGGCGCGACGGTCAGCGAGCCGCCCTTCCCCTTCAGCGTCCGGAGGTGGCGCGTCGCGTAGCCCGACTCCTCGGTGTGCCGCTGGAGCGCGGTCGTGTACGAGCCGAGGTGCGTCTGGAGGGTCTCGTCGAGGTTGAAGACGACGGCGAACGCGGCCGCGAGCATCACGACGCCCAGCGCCGGCCGCCACCAGCTGCGCGTCGCACGGAGGCGGCGCGTCGCGCGCTGGCCGCCGAGCCCGATCAGCAGCAGCACCGATGCGGCGCCGAGCGCGTACGCGAGCGTGAGCAGGACGAGCCGGACGCCGACGCGTCCCTCCGCCGCGAGCACGCTGACCGTCGCGAGCACCGGGCCGGCGCACGGGACGAAGACGAGCCCGAGTGCGACGCCGAGGATGAAGCCGCCGCCGAGGTCGTCGCTCGGCCCGCGCGAGAGCCGCGCGAACGGCGCCTCGACCCACTCCCCCACCCTCGGCACGAGCAGCGTCAGCGCGACGAGGACGAGGAGCGCGATCGCGATGTCGCGGAGCGTGTCCTGCGGCAGCCCGAGCGCCGACAGGAGCGCCGACGCCGAGAGCGTGAAGACCGTGAAGCTGACGAGCAGGCCCAGCGCGATCGCGAACGGCCGTCGCCGGCTCCCGGACGCCCCGCCCGCGAGCACGATCGGCAGCACCGGCAGGACGCACGGCGAGACGGCGGTGATGACGCCCGCGACGAATGCGATGCCGAGCAGCAGGACCACAGCGACTCCCTCGACCTCACTCTACGGCTCAGGAGTGGGAAAGGATTTACGCTCCGGCGGTGACGCGCCAGATCGCACTCCTGCGCGGGATCAACATCGGGCCGCGGAACCGGATCGCGATGCCGGAGCTCCGCACGGCGCTCGAGGCCGCCGGGTTCGGGGACGTCGCGACGTACGTCCAGAGCGGGAACGTCGTCCTCTCGAGCGGTGCGAAGCCGGACGCGGTCGCGCGCGCGGTCGAGGCGTCGATCGCCGACCGGTTCGGGCTCGACATCGCGGTCGTCGTCCGGACGCGCGCCGAGCTCGCGGCGGTCGTCCGGAGCGATCCGTTCGGCGACACGATCGACGAGCCGAAGCGGTTCCAGGTGACGTTCCTCGACGCGCCGCTCTCGCGCGACGTCGCCGCGAAGATCGAGGCGTCGGCCGCCGGCGGCGAGCGCGTCGTCGTCGCGACGCGCGAGGTCTACGCGTGGCATCCCGCCGGCGTCGGACGCTCGAAGCTCGCGACGCTCCTCGCCGGGCGCTCGCTCGGCGTCACCGCGACCGCACGCAACTGGACGACCGTGACGACGCTCCTCGAGCTCGCGTCGGCCTAGAAAGCCCTGCACACAGGGCGTTTTGTCAGCCGCGGCGGACGGTGACCTTGAAGGTCTTCGTCGTCTTGTTGCCGGCGCCGTCCGTCGCCGTCACGGTGACGGTCGTCGTCCCGACCGGGAAGAACGACCCGGACGGGACCGAGTACGTGATCGTCACCGGGCCGACTGCGTCGGTCGCGACCGCCGCCTGGTACGTCACGATCGCGCCGACCGCCGCGCCGGTCACCTGCGTCGCGAACACCGTGATGTCCGCCGGGACGAACGTGAAGACGGGCGGCGTCGTGTCGCGAACGGTGATGGTGAACGTCTGGCTCGTCACGTTCCCGTGGCCGTCGCGCGCGGTGACCGTGACGACGGTCGTGCCGAGCCTGAACATCGTCCCGGACACCTGCGAGTACGTGATCGTCACCGGGCCGACCGCGTCGCTCGCCTTCGCCGGCGCGTAGCTCACGATCGCCCCCGACGCGCTCGTCGCCTCGACGGTGAGGTTCGCGCTGATCGACGTGATGACGGGCGGCGTCGTGTCGACGACCGTCACGGTGAACGTCTGGCTCGAGGAGTTCCCCGCGGCGTCCGTCGCCGTGACGGTGACGACGGTCGTCCCGAAGCCGAACGTGGAGCCGGATGCCTGCGAGTACGTGATCGTCACCGGGCCGACCGCGTCCGTCGCCGTGGCGGCGGCGTACTTCACGACCGCGCCGTTCGCGCTCGTAGCCTGGACGGTCAGGTTGCCGCTGATCGAGGTGATCGTCGGCGGCGTCCGGTCGACGACCGTGACGGTGAACGTCCTGGTCGACCTGTTGCCCGCGCCGTCCGTCGCCGTGACGGTGACCGTCGTCGTCCCGAGCTTGAAGGTCGAGCCCGACGCCTGCGAGTACGTGATCGTGACCGGGCCGACGACGTCGGTCGCCGTCGCCGCGGCGTACTGGACGACGGCGCCGTTGCGGCTCGTCGCCTCGACCGTGAGGTTCGGGCTGACCGACGTGATGACGGGCGGCGTCGTGTCGCGCACGGTGACGGTGAACGTCTTCGTCGACGTGTTCCCGGCGCCGTCGGTCGCGGTGACGACGACCTTCGTCGTCCCGAGCGGGAAGAACGAGCCCGGTGGGATCGAGTACGTGAGCGTGACCGGCCCGACCGCGTCCGTCGCCGTCGCCGGGTAGCCCTGGACGATTGCGCCCCGGGCGGTGTTGCCCTCGACGGTGAGGTTCGGCGCCGTGATGGCCGGCGGCGTCGTGTCGCGGACGACGACCGTCACGGTGAAGGTCGCGTAGTTGCCGCCCTGGTCCTCGGCGGTGACGGTGATCCGCGACGTCCCGAGCGGCAGCACGGTGCCGGCCGCGACGGAGTACGTGAGCGTGATCCGGCCGACGTCGCCGACGATCGGGAGCGTCGCCGGCCCGGCGAACGGCCCGCCGGCGCGGCTCGTCGCCTCGACGAAGACCGTCGGCAGCTCGCCGCCGAGCCGCGGCGCGACGCCGGCGCCGCGCTCGGTCGGCAGGATCACCGGCTGGCGCTCCGGGATCGTGTTGCAGCCGAAGCCGGTCGCGTGCGAGAAGTCGCGGTGCTGGCCCGGCGCGCTCCCCTCCTGCTCGAGCACGTCGGTGCAGAGGAGCGCGTCGATCGAGCGGTGGTTCGAGGCGGCCGGCGCGTCGATGCTCGTGAGGTCGGGCAGCGACGGCGCGACCGTCCACGTGTCCGCCGGCGCGTTCAGCGCGTACGGCAGCGGGAAGAACTGCACCGGCTGCGACGGATCGTTCGCCGGCGCCTCCGGGGCCTTCGTCAGCAGCACGACGAACGGGACGTTCCAGTTCGTCGCGTCGAACGTGACGATGATCGCGTTCGGGAGCGCGGTCGTCTGCCAGCGCGTGTCGGTCGGGTCGGCGGCGCTCGGGAGCGTCTGGCCGTCCGTGAGGATCAGGACGAGCACCTGCTGGCCGCCGACGACCACGCCGTCCGAGTTCGGGGTGCCGCCGGCCGGCGCCGCGGTGAGCCGCACCGCGTACTCGTCGCCGGCGACGTCGCTGACGAGCGTCGAGCCGTTGCTCTGCGTCGTGGTGACGAGCGGCGCGTTGCTCGGGAGGATCGTCACCGGCACCGTCGCGGTGATCCCGCCGCCGCCGCCGAGCCGGTTCACGATCGTCGTCGTCCCGCCCGCGCCGCCCGGCGTCCCGACGGCCGTCACGACGAAGGTGACCGGGACCGTCCAGTTCGTCGCGTCGAACGTCGCCGTCTGCGTGTTCGGGTTGAAGCGCGGGTCGCTGCTCGTGACCGAGATGAGCGACGGATCGAACGAGATCGTGATCGTCGTCGTGCGGCCGGCCCGCGGCGCGCGCGTCGGCGCGACCGAGTACGTGTCCGCGCTCCCCTGCGGCGCGGCGCCCGGCAGGACCGTCGTCGAGCCGCCGGACTGCGTGACGACGATCCCGCGCGTGTCGTTGTCGATCACGTCGACGGTGACGTTCCGGATCGCGGCGCCGTCGAACCGCGGGTCAGCGCTCGAGCTCGAGAAGCTGATCGTCGCGTTCCGCTCGCCCTCGCGGCCCGTGTCGTCGACGGCCTTCACGAAGACGAGCTGCGAAGCGTTCTCTCCCGACGCGAACATCACGACGACGTACGGCGACCAGTTCACGCCGTCGAGCGAGACGAGAATCGTCTGGTCGCCCGCGTTCTGGTCGGCGAGCGGGCCGAGCGCGACCGAGACGTTCACGTAGACCGTCGCGTTCGGCGGCGAGGCGAGGCTCACGGTGAAGGTGTCGATGCTCGGGTTCTGGCGGAGGACGCTGACCGAGTCGTTGTTGCCGATGATCGCGTTGGACGGCTGCTCGTAGACCCGCGTCGACCCGCCGCTCTCCGTGATCACGACCTGGCCGGCGCTCGCACCCGCGACGTCGAGCCCGATCCCGCCCGCGAGCTGGACGGCCGGGAGGCTCGAGTCGTTCGTCGAGATCCGGTTGGCGCCGGTGATCTCCTCGGCCTGGTTCACGACGCCGCTCAGGCCCTCGAGGTCCTCGCTGACGACGGCGCTCGCGCAAACGCCGGTGCACGGCGCGCCCGTGTTGATCACGTGGACGCTGCCGTCGCCGAACCCGGCCGGGTTCACGTGCAGGCCCGCGCCGAGCAGCGAGCCGGTGCCGGTCTGGACGATGAAGTCCGAGAGGCCGGTGCCGATGACGTAGAGCGCGTCGTCCCCGCCGCCGGCGATCGCGTCGACGGTCGCGTCGACCGTGTAGACCGGGGCGATGTTCGCGCTCGGCGCGCCGTTCGCGTCGGTCGGCGTGAGGAACGTGTCGACGACGACCGCGTTCGTCTGCGGATTCACGAGCGCGCTCGCCTTCAGCGCGAACAGGTCGTTCCCGGCGCCGCCGTCGAGCGTCAGCGCCGCGTGGTTCGCGAGGACGAGGAACGCGTCGTTGCCGTCGCCTCCGTACGCGACGATCGGGTACGAGTTGCCGCGGCTGAGCCAGCCGACGGTCGTATCCGTCGTCGGGAACGCATCGAACGGGTTCGTGATCGGCGGCCCGGGCGGCAGCCCGTTCGTCACGTCGCCCACCGTGCCGATCGTCGTCGGCGTGCGCGGCGAGAAGTACGCCTGGCCGATGAGGAAGGTGTCGTCGCCGGCCCCGCCGTCGAGCGTCGTGATCGCGCTGTTGTCGTCGACCGCGAACGTGTCGTTCCCGCCGAGGCCGTTCACGATCAGCCGGCCGTTGATCCCGGCGCTGTAGTTGATCCGCTCGACGTCCTGGCGGCTGCGCTGGAGGACGTCCGTGAGCGAGCCGTGGAGCAGCGCGACGAACGCGGTCGGCTGCTGCACCGCCGGGAGGAGCGTCGTCGCGTCGTTCGTGAGGCCGGTGACGTCCGGATCCGGCGGCGGCTCCTGCCCCGGTGCCGTCTGCTGCGTGCTGCGGAGCAGGAAGACGTCGGGCTGGTTCGAGCCGTTGACGACGAGGACGTTCGAGCCGTCGGTCGGCGCGCCGCTGTCGAGGACGTTCACGACGTAGTCGTGCTCGTCCGTCGACATGCTGCCCGCGGTGTTGATCGTGTAGAGGTCGGAGCCGCCCTGCCCGTCGAGGGTCAGCGAGTCGCCGTCCGCGACGTCCATCGACGCGAGCTGGTTGACCGTGAACGTGTCGTCGCCCGCGCCGCCGAACACCTCGAGCGAGCCGGCGATCGACGTCTGGTTGAAGACGAAGCTGTCCGCGTACGGCGTGCCCATGATCACCGTCGTCACGAGGTGGATCACCGGGCCGGACTTGATCGTGCCGCCGAGCGTGATCACGGAGCCGACGTTGTCGCAGTTGCAGTAACCGGCGACGAGCTTCACCGTCTTGCCTGCGATGATCTGCGTGCCCGCGGCGGTCGTGAGATTGTCGCCGAACTGCAGCGTGACGTTGCCGGTGACGGCCCAGATCGTCCCGTGCGGGATCGGCAGGACGACGTTCTCGACGAAGAGGGCGAAGCCGCTCGCAAGGAGATTCAGGTCGTCGCCGGTCGTCGGGCGGTCGCAGACCGTGAGCCGGATGTCGCCGGACGTCGAGAGCGCGAGCACGACGTTCATCGCGCCGTTCGTCTCCGTCACGTAGATCCCGCTCGACGCCGCCATCGCCACGTTTGCCGTGATCAGGTGCGACGAGTCGATCTTGAAGTCGCTCTGCGGGAGGCAGCGCGGGATCCCGACCGTGCTCGGCGGGCCGTTGCCGTCGTTCGAGCAGCCCTTCGTGATGCCCGGCTGGCCGATGCTGCCGCCCGCGGCGAACAGCTCGACGAAGTTCGCGACGACGTTCGGCACCATGCAGCAGCCGCCGGGCGCCGCCGGATCCGGCTTGTCGTCGCCGAGCCCGCCGTTGCGGCCGTCGAGGATCGAGCCGGCGAGCGTCGTCAGCGCCGCGCTCCCGTTCGTGTGGACGGTGTTGACCCAGAGGTTGCCGCTCGTCTCCGTGACGTAGACGCCGAGCGTGAGCGGCGCGGCGGTGTCCTCCACCGTCAGCAGGCCGGGCGTCGTGCCGCCGTGCCAGTTGACGCGGACCTCGAGGAAGTTCGTCGGGAGGCCGACGCCGCCGATCGCGCCGCCGAGGCCGCTGAAGATGACGACGTCCTGGCCGATCACGTCGGTGCCGTCGAGCGAGCTCGTGGAGCCGGGGTCGTTCGCCGCGTCGAGCACGAGCTGCTTCGAGAGCAGCCCGACGTTCGACGTCGTCGAGAAGATCTGGCCGACGCGAAGGTTCGAGTTCAGCTCGGAGTCGACGATGAAGCCGTTCGTGTGCTCGTCGATCTGGCCGGCGTTGTTCTCCGTCGACATGACGTGGTTGTCGTCCCAGCCGAACATGTTCGCGCGCAGGTCCGCGTCCACGTCGCTGAAGACGAGGAACGGGATCGTGGTCGCCGAGTCGGTCGAGCACGAGACCGCGCCGTGGCAGAGGTCGATGTCGTTCCCGGCGCTCACGTCGGAGAACGTGACGGCGCTGTCGATCGGCGCGTTCACGGTGCCGAAGGCGCGGAGGATCACCTCGAGCCACGGCGGCAGCGACAGGTCCGGATCGAAGTGGACGCGGTAGAGGCCGCTGCGCGGCGGCGTCGGGCCGACCGGGCCGGGCAGGTCGAAGAGGTTGACGCGGATCCACGCGACGTCGCGCAGGTCGTCTCCCTGCTGGCTGTCGAACACCTGGATGTCGACGTTGCCGCCGGCGTGGATCGGGCCGAGCACCGGGTTGAAGACCGGCGGCGGCCCGTACGGCTCGCGGAGGATGTTCGTGATGTCGAGCGAGATGTCGTTGCCGGCCTGTGCGTTCAGCACGATCGGCCGCTCGTGCGTCCCGCCGCCGTCGACGTACTGGCTCCAGACGAGGTCGAGCACGATCGGCGAGCGCGGCGGGCAGAACGATACGGCGCCGGAGCAGGTCGTCGAGGTGCCGATCGAGCCGTACTCCGCGTCGAAGAACGCCTGGTTCGTCTCCACGACGTCGTTCGCCTTGATCGCGTCCGGCCCGCGGACGATGTTGCCGCGGTCGTTGCGGACGATCGTCTTCCCGATCGGGTTGTAGATCGTCCCGTCGAGGCTGACGAGCGAGAACGGGATCCCGCCCGGCTGGACGTTCAGGATCGAGACGACGGTCGCCGGCCAGTTGTGGTCGAGGTCGAACTCGATCGTGACGCCGCCCGGCGGGTTCTCCGGCAGCGACACGTCGTTCACCGGCGAGCTCGTCGGGCCCGGCTTGTCCTCGGCGGTGATCGTGATCGTCGCGTCGAGTTTGGAGAGCTGCGCGACCTCGATGAAGTGCGTCTCGAGCGGGCGGCTCGAGTAGTTCGTGATCGTCACCGAGTCCCACGCGTTCTGGACGATGAAGTGGCCGTCGTTGCCCCAGATGTGGCCGTGGAGGGTGACCGCCGGGCAGGTCACCTTCCCGCAGAGGGTCGAGTCGAACGGCGTCAGGTCGTTGACGACGAAGTTCGCGATCGGCGTGCCGGTGAAGACGAGGTCGCCGACCTCGATCACGCGGCCGACCGGGATCGTGTCCCCGAGGAAGTACGGGTTGGCGAACTGGTCGGTGACGCCGACGTTGACGTCCTGGACGATCTTGCCCGCAGCGTTGACCGTCAGCACCGGGTTCGGCGTCGCGAGCAGGTACACCGTCGACTCCCAGAAGGCGTTCCGGCCGAGGTCGGCGGTCAGCGTCGCGCTGACGCCGCCGACGTCGAACCAGCCGCCGTCCTGCTCCGCGTCCCAGCCGAAGCCCGGGGAGGCCGAGTTCACGTTCACCTCGAGGTCGTGCGTCTTCAGCACGGAGCCGGCGACGCCGGACACGCGCGCGTCCGTGCTGTCCAGCACCGTCACGTTGCCGTTCGTGTCGCCGCCGAGGCAGGAGCACGAGGCGTCGCCGACCGCGTAGAGACTCGCGCCCCGGATCTCCGAGGTGATCGCGATCTGGGTGTCGCCGTAGACGAGCGAGCCCGGCTCGAGGCGCACCTCGTCGAGCCCGTGCCCGGCGGCGATGCCGTTCGCGGTGACGCCGGCGCCGATCGCGCCCGCGTGTGCGTTCGCATTCGCATTCGCACGCTCCTCGTTCACGCGCGCGCGGAGCACGACGACGTTGCCGTTGACCTGGCCGCCGTTGATGACGTGCACCTGGTTCAGCGCGCTCGACAGGCCGATCTCGGCTCTCGCCGTCGTGCCGCCGCCGCCGAACGCGCCGCCCATGTCGCCGCTCGCCTGCGACTCCGCGTCGGCGCTCACGTCGGTCGCGACGGTCGCGGTCGCGCCGGCGTTGATCGTCCCCTCGATCGTCACGCGGTTCGTGTAGTCGGCGTACGAGTGGACCGAGCCGCCGCCGCCGGCGACGAAGCCGCCGCTCGAGCTCGAGGCGACGACGCTCGGCGACACGTCGGAGAGCGCCTTCACGTTCACGTCGCGCGTCGCGTTCAACGTCGAGCCGCCCTGGACGTAGACCTCGTTGTCGATCGAGACCGCGACGTCCGCGTCGGCGGTCGGCGACGAGACGAAGCCGCCGCCGCTGTTGTCCGACTCCGCGTGCCCGGCGACGTAGCCGTGCGTCGTGACGTTCACGATGTCGCCGCTGACCGTCGCGCCGCCCTGGACGGTGTTCGTCACGGTGGCCGAGACGGTCGTCGAGGACGACGCGTGGCCGATCTCGACGAAGCCGCCGCCGGCGCCCGTCGCCTGCGCCGTGACGACACCGTCGCCCGAGGCCGGGGGCACGATGCCCGCTCCGCCCGCGCCGATCATCTGCTGCGTGCCGGTGCCGGTGCCGGTGATGTCGATCACGAGCTTCTCGGAGCCGCCGGCCCCGCTCTTGAAGTCGACGCCCGTGACGCCGAAGAAGTGCGAGCCGCCGGTGCGGCCGCCCGTGTCGAGGTCGACGGTGCCGCCCGGGCCCGAGGAGTCGGAGAGCTTGAAGGTCGTCGCGGTCGGGCTCTTGACGTAGTACGTGCGCCCGTCCTCCAGCCCGCCGATCGGCGCATCGTTGTTCCGCCACAGCCGCTGCTGAACCTGGACGCCGCCGCTGCCCTTGTCCGGGCCGAGCGAGATGTAGGTGTTCGACATCGCGTGCGCGAACGAGTCGGCGAGCCGGATCTCGTACGTGCTGACGACGATCACGTAGTAGACGTTGCCGTTCGAGAGGCCGCCGATCGAGCCGCCGGTGTAGTAGACGGCGTCGCCGGTCGAGAAGCCCGGATCGGTGAGCCCGCCCATCCCGTCGCTCCTGCCGACGAAGATCTGATCGTTGTCCGTGTCCGTGAAGGCGCCGCCGGAGTAGGTCTGGTCGACGGCGACGGTGTTGAAGAGCACGTCGGGCGTCGGCGCGTAGTACGTGACCGCCTGGTTCGACACGAACGTGTTCGCGGCGGAGATCGTGTCGGTGCTGCTGTTCACGGCGCCGGCGCTCACCGTCACGCTCGGCATCGGCGCGCCCGGCACGATCAGCTTGATCGTGTGCGTGTCGATCACGTGCACCTGGTAGCGGGTGCCGTTCACCAGCCCGTTGATCGGGCTGCCGCCGTCGAAGTAGTAGACGAAGTCGCCGTCCTTGAACGTATGCGTGCCCGTGCCCCAGCTCAGGACGTCGTTCGTCTGGTCGACGGTCACGCCCGAGAACGTGTCGCCGAGCTGGATCTGGGTCGGCGACGTGACGATCACGTCGTACGGGCGGCCGTCCTGGAGCCCGCCCACCGGAGTCTCGCCGTTGGCGTTGTAGGTGACGCTCGCGCCGGTCGAGAGGTTGTGGGCGGACGTGAACGTGATGCTGTTGCCGGCGCTGCCGTTCGACGGATCGACGCCGGCGAGCGCGTCGAAGCTGCCGGGGAGGCCGCCGGGCGGCAGCGCGCCGTGCGTCGCGTCGAACGTGATCGTGCCGCTCTGGGAGGTCACGTTCGCGCCGGCGGCGACCGTGAACCCGACCTGCGGGTTGTCGTTCGCGACGGCGGAGAAGTCGTTGATCTGGACGAGGCCGCCGCCGTAGGAGCCGGTCGTCGAGTCCGCGTCGGTGAGCGCCAGCGCCTGCGCGGTGATGTTGCCGGTCGTGATCACGACCGAGCCCCCGCTTCCGAACGTCGAGCCGACCGAGGGCGACGCCTGCGCGGTCGCGTTCGCAGCTCCCGCCGAGACGAGGCCGGCGGAGGTGCTGCTCATGTCGGACACCGAGTAGTCCTGCGCGCTCGCCAGGCTCGTGATCGAGCCCGCGCCGGGCGTGCTGCCCGGGCCGACGACGTTGCCCTCGAGGTTCGCCTGCGTGTTGCCGGCGACGGTCGCGACCGGGTTGCTCCCGGCGGCGCCGATGTTCACGAGCGAGACGCTCGTGCTCTCCATGTGCGCGAGGGCGTAGTCGCCGGAGATCGCCTTCAGGATCACGCCGGCCGACGGCGCCGCCAGGGTCCCGCCCGGATCGAGCTGCGCCAGCGTGACGGCCTGTGCGGTGGCGTTCAGGTCGGAGGAGTTGAACGCGAGCCCGAACGCGACACTCGTCATCGACGCCTTCGCCTCGGCCATGTCGCTCGTGAGGAAGGTCGAGCCGTCGTAGTTGTGGTACGCGAGCACCGAGACGTTCCCGGAGGCGCTCGTGACGCTCGCGCCGCCGAGCACGTCGGCGGTGGCGTGCGTGCCGTCCGTCGCGTCCACCGTCATGAAGCCCGCGGCGAAGCCGAGCGCGAGTGCGAGGCCCTGGTAGTCGCCGACCGCGCTCGCCTCGACGAAGGACTCGACGGTGACGTCCCCGCTCGACGAGATCGTCCCGCCGACGAGCGCCTGCACGTTCGGGTGCGTGTCCGCGGTGAGGGTCGCGTCGGTGATCCCGGCGCCGAGGCCGCCGGCGGCGGCACGACCCGTCACCGACGTGCGCGCCTCGACGGTGTTGAGGACGAGCACCGTGTTCGCGGAGACGACCGAGCCGTCGTACGACGCCGTGATCGTGCCGCCGGCGGTCGCGGTCGGGACGACGATGCCGACACCGACGCCGAGGCCGGCGGCGAAGGAGGTGCCGTCCGCGCTCGCGGGCGAGAAGACCTGGTTCCAGAGCACGACGCTCTTCCCGGCCGTCACCGCCGTCCCGCCGCCGGTCGAGGCCTCGACGGTCGGTGAGTCGGTCGCGGTCGCGACGCCGCCGGCGACGCCGCCGAGCAGCCCGATGCTGCCGAGCAGGAGCGTTGCGAAGGCCGGCGTGACGGTGACCGCCTTGTAGACCGGCGAGATCGGGTTGTTGAGCGCGTCGACGTTGAGCCGCGTGCTGAAGGTGACGGTTGCGCCCTGGATCGAGCCGCCGCCCGTCGTGAAGGCGCGCACGGCCGGCCGGAGGTCGGCGGTGCTGAGCGTCGCGCCGGCGGAGACGCCGAGCGAGACGCCGAAGCCGGACCCGTCGGAGATCGCCGTCTCCGTGTCGACGGCGCGGAAGAGGACCGGCCCGCCGGCCGCCGTGACCTGCGCCTTGTCGCCGAGGTAGGCGAGGACGTGCGGCGTCGCCGTCGCGGTCGTGCTCGTCCCGGCGCCGCTGAAGAGCAGGCCGACGCTCGTCATGTCGGCGTGCGCGTACGGGTGCGCGGTCAGCGTCGCGAGGACGTCGACGCCCGTGCGCGCGATCACCTTGGTCGGGAAAGCGGCGCTCGCGGCCGACGTGCCCTCGATCGGGCCGATGTAGGCGCTGACGACGCTCGAGTCGGTCGCGTGGGTCGACACGCCCGCGCCCGAGACGAGCCCGATCCCGACCTGGCTCGCGGTCGCCGTCGCAGTGCTCGTCCCGGTCGCCTGCGCGGTCACGTGCTCGGCGTTGACGGTCGTCCCGTCGTCGATGTACGCCGAGGTCGTCCCGCCGGTCGTCGCCGAGACGTTCACGAGGCTGATCTGGATCGTGCCCACGCCGACGCCGTTCGTGTCTGCGGTCGAGTTGGCGGTCGAGCCGGCGGTGAACGTCGCCGCGCCGGTGCCGAGTGCGATGTCGTCGCGCTTCCCGGCGAACGCCCGCGTCAGGTGCGTGATCGACGCCGTCGGCGACTGCCCGCTGCCCGAGATGCCGAGCGCGATGCTCGTGGCGTTCGCGGTTGCGTGTGCCGTCAGCTGCGATACGGCGGTCACGTTCAGCGCGCCGCTGTGCACGGTCGCGTCGTTGCCGACGTACGCCCACGTCCCGCCGCCGACGTTCGCGGTCGCGGTCATGTCCGAGATCCCGAGGCCGAGAGTGACGACGTCGACGTCGGAGCTCGAGGTCGCCGTGTCGATCGAGACCGCGTCGACGGTGACCGGCACGCCCGGGATCAGCAGGTCTGCTCCCGGGCCGATCAGGGCCTGGACGACGGCGCCGCCGGTGATCTCGGCGAGCGCCGAGCCGACACCCACCGAGCCGAGCAGCCCGACGGTGAGGATCGACGCGGTCGCCGTCGCCGTGTTCGTCCCGTGCGCCGTCACGTCGACGCTCGCCGCGTTCGGCACCGTCGCGTCGAGCTCGGCCTTCGTGCCGCCGTCGATCGACGCCGTCGGGATCTCGACGCCGCCGCTGATCAGGCCGCCGCCCGCCGTGTCGGAGGTCGCGTGGGCGACGTTCACC
>DATJOZ010000031.1:0-2293 GCA_035506655.1 Gaiellaceae bacterium
GCGCACGGCGACGAACTCGGTCGTCACGTCCTCGCGGTGGCCGAACGCCTCGACGATCCACTCGCAGAGGAGCTTGCACTGCCCCATGACCGTCTGACGGTTCACGGCCTTGTCGGTCGAGATCTGCACGAAGCGCTCGACGCCGAACTCGACGGCGACGCTCGCGATTGCGCGGGTCGCGAGCGCATTGTTCGTGACGGCGGCGAGCGGATTCGCCTCCATCAGCGGCACGTGCTTGTACGCGGCGGCGTGGAAGACGATCTGCGGGCGGTAGCGCTCGAAGACGCTGCGGAGGCGCGGCGCATCGTTGACGTCCGCGAGCACGGGCACGGCGGCCGAGAAGCTCCGCTCGCTCACGAGCTCGCGCTCGATCTCGAAGAGCGGCGTCTCCGCGTTGTCGATGAGGATCAGCCGCGTCGGCCCGACGCGCGCGATCTGGCGACAGAGCTCGGAGCCGATCGAGCCGCCGGCGCCGGTGACGAGGACGGTGCGATCGCGGAGGTACGCGGCGAGCTCGAGGAAGTCGACCTCGACCTGCTCGCGGCCGAGCACGTCCTCGACCTGCACCGGGCGGATCTGGCCGGCGAGGTTCAGGTCGCCGGAGATCAGCTCGTACAGCCCCGGCAGCGTCTTGACCGGGATCTTCGACGCCTGCGCCGTCTCGACGATGCGGCCGCGCACGTCGCCGGAGACTGACGGCATCGCGATCAGCAGCTCGTCCGGCCGCTGCTCGCGGAGGATCTGCGGCAGCTCCGCGAGCGTCCCGAGGACCTTGACGCCCATGATCCGCGAGTTGCGCTTGCGCGGGTCGTCGTCGACGAAGCCGATCGGCGTGACGTTCAGCATCCGCGAGCGCTGCATCTCCTGGACGATGAGCCGGCCCGCGTCGCCGGCGCCGATCACGATGACCTCCTTGCCGCGCGCGACGACGTTCGTCCCCGGCCGCTCCATGACCGTGCGCGCGAGGAGCCGCACGCCGGCGACGAACGCGAGCGTGAGCAGGAAGTCCGTCACGGCGATCGTCCGCGGCAGGCGGACGTTGTGCACCGGCGAGATGAAGTACACCGTCAGGTCGGCGACGATGCACGCGACCGCGACACCCCGGACGAGGCTCCACATGTCGTGCACCGACACGTAGCGCCACCAGCGGTTGTAGAAGCCGAAAGCGATGAACACGGCGAGCTGGATCGCGACGACGAGCGGCAGCGTGCGGTGCAGCAGCGTCGTGTAGTAGACCGGGAGCCCGTGGTCGAAGCGGAGCTCGAACGCGAGGAACCACGCGAGCGCGACAAGCGTCCCGTCCACCACCAACTGCCAGAGGCGGTGGCGGTTCAGCAGTCTCATGCGCGTGACGTGACGCCGACCGCGGAGCGCACCGTCTCGACGACGCGTTCCTGCGCCTCGAGCGGGATCCCCGGCCACAACGGGACGGAGAACGTGTCGGTCGCGGCGCGCTCGGTCTCCGGCAGCGAGCCCGGCTCCCAGCCGAGGAACCGCAGCGCGGGCTGCAGGTGCAGCGGCGTCGTGTAGTACTCGGCCGACGCGATGCCCGCCTCGGTCAGCGCGGCGCGGATCGCGGCGCGCTCGGGCGAGCGGCAGACGAAGAGGTGGTAGATGTGGCCCGGGTCGTCCTCCGGCAGCTCGACGAGCTCGCCGAGCCCGAGCTCGGCGTAGCGTGCGGCGGCCTCGCGGCGGCCGCGGTTCCACTCGTCGATGTGCTCGAGGAAGAGGCGCAGGAACGCGGCCTGCATCTCGTCGAGCCGTGAGTTGTAGCCGACGAAGTCGAAGTCCTTCTTGTCGCGCGAGCCGTGGAACGAGAGCATCCGCACGCGGTCGGCGAGCTCCTCGTCGCTCGTCGCGACGAGCCCGCCGTCGCCGAGGCAGAAGAGGTTCTTCGTCGGGTAGAAGCTGTACGTCGAGATCGCGCCGAGCGTCGCGACGCCGGCCGCGCCGAACGCCTGTGCCGCGTCCTCGATCACCGGCAGGCCGAGCTCGACGAGCTCCGGCATCGGCGCGGGCCGGCCGAACAGATGCACCGGCATGATCGCGCGCGTCCGGTCGGTGATCTTCGCGGCGACGTCCTGCACGTCGACGTTCAGCGTGGCCGGGTCGATGTCGGCGAAGACGGGAGTCGCGCCGCGCCGTGCGATCGACTCGGCGGTCGCATAGAACGTGAAGGCGGGGCAGATGACCTCGTCGCCGGGGCCGATCTCCATCGCGTCGAGCACGAGCACGATCGCGTCGGTGCCGTTGGCCACCCCGATCGTCTGCTGCACCCGGAGCGCCTCGGCCG
>DATJOZ010000032.1:0-8081 GCA_035506655.1 Gaiellaceae bacterium
TGAAGACGACCTGGACGTGGATCGTGCTGCCCGCGTCGTAGGAGCCGTCCGGGTTGGACGCGGTGACGTTCGAGACCGTCGGCGCGGTCGTGTCGATCGTGATGCTCTTGTTGGCGGAGAGCGAGCCGGCGGCGCCCGGCGAGGCGAGCGTGAGCGTCGCGTCGTTCGTCGCCGCGTCCTGGATCGTGCCGCCGTTGAGCGTGAGCGAGGTCGTCGCGACGTAGTCGAGCGTGGCGGCGGTGTCGCCGGCCTGCACGGTGTAGTCGAACGTCAGCGTCGAGCCGCCGCTGCCGGAGGCGTAGGTCGCCGAGCGGGCCGGCGTCGTGTCGAGCGCGAGCTTCGGCGAGCCGGTGACGGTGACGGGCTCGCTGAAGGCGATCGTGACGTGGATCGTCGTGCCGGCGTTGTAGGAGCCGTTCGCGTTCGTCGCGCTGACATTGGTGACGGTCGGCGCGGTCGTGTCGATGACGAGGTTCTTGTTGGCGCCGAGCGAGCCGGCCGCGCCGGGCGAGGCGAGGGTCAGGTCGGCGTCGTTCGTCGCGGCGTCCTGGATCGTGCCGCCGTTCAGGGTCAGCGACGTCGTCGCCGTGTAGTCGAGGTCGGCGCTCGTGTCGCCGGCCTGGACGGTGTAGTCGAACGTGAGTGTCGAGGTGCCGCTGCCGGAGGCGTAGGTCGCGTCCTGGCCCGTGTTGAGAGCGAGGGTCGGCGACCCGGTGACGGTGACGGGCTCGTCGAAGACGACGTGAACGTGGATCGTCGTCCCCGCGTTGTAGGAGCCGTTCGCGTTCGTGGCCGTCACGTTCGTGACGGTCGGCGCGGTGGTGTCGACGACGATGTTGTTGTTGGCGGAGAGCGAGCCGGCGGCGCCCGGCGAGGCGAGCGTGAGCGTCGCGTCGTTCGTCGCCGCGTCCTGGATCGTGCCGCCGTTGAGCGTCAGTGACGTGGTTGCGGCGTAGTCGAGGTCGGCGCTCGTGTCGCCGGCCTGGACGGTGTAGTCGAACGTGAGTGTCGAGGTGCCGCTGCCGGAGGCGTAGGTCGCGTCCCGGCCCGTGTTGAGCGCGAGGGCCGGCGACCCGGTGACGGTGACGGGCTCGCTGAAGCCGACCTGGACGTGAATCACGGTGCCGGTCGTGTAGGAGCCGTCCGGGTTGGACGCGGTCACGTTCGTGACCGTCGGTGCGATCGTGTCGATCACGAGGCTCTTGTTCGCCGAGAGCGAGCCGGCGGTGCCCGGGGTTGCGAGGGTGAGCGTCGCGTCGTTGGTGGCGGCATCGCGGATCGTGCCGCCGTTCAGTGTCAGGGCGCCGGTGCCGGTGTAGTCGAGTGCGCCGCTGTTGTCGCCGGCCTGCACGGTGTAGTCGAACGTCAGCGTCGACGTGCCGGAGCCGGAGGCGTAGGTCGCGCTCTCGGCCGGGCTCGTGTTGAGCGCGAGCTTCGGCGAGCCCGTTACCGTCGCCGGCTCCGTGAACGTGACCTGGACGTGGATCGTCGTCCCCGCGTTGTACGAGCCGTTCGCGTTCGACGCCGTCACGTTCGTCACGGTCGGCGCGGTCGTGTCGACGACGATGTCCTTGTTCGCCCCGAGCGAGCCGGCCGCGCCCGGCGGCGCGAGCGTCCGGTCGGCGTCGTTCGAGGCCGCGTCGCGGATCGACCCGCCGTTCAGCGTCAGCGAGGTCGTCGCCGCGTAGTCGAGATCGGCGCTCGTATCCCCGGCCTGCACCGTGTAGTCGAACTCCAGTGTCTTCGTCCCGCTGCCCGACGCATACGTCGCGCTCTCCGCCGGCGTCGTGTTGAGCGCGAGCTTCGGCGACCCCGTGACGAGAACGGGCTCGCTGAAGGCGACGGTGACGTGGATCGTCGAACCCGTCGTATACGAGCCGTTCGCATCCGACGCCGACAGATTCGCCACCGTCGGCGCGACGGTGTCCGGAGTGTCGTTCGTGACGCTCTGCTGCGAGAACGCCGCGGCGTCGTTGTGGCTCGAGCTCGCGTCGCGCGTCGGGTTCGTCCCCGGCGTGTACGACAGCCGCACCGACTGCGAGTCGTCGGGCGGCGAGGCGAGCGTCAGCGTCACGATCGAGCCGGAGACGGACACGCCGCTGATCGACTGCGGCGTCCACGCGCCGCCGCCGGACGGCTGGTACTCGAGGACGAAGTCGCCGGCGGCCGGCGTCGAGCCCGAGTCGAGCGGCTCGTCGTAGTCGACCGTCAGCTGCGTCCCCGCGACGTTCGTCGCCATCGAGGTGACCGACGGCGCGACGGTGTCGGTCGTGCCGTTCGTCACCGCCTGGTGCGTGAGGCTCGCCGCGTCGTTCGCCGCCACGTCACGGATCGGGCTCGTCCCCGGCGCGTACGAGATCCGGACCGCCTGCGAGTCGTTCGGCGGCGTCGCGAGGCTCAGCACGACGGTCGAGCCGACGACCGAGACACCGGTGATCGATTCGCCCGTCCAGGCGCCCCCGTTCGCCGGCTGGTACTCGAGCACGAAGTCGCCCGCGGCGGGCACCGACCCGGAGTCGAGCGGCTCGTCGTACGTCAGCGTCAGCGTCGTGCCGGCTGCGTTCGTCGCCGCGGTCGAGAGCGTCGGCGCGCTCGTGTCGTAGACGAACGTGCTCGTCGCGGCGCTCGCGTTCTGGTTGCCGCTCGTCGTCGCGTCCGTCGTCCGGAGCGTGACGACGTAGGTCGAGCCGTCGACGAGCGCGGAGGATCCGAGCGTCGCGTTCCAGTTCGCCGTCGCCGCGCCGGACGCGGTGCCGTTCGCAACCGTGACCCAGTTCGGGCAGCTCGCGCCGAAGTGGCCGGCGGCGTTCGTGCCGTCCCAGCAGGAGTTGCCGCCGCCGTCCTCCTGGATCGAGACCTCGGTCGAGGCGATCCCGTGGCTGCCCGCCCCGGCGTCTGTCGCGGTGCCGGAGACGGTTCCCGTCCAGCCCGACGCGTCGTAGCGCGCGCCGTCGGCCGGGAATGCGATCGTCCCCGCCGGGCTCGACGTGTCGTAGTCGAACGTGCCGGCGGAGAGGTCGCCGCTCGTGTTCCCGTTCGTCGTCGCGTCGGTCGCCCGGATCTGGACCGTGTAGGTGTGTCCGTCGGTGAGCGCGCTGTTGGCGAGGGTGTAGCTCCAGTTCGCGTTCGCGCCGCCGGAGGCGGTGCCGCCGCTCGTCACCGCGACGTAGTTCGGGCAGGACGCGGTGGTGAAGTCGCTGCCGTTCCAGCACTTGCCGCTGACGGAGTCCTGGATCGAGACGTCGACGGCGGAGATGCCGTGGCTGCCGGTCGCCGCGTCGGAGACGGTGCCGGACACCGCGCCGGGCCAGCCGGCGGCGTTGTAGGCGCCGCTCTGGGCGAGTGTCGCGGCGCTCGGCGCCGAGGTGTCGTAGTCGAAGCTACCGGCGGAGAGGTCGTCGGAGGTGTTCCCGCTCGTCGTCGCGTCGGTCGCCAGCACGGTCACGGTGTACGCATCGCCGTCCGTGAGCGCCGAGCTCGCGAGCGTGTAGCTCCAGCCGGCGTCGGCGCCGCCGGACGCGGTGCCGCCGCTCGAGACCGGCACGTAGTTCGGGCAGCTCGCGGTGGTGAAGTCGGAGCCGTTCCAGCAGTTGCCCGTCGTCGAGTCCTCGATCGAGACGTCGACGCTCGAGATCCCGTGGCTCCCCGTGCCGGCGTCGGAGACCGTGCCGGAGATCGCGCCGGGCCAGCCGGCGGTGTTGTAGGCGCCGTTCGTCGTGAGCGTCGCGGAGCTCGGCGCCGACGAGTCGTAGACGAACGTCCCGGCCGCCAGGTCGCCCGACACGTTCCCGTTCGTCGTCGCGTCGGTCGCCTGGATCGTCACGGTGTACGTGTCGCCGTCGGTCAGCGCGCCCGTGACGAGGTCGTAGCTCCAGTTCGCGTCGGCGCCGCCCGACGCCGTGCCGCCGGACGTCACCGGGACGTAGTTCGGGCACGACGTGGTCGTGAAGTCGGAGCCGTTCCAGCACTTGCCGCTCGAGGAGTCCTCGATCGAGACGCCGACCGCGGAGATCCCATGGCTGCCGGTGCCCGCATCGGACACCGTGCCCGAGACCGCACCCGGCCAGCCGGTCGGGTTGTAGACGCCGTTCGTCGCCAGCGTCGCGCTCGCCGGCGCCGCCGTGTCGTAGCGGAACGTCCCGACGGAGAGGTCGCCGCTCGTGTTCCCCGAGTCGGTCGCGTCGGTCGCCTGAACGAGCACCGCGTACGTGTGGCCGTCGGTGAGCGCGCCGCTCGCGAGCGTGTACGACCAGTGCGCGTTCGCGATGTCGGACGCGGTGCCGCCCGACGTGACCGGGACGTAGTTCGGACAGGTCGCCGTCGTGAAGTCGGATCCGTTCCAGCACTTTCCGCTGACGGAGTCCTCGATCGAGACGCTCACCGCGGAGATCCCGTGCGCGCCCGTCGCCGTGTCGTTCGCCGTGCCCGAGATCGCACCCGGCCAGCCGGCCGTGTTGTAGGCGCCGTTCGTCGTCAGCGTCGCCGTCGTCGGCGCGCTCGTGTCGTAGTCGAACGATCCGGCCGTGAGGTCGCCCGACGTCGTGCCGGTCGTCGTCCCGTCGGTGGCCTGCACGCTCACCGTGTACGTGTGGCCGTCGTCGAGCGCGCCGCCGGCGAGGGTGTAGGACCAGTTCGCGTCGGCGCCGCCCGAGGCGGTGCCGCCGCTCGTGACGGGGAGGTAGTTCGGGCAGCTCGCGGTGGTGAAGTCGGAGCCGTTCCAGCAGTCGCCGCTGACGGAGTCCTGGATCGACACCTCGACGGCCGAGATGCCGTGGCTGCCGTTGCCCGCGTCGGAGGCCGTGCCGGAGATCGCGCCGGGCCAGCCGGCCGCGTTGTAGGCGCCGTTCGTCGTCAGCGTCGCGGAGCCCGGCGCCGAGGTGTCGTAGTCGAAGCTGCCGACCGCGAGGTCGCCGCTCGTGTTCCCGCTCGTCGTCGCGTCCTTCGCCTGGACGGTGACGGTGTACGTGTCGCCGTCGGTGAGCGCGGTGTTCGCGATCGTGTAGCTCCAGTTCGCGTTCGACGCGCCGGACGCCGTGCCGCCGCTCGAGACCGGCACGTAGTTCGGGCACGAGACCGTCGTGAAGTCCGTCCCGTTCCAGCACTTGCCTGTGCCCGAGTCCTGGATCGAGACCTTCACGGCGGAGATGCCGTGGCTCCCGGCGCCCGCGTCGGACGCCGTGCCGCTGACGGCACCCGGCCAGCCCGCGAAGCTGTAGGCGCCGTTCGTCCCGAGCGTCGCGGCGGTCGGCGCGCTCGTGTCGTAGTCGAACGTCCCGGCCGAGAGGTCGCCGCTCTGGTTGCCGCTCGTCGTCGCGTCGGTCGCGCGCACCTTCACCGTGTACGTGTCGCCGTCGGTGAGCGCCGAGCTCGCGAGCGTGTAGCTCCAGTTCGCGTTCGCGCCGCCGCTCGCGGTGCCGCCGCTCGAGACGGGCACGTAGTTCGGGCAGCTCGCGGTGGTGAAGTCGGAGCCGTTCCAGCACTTGCCGGTGCCGGAGTCCTGGATCGAGACGCTGACGGCCGAGATGCCGTTCGCGCCGGTGCCCGCGTCCGACGCCGTGCCGCTCACCGCGCCGGGCCAGCCCGCGGCGTTGTAGGCGCCGTTCGTCGTCAGCGTCGCCGTCGTCGGCGCACTCGTGTCGTAGACGAACGTGCCGGCCGTGAGGTCGCCCGACGTGTTCCCGCTCGTCGTCGCGTCGGTCGCCTGGACCTGCACGGTGTACGTGTCGCCGTCGGTGAGCGCGCTCGACGCGATCGTGTAGCTCCAGTTCGCGTTCGACGCGCCGGACGCGGTGCCGCCCGACGTGACCGCGACGTAGTTCGGGCAGCTCGCCGTCGTGAAGTTCGTCCCGTTCCAGCACTTGCCGGTGCCCGAGTCCGCGATCGAGACGTTGACGGACGAGATCCCGTGGCTGCCGGTGCCCGTGTCGGAGGCCGTGCCGGAGATCGCGCCGGGCCAGCCGGCGGCGTTGTACGCGCCGCTCTCGTCGAGCGTCGCGGAGCCGGGAGCCGCAGTGTCGTACGTGAACGTGCCGGCCGAGAGGTCGCCGCTCGTGTTCCCCGTCGTCGTCGCGTCGGTCGCGCGCACGAGCACTGTGTACGTGTGCCCGTCGGTGAGCGTGCCGCTCGCGAGGTTGTAGCTCCAGCTCGCGTTCGCGGCGCCGGACGCCGTGCCCCCGGATGTGACCGCGACGTAGTTCGGGCAGCTCGCGGTCGTGAAGTCCGAGCCGTTCCAGCACTTCCCGCTCACCGAGTCCTGGATCGAGACGCTCACCGCGGAGATGCCGTCGCCGCCGGTGCCGCTGTCGGAGACGGTGCCGTCGACGTGGCCCGGCCAGCCCGCCGCGTTGTAGTTCCCGTTCGTCGTCAGCGTCGCCGAGCTCGGCGCGCTCGCGTCGTAGTCGAACGTGCCGACCGAGAGGTCGCCGCTCTGGTTCCCGCTCGTCGTCGCGTCGGTCGCGCGCACCTTCACCGTGTACGTGTCGCCGTCGGTGAGCGCGCCCGTGACGAGGCTGTAGCTCCAGCCCGCGTCGGCGGCGCCGGACGCGCTGCCGCCCGACGTGACGGCGACGTAGTTCGGACAGCTCGCGGTGGTGAAGTCGGAGCCGTTCCAGCACTTGCCGGTGCCGGAGTCCTCGACCGAGATGCTGACCGCGCTGATCCCGTGCGCGCCGGTCGCCGCGTCGTTCGCCGTGCCGCTGACGGCGCCCGGCCAGCCGGCGGCGTTGTAGGCGCCGTTCGTCGTGAGCGTTGCTGCGGTCGGCGCGCTCGTGTCGTAGACGAACGTCCCGGCGGAGAGGTCGCCCGACGTGTTGCCGGAGACGGTCGCGTCGGTCGCCTGGATCTGCACGGTGTACGTGTGGCCGTCGGTGAGCGCGGAGCTCGCGAGCGTGTAGCTCCAGTTCGCGTCCGCGCCGCCCGACGCGGTGCCGCCGCTCGACACCGGAACGTAGTTCGGGCAGCTCGCGGTCGTGAAGTTCGCCCCGTTCCAGCACTTGCCCGTGCCGGAGTCCTGGATCGAGACGTTGACGGCCGAGATGCCGTGGCTCCCGGTGCCCGCGTCGGAGACGGTGCCGCTCACGGAGCCGGGCCACCCGGCTGCGTTGTAGACCGCGTTCGTCGTCAGCGTCGCGGACGACGGCGCGCTCGTGTCGTACGTCCACGTCGCGGTCGCGGCGGCGTTGTCCGTGTTCGTGAGCGCGTCGATCGTCTGGACGGTCGCCGTGTAGCTGTGGCCGTCGGTGAGGTTCCCGGCGGCGAGCGAGTAGCTCCAGCTCGTCGTGCCGGTGGCGGTGACGTAGTTCGGGCAGGCGGCGGTGAAGCTCGAGCCGTTCCAGCAGCTCGAGCCGCCGACGGTCGTGTCCTGGATCGAGACCTTCACCGTCTGCACGCCGGCGCCGCCGTCCGACGACGTCCCGGTGAGCGCGCCGTTCCAGCCCGCGGCGTTGTACGCGGCTGCGGTGGGGAAGGTGACGGCGGCCGTCGGCGCCGCGGAGTCGTCGACGAAGGTGAGCGTCGTCGTCGCCGTGTTGCCGGCGGCGTCGGAGCCGACGACGCCCTCGGTCGGCGAGCTCGTCGTGCTCGCGCTCCACGTGAAGTTGCTCGAGACGTACGGGCCGCCGAGCGGCGTCGAGACGGTCTGGCCGGTGTGCGTCCAGCCGGTAGTCGTGCCGCCGAGCGCGGGGAACTGTGCCGAGGCAGGGCCGGCGCCGCCGTCGGAGACGGCGTCCTGGAGCGTGAAGTTGCCGGCCGCGGCGCCGCGGTAGTAGAGCGTCGTCCCGCTGAGCAGCGCGTTGCCGGCGCCGACCGACGCGATCGTGATCGCGTTCCCCGGGTTCGTCGTGTCGTAGATCCAGCTCGCGGTCGCGGCGGCGTTGTCCGCGTTCGTGAGGGCGTCCGTCGTCTGGACGGTCGCGGTGTAGTTGTGGCCGTCGGTGAGGCTGCCGGCGGCGAGGTTGTAGCTCCAGCTCGTCGTGCCGGTGGCGGTGACGTAGTTCGGGCAGGCGGCGGTGAAGCTCGAGCCGTTCCAGCAGCTCGAGCCGCCGACGGTCGTGTCCTGGATCGAGACCTTGACGCTCGCGACG